>NZ_CP025422.1:2838661-3184145 GCF_002848265.1 Zhihengliuella sp. ISTPL4
CGGCACCCTTCCCCCGCACGACACCACCGCGAACAGGCATCATGAGAAAGCTCACCCCCTTCGACCGCTCGGCCCAGGCCGCTCCCGTCCTCGTCACCGCGCGAGCCATCCACACGGCGGACGCGGCGGACACCACCGTCACCGCGATGCTGACCGACCGGGGGCGCATCGTCGCCCTCGGCACGGCGGCGGAGTGCGAGGACGTGGCGGCGAGGGCCGGCCTCTCCCCGGAACGCGTCGACCTGGGCGAGGCGGTCGTCGTGCCCGGCTTCGTGGACGCGCACGCGCATCCGCTGATGTTCGGGCAGATGATGACCTGGGTGGACTGCGGCCCCGAGAAGGCGGGGAGCATCCCGGAGATCGTGGCGCTGCTGAAGGCCGCGGCCGCCGAGCTCCCCGCCGGGCGCCCGGTGCGCGGCTACGGCTACGAGCAGCGGAACCTCGCCGAGAAGCGGCACCCCACCCGCTTCGAGCTCGACGAGGTGGCCGCCGACCGCGAGGTGTACCTCATGAACGCCTCCGGCCACGGCGGCGTGGTGAACTCGTACACGCTCGACCTCAACGGCGTGGACCGGGACACCCCGAACCCGGACGGCGGCGAGTTCTTCCGCGACGCCGACGGCGAGCTCACCGGCGAACTGTCCGATGCGGCGTGCAACATCCTCACCGGCGTCCACGGGGTGAAGATCGGCCACCACGGTCCGAACTTCCACCTCGCGGACGAGCCGGAGGAGCACCTGCGCCAGCTCGACGCGGCGACGCAACGGTTCCTCGCGGGCGGGGTCACCTCAATCGGCGACTGCCAGGTCACGCGGCGCGAGTTCGACATGTATCTGCGGCTGGCGGAGGCGGGACGGCTGGAACTGCGCGTGTCGATGTACCTGCTGTCGCACCTGCTCGACGAGGCGCTGGAGATGGGGCTCGTCGGGCAGTTCGGCAATGCGCACCTGAGCTTCGCCGGTATCAAGTTCTACGCCGACGGCACCCTCGGCGGTTGGACGGCGTACTTCCCGGACGGCTACGTCGGCGACCCCTGTCGCACCGGCCAGCTCTACCACGAGCCCGCCGACTACGCCGAGCTCATCCGCAAGGCGCACGCCGCCGGACTCCAGACCGCGACCCACGCCCAGTCGCCCACCGCGATCGAGATGGTCGTGTCGGCGATCGAGGCCGCCCTGGCGGAGCGTCCGGATGCGGACGCCCGGCACCGCATCGAGCACTGCGGTCTGCCGACGCCCGCGCAGATCGAGCGGATGGCGGCCGCCGGCATCCGTCCCGTGAACCAGACGCAGCACTACTTCAACTGGGGCGAGGGCGTGGAGGAGGCCATCGGCACCCCCGGCGAGCGCTTCAACCCCCTCGGGGAGTTCGAGCGCGCCGGCGTGCCGATGACGATCTCCTCGGACGCCCCGGTCGCCGAGCCGATCCCGCTGGAGGCGATCCAGACCGCGGTCACCCGCGTCACCCGGCGCGGGCACAAGCTCGGCCCGGACGACCTGCGCATCTCCGCGATCGCGGCGCTCCGGGCGCACACGATCGAGGGGGCCGTGTCGATCGGCCGGGAAGACGACCTCGGCTCCCTGGAGCCGGGCAAATACGCTGACTTCGCTGTGCTCTCCGACGACCCGCTCGCGGTGCCGGCCGAGGAGATCGCGGCGATCGAGGTCCGTGAGACCTGGGTCGACGGCGTCCGTCGGCACGCGATGTGAGGATGGCACGATGAGCACCGACACCACCGGAGACGACCGGTACGCCGACACCGCGGGCCGCGCAGTCCTGGAGACCATCCGCGCCTACGGGGTGACCGCGATCTTCGGCATCCCCGGCACGCACAACCTGGAGTTCTACCGGCCCCTCGCCGACCTCGGCATCCGCGCCGTGACGAACCGCCACGAGCAGGGATCGGGGTACGGCGCGGACGGGTGGGCGCAGCAGACCGGGCTGCCCGGCGTGGTGATCACGACCTCCGGCCCTGGGCTGCAGAACGCGATGAGTGCGATCGGCACGGCGTTCTGCGAGTCGCGCCCCCTGATCGTGCTCTCGCCGGGCGTCCCTCTCGGAGCGGAGTTCGCCGACGTCGGCACGCTGCACGAGACCAAGGACGCCACGGCCATGGTCGGTGCGATCGCCGAGTGGTCGCGGCGGGTGTCGACCGCGGCGGAGGCGGTGCACGCTGTGCATGACGCGTTCCACCTCTTCCGCACCGGCCGTCCCCGTCCCGTGCACATCGAGATCCCGCTCGACGTGCTGGAGGCGCCCGCCGGTGTGCCCGCGGAGGACCGGAAGCCGCGGCCGATGCCCGACCGCGTCTCCGGGGATCCGATCGCGCTCGCCGAGGCTGCCCGGCTGCTGTCCGCCGCCCGCCGCCCGGTGATCGTGGCCGGCGGCGGAGCGGTGGATGCCGCGCACCAGATCGCCGCGGTGGCCGAGCGGCTCGGGGCCCCCGTGCTCACCACCCTGAACGGCAAGGCCGTGCTCGACGAGAGGCACCCGCTCTCCCTCGGCTCGAACCTGCGCCTCGCCGCCGCACGGGCTGTGGCTGAAGACGCCGACGTGCTGCTCGTCGTCGGCTCGAAGCTGGGCGAGGCGGAGCTCTGGGCTCCGCGGCTCGAGGCACGCGGCGCCGTGATCCGCGTCGACATCTCGCCGGCGCAGCGCGACAAGAACCTCTCCGCGACGGTCGCTCTCACGGGGGACGCCGCCGCCGTGACCGACGCCCTCCTGCCGCTGCTGCCGGATCCGGCCCTCCCCGCCCGCGACCTCACGGCCGAGCGGGCCGCGATCGAGGCCGAGTCCCGGGAGACAGCAGCGGACACCGTCGCGTTGGCCGAGATCATCGCCGACGCCCTCCCCGCCGGGGCGATCGTCGCGGGCGACTCCTCCCAGATCGTGTACATGGCCTTGGGCAGCGTCCTCCGACAGGAGCAGCCGCACTCGCTCCTCTATACCCCGACCTACGCCACGCTCGGTTACGGCCTCCCCGCCGCGATCGGCGCGGCCGTCGCGCAGACCGAGCGCCCGGTCGTCACCGTCATCGGCGACGGCGCCCTGATGTTCTGCGTGAACGAGCTCGTCACCGCCGTCGAGCAGCGCCTCGACGTCACCGTGGTGTGCATCGACAACGGCGGATACGCGGAGATCCGACAGAACGAGCTCGACCGGGGGATGACCCCGGTCGGTGTCGACCTCGTGCAGCCGGATTGGGCCGCGCTCGCGACGGCCTTCGGGGCGACCGGGCGCCGGGTCGCGGCGCGGGTCGACATCGCCCCGAGCATCCGCGCCGCCATCGCCGACGGGGGAGTGCAGCTCGTGCACATCCCGCAGCACGCCCTCTGAGACCTCACCTCCCGACGAACAGGAACGAGAAATGACCGACAACATCGGCCCCGTCGACGCCTCCGTGAACCCGCGGTACTCCGGCATCGCCACCTTCGCCCGCCTGCCCCGCATCGAGGACGTGCCGCGCGCCGACATCGCCGTGGTCGGCATCCCGTTCGACTCCGGCGTGAGCTACCGTCCCGGCACCCGCTTCGGTCCGTCGCACGTGCGGGAGTCGTCCCGACTGCTGCGCCCCTACAACCCCGCGCAGGACGTGTCGCCGTTCCAGCTGGCCCAGGTGGTGGACGCCGGCGACATCCCGGTGAACCCCTTCGACCTCACCGAGGCGGTCAGCGAGGTCGAGCGTGCGGCCCTGGCCCTCGGCGAGCAGGTGCAGCGCCTCGTCACGATCGGCGGCGACCACACCGTGGCCCTTCCGCTGCTGCGCGCCGTCGCCGCGAAGCACGGACCCGTCGCGGTCCTCCACTTCGACGCCCACCTCGACACGTGGGACACCTACTTCGGGGCCCCCATCACGCACGGCACCCCCTTCCGTCGCGCGAGCGAGGAGGGGCTGATCGACCTCACCGCGAGCTGCCACGTCGGCACCCGCGGACCCCTGTACTCGAAGCAGGACCTCGAGGACGACGAGCGCCTCGGCTTCTCCATCGTCTCCAGCGAGTACATCGAGGAGCACGGGGTGGAGGCGGCGATCGACCGCATCCTCACCCGCATCGGTGACAAGCCGCTGTACGTCTCGATCGACATCGACGTGCTCGACCCCGCGCACGCGCCCGGCACGGGGACCCCCGAGGCCGGGGGGCTCACGAGCCGCGAGTTGCTGCGCATCCTCCGGGCGCTGCGCGACCGCGACATCGTCGGCGCCGACGTCGTGGAGGTGTCGCCCGCGTACGACCACGCCCAGATGACCGGGATCGCCGCGAGCCACGTCGTATACGAGCTGGTGACCCTTCTCGCCGCCCGACTCGCCTCCTGACACGGGGATCAGAACAGGGTCCCGAGGAGGTCGGCGAACAGGGCCTCGGCGTCGCACTCCACGCGCCGCCGGGCGAACCCCTCGCACACGTTGACGCAGTCGCGGTGCAGGAGGTCGAGGCCCTGCGGATTCGCGATCACGTCGACGATCTGCGGGAGGTCGATCACTCGCACGCGCCCCTCGTGCACGAGGAGGTTGTACGCGGAGAGGTCGCCGTGCGCGAAACCCGCGGCGGCGAAGACGCGCAGGAGCTTGACCACCTGCGCGAAGTACTCCTGCATCTCGGCGTTCGACCCGCGTACCTGCGCGAGCCGGGGCGCCGCGATGCCCCGGTCGTCGCCGAGGAACTCCATGAGCACCTCGGTACCGCTGACCTGCACGGGATAGGGCACCGGGGCGCCGCGCTCCCACATCCGGCACAGGGCCTCGAACTCCGCGAGCGACCACTGCGCCGCGGCGACCTCCCGTCCGTGGGCGGTCTTCTTGGCGAGGGCGCGCGTATCGCGGGTGTTCCGCGTGCTGCGCCCCTCGGTGTAGACAGCGGATCGCTGGAAGCTCCGGTTCTCGATGCCGCGGTAGCGCTTGGCGGCGAGGAGGGTGCGCTGCGCGGGGTCGTCGGGCACGGCGCGCTCCAGCAGAAACACGTCGGCCTCCTTGCCGGTCTTCAGGATGCCGAGCTCGGTGTCCAGGGCGCCGGCGGAGGTCACCACCCAGGCGGGGCGGGGTTCCGGCCCCCGCTCGGTGGGGGTGGATGACGGCCAGGTGGTCCAGCGCTGGTTCGGGCCGGGCTCGACCTCGGCGAAGGAGAGGGCGGTCTCGAGGGAGTCGAAGGCGGTGGCGTCGAAGGACGGGGCTTCCGAGGAAGCGGGGGATTCGGTCACGGTGTGGCTCCGGGAAGGGAGGCCACGCGGCGATCAGGAGCGGGTGGCCTCGAAGGGAAGGTGGTCGGCGAGAGGCGCGACGACGACAGTGTTCATCTCATCGCCTCCTTCGCTCGGGCTTCCCGGGCGGATCCCGGTGCGTCGTCGAGCCTAGGGGGCCGGACGGAGGTTGTCCAGGGTCGGACGATCGGTCGGATGCGGCGGACGACCGGTCGGGCGCGGCCTCGTTCCCGTTGCGAGTCTGGAAGCATGACCACGACCGCCCCCGTCCCGACCCTGCCGACCACCCGCGTCGACCGCATCCGCTACGGCGGACTCATCGCCCTCATGGTGATGGGCTTCCTTCTGGTGACCGCTGAGTTCCTCCCGAACGGGGTGCTCACCGAGATGGCGGACGGCCTCGGCGTGACGCCCGGCCAGGCCGGGCAGACCGTCACCGTCACCGCGCTCGTCGGGCTCTTCGTCGCCCCGACCGTCGGCCTCGTGTTCCCCCGTCTGGACCGTCGGTCACTGCTGGTGTGGATGGCGCTCGCCGCGGCCGTGTCGAACCTCGTCGTCGCGATCGCCCCGAACCTCATCCTCGTACTGCTGGCGCGGTTCCTGCTGGGGGCCGCGATCAGCGCCTACTGGACGATGTCGATCACGGTCGCCGCGCGCCTCGCGGGGCCGGAGCACCTCGGTCGCGGGGTGATGTTCACGTCCGCCGGGGTCTCGCTCGCCACGGTCGCCGGCGTCCCGCTCGGGGTCATGCTGAGCGAGGTCGTCGACTGGCGTGCCGTGTTCGCGATCGCGGGAGTGCTGATGGTGGTGCTCGCCGTCGCGCTGCGGTGGGCGCTGCCGAGCGTCCCGGCTGAGCGGGCGTCGAGCCTGCGTCTGCTCGTCGACACGGTTCGGCGTCCGGGGATCGGCCTCGGGCTGGTCGGACACGTGCTCGTCGTGCTCGGCCACTTCCTCGCCTACACCTACGTCCGTCTCGCGCTGGAGCGCATCCCGGACGTGGACGCGTCGACGATCGTCCTGCTGCTGGCGCTGTTCGGCGTCGGCGGTCTGCTGGGCAACCTCTCGATCGGACTCGTGATCGACCGTTCCTTCGCGTTCTTCGCGGTGTTCGCGCCGCTCGTGATCTCCGCCGCGGTGCTGTCGATGGTGCTCTTCTCCGGATCGATCATCGGGATCGGCGCCGTGGTGCTCCTCTGGGGCTTCTTCTTCTCGTCGTGGCTGATCGTCGTGAACACCTGGGTGGGACACCGCATGCCGGACCGTCTGGAGGCCGGAGGCAGCCTCGTGGTGGTCGGGTTCCAGGGGGCGATCACGCTCGCGGCCGGCGTGGGCGGACTCCTCGTCGACACCCTGAGCGTCGAGCTCGTCTACGCGATCGGTGCGGTGTCCCTCCTTGCCGGCGCCGTGCTCTTCGGCCTCTCGAATCGCCGCAGCTCCCGCCCCTGACCTCGTGCCCGCCCGGGCAGGGGTCAGGTCGTGAGGTCAGGCAGATCAGGCCGGAACGAGGGAGTGCGAGGCGCGCCAGGAGGACGGGGTCATGCCCGTGCGACGGCGGAACGCGCGGCTGAAACCCTCGTCCGAGGCGTAGCCGAGCTCGCGCGAGACGCTCGAGACGGACTGCCCGTCCTGGAGCAACCGCTTCGCGGCGTCGATCCGCACCTCGGTCACGTAGTCGGCGGGGGAGCGTCCGACGGCGAGACGGAATCGCTCCGCGAAAGCCGAACGCGACATGGCGCCGACAGCGGCCAGGCGCTCGACGGTCCAGTCCCGTCCCGGCTGCTCGTGGATGGCTTCCACGACCCGGTCGAGGAAGGGGTCCTTCGACAGCGAGGGCCACCCGGCGGGCGCGCAGCCGTTGGCCGCCCACGCCCGGATGACTGAGAGCAGCACGGTGGTCGCCATCATCCGGCAGATCAGGGGGTCGCCCTGACGCGCGGGGCACGCGGCGGCGTCCACGACGCCCATGTTCTCGGCGAGGGCGGCGGCGGCCGGCTCCAGCGCGTCGAACCCGGTCACCGTGAGGAAGGGTGGCAGGAGCGCGGGGAGCGGAGACGCGGCGTCGGCGAGCTCGATGTCGACGACGAGCAGAGCGGTGTCGGCATCGGCCTCCAGCGCGAAGGTGTCGCCGCGGAGAAGCAGGAAGGCGTCGCCGGCGACGAGCCGGTCTCGGTGACCCGGTTCCTCGAGCGTGAGCTGCTGCGAGGCGCGGTCCACGTCGAGACGGCAGCCCGTTCCGAGCGGCGGATGACCGTGCACGGCGCCGTCGGCGATATAGACGAGGGTGATGCGTCCGGGGGTCAGCGGCAGCAGCCCTCCGCGGGCCAGCCGCGCCCGCCGGGCGATCCCCACACGCAGGTCCACCGTGCCGAGCACGGAGGACAGCGCATCCGCGTCCACCGTCACCATGCCTTCGGCAACGTCGGCCACCGTCCCGCTATTCCCCTTCGAATCGCTCACCCTGCTCCGTTTCGGCGGCGGATGGAGCAAATCGGGCGATTCGCAGCGGGATACGCTGGAGGGGTACCCCACCCGAGGAGTTCCGTGTTCCGCACCCCTGGCCGCCTGTACCGTGTCCTCGCGATCGCGGAGGCGATCACCTGGACCATCCTCATCGCCGCGATCATCGCCCGCGCCGTCGGAGCCCCCGGAGTCGTGGTGACCGTCGGCGGTGGCATCCATGGGTTCGTGTTCCTCGCCTACGCGGCGACCGCCGTCCTCGTCGCGCTCAACCAGCGCTGGCATCCGGGTGCCGGGGTGCTCGCGGTCGCCAGCGCCGTCGTCCCCTACGCGACCATCCCGATGGAGATCTGGTTGCACCGCAGCGGCCGCCTCCGGGGCGACTGGCGACTCGAAGCCTCCGGTGACCCGCGCGACCGCCGCTGGTATGACCGCCTGATGCGCTGGTTCCTTCGCCGCCCGTGGGTGCTGGCGGTGCTGCTCGTCGTGGGTATCGTCGCGCTGTACGTGATCCTGCTGCTGGTCGGGCCGCCCGGCGGCAAATGACCTCTGTCAGGGCGTGACGACGATCGCGTTCGCCTCGTTGACCTCGTCCATCACGGCCGCTGGATCGCCGCCCGTGCAGTCCACGACGACGTAGAGGCCGACCCCGGTCTTCGTGAAGGCGCGTGCCGCCATGATCCAGGAGCGGTCGCCGTCACCGCCCGCGACCCAGCGGTTCTCGACGCCGCCCGCGCCTCCGCTCAGGTAGCTGAACTCGCCGGTCTTCGCGTGCGGGGTGATGTCCGCCGTGGTCGACTGCAGCAGGACGCCGAGGATCGCGTCGGACGAGACGGAGTCGTCGCCGCTCACGGTCGGCACGTCGGAGATGAGGCCTTGCCAGAACTGCGCGGTGCAGGTGCCGTCGACCGTGCCGTAGGTCCAGCCGCCGTTGCCGTCATCGGGGGCGACCGTCTCCCACCCGTCGTGCGTCAGGAGCCCGTCGCCCCACTCGATGTAGGCGTCGGAGGAAAGCTCGGCACCCTCGGCGAAGGATAAGGTCGTGCCGCCGGTCGGCTCGTCCGCAGGGGTGTCCGTCTGCGGGGCCGCGGTCGGTGACGGAGCGGACTCCGGGATCTGCGCGTACAGGCACCCGCTCAGCGAGAGGACTGCAGCGGCGGCGAGGACCGCGGCTGCGAGCCGTCGGACGGGGGTGCGGTTCATGCGGTCAGCCTAGCGGCGCGCGACGGGCTGCTGGAGCTCGGTGACCCAGTCCGATTGATCATCCCCGAGGGCGCGCACGTACAGTTCCCGGCAGGGACCGGCGTGGACGAGGCCGCGTGCGACGACCTCGGTGTGGATGGCATGCCAGCTCTCTGCGATCCGCTCCATGGATCCGAGGTGCACCCCGCAGACGGCGTCAGTCTCGGCCGGAAGTTCGATGATCTCGATCCCCTCGGCGTCCGGACCGGAGTAGGAGTATCCGGCGATGACCTCCATCCCGTCCGGCAGTGTCCGGTACTGCGCGATCGGCGTGGTGAGGGAGCCGCATTCATCCCCGATGACCTCTGCCACGGCGTCGAAGGCCGGTCCCACGACCTCCGCGACCGCGGGCTGCTCCGCGACGACGGTGCGGATGGCCGCGAGGCGAACGGCGGGGAGGGGCTTCTGGACGATCTCGACCTGCGACATGTGCTTCTCCTTCTCGATGAGGTGGAGGCGCCGTTCCACATCGACGAGTCGCGCGGCCGCGAGCCGGTGCTCCTGCTCGACCTCGGCACGCCGGATGCGCAGGAGTGCCGCGATCCGGTCGGCGTCGACGCCCTGGGCGAGGATCGCCGAGATGTCGTCGAGACCGAAGCCGAGCTGACGCAGGGCGACGATCCGGTGCAGGCGCTCGAGCTGCGACGGGTCGTAGGACCGGTAGCCCGTGAACTCGTCCACGTGGGCGGGGACGAGCAGCCCGGCCGTGTCCCAGTGCCGGAGCATCCGGTGGGTCACCTGGCCGATCTGCGCGAACGCTCCGATGGACAACATGTCTCTGTTCTCCCGTCTGACACCGTGTGAGAGTCAAGCATGGCGGCTCGCGGTCATCGAGGCGGAGCGCGCTCGGTGTGACCTCCTTCGCACGCAGAGGATGCCGGAATATCGTTTACCTCGTCTGAACTGGGCTTTCAATGTCGGTGACCCCTGCTTCACTCGGGGTATGACAGGACTGGCGGACGCGACGATCGAGCAGGTGGAGGCGCTCCGAGCGCTCACGGAGATGCTCGTCGGCGTCGAGCGGACGATCAGTGGTCTGCAGGCTGCGCGGGATGGGATCCTGGCTCTGGGGTCGCGCCTCGCCGTCGAGGTCGCGGCACAGGCCGACCATCCGGACGGCGCGGATCTGAGCGTGCGCACGGTCGCGGCGGAGTTCGGTGCCGCGCTGCGGGCGAGCGACAGGACGGTGCAGCGGCGGATGGCGGATGCGGTCTGGATCGTCGAACGCTTTCCCCGGCTGTGGGGTGCATGGGGCGCGGGGCAGGTCACCGCCCGGCATGCCCGCGTCATCGCGGAGGCGGGGGAGCACCTCGAAGACGAGGCGGACCGCGACGCGTTCTCCGCGCGAATGATCGCCTTCGCCGAGGACGAGGCACCGAACCGCGTCGCGCGAATGGCCCGCCGGGTCGCGGAGGAGTTTCAGCCACGTCCCCTCGCGGACCGTCACGAGGTCGCCCGTGAGCGGCGGCGCGTGTGGGTGCGGGACGCCCCTGACGGGATGGCTGAGCTCGGACTCCTGGGGCCGGCGGCGCTGGTGCACGGCGTGTTCGATCGGCTGACCACCATGGCCAAGACCGCACAGGCCGGCGACGACCCGACGGACACCCGAACCGTCGCGCAGTCCAGGGCCGACCTCGCGCTCGACGTCCTCCTCACCGGTGCGCCGGCCGGCCATGATGATGATGACGGCACCCTGGCCGCGATCGTCGCCACGGTCGGCGTCACGGTGCCTGTCATGACCCTTCTCGGCCATGGTCGGGCGCCGGCGGAGATCGACGGGCGCACCCCGATCGACCGGACCACGGCGCGGAAGCTGGCGGGAGCTGCCTCCGGATGGGATCGCATCCTCACCCACCCCGTGACGGGCGCGGTCCTCGCAGTCGACCGGTATCGCCCGAACGCCGAGCTACGGCGCCATCTGAGAGCGAGGGATCAACGGTGCCGCTTCCCCGGATGCGGCTATGCACCCGCGGAGTGCGACATCGACCACCACCGGGACGCCGCGCTCGGCGGGGCGACAAGTGCCGGGAATCTCGGCCACCTGTGCCGTCGACATCACGTCTTGAAACATCAGTCCGCCTGGCACGTCGAGGCGCGTGGCGGCGGGCTCTACGCCTGGACGAGCCCGGCGGGGAAGATCTACATCGACCGCCCGCCGCCGTCGAACACCGTCACCTTCACCGAGGAAGCGGCGGATGCGCCCTTCTGATACCGGGGGGCAAAACTTGAGTCAGTTCATATCAAGTTCATTTGACAGCCTTTCGGCCTGGGCGTACACTTGAGCCATCGCGACTCAGGTTTCCCTGATCGCCGCAGGTTTTCGCACCACAACAGACTTCCAACAAAGGAGAGAACACATGGCACGTGCTGTCGGTATCGACCTCGGAACCACCAACTCCGTCGTCAGCGTCCTCGAGGGTGGCGAGCCCAAGGTCATCGCCAACGCCGAGGGCTTCCGCACGACCCCTTCGGTCGTCGCCTTCACCAAGGACGGGGAGGTGCTCGTCGGTGAGACCGCGAAGCGCCAAGCCGTCACCAACGTCGACCGGACGATCGCCTCGGTCAAGCGCCACATGGGCACCGACTGGAGCTTCGACGTCGACGGCAAGAAGTGGACGCCGCAGGAGATCTCCGCGCGCATCCTCCAGAAGCTCAAGCGCGACGCCGAGTCGTACCTCGGTGACACCGTGACCGACGCCGTCATCACGGTCCCCGCGTACTTCAACGACGCCGAGCGTCAGGCCACCAAGGAGGCGGGTGAGATCGCGGGCCTCAACGTGCTCCGCATCATCAACGAGCCGACCGCCGCGGCTCTCGCCTACGGCCTGGACAAGGGCAAGGAGGACGAGCTCATCCTCGTCTTCGACCTCGGTGGCGGAACGTTCGACGTCTCCCTCCTCGAGGTGGGCAAGGACGACGACTTCTCCACGATCCAGGTGCGCGCCACCGCCGGCGACAACCGCCTCGGTGGTGACGACTGGGACCAGCGTCTCGTCGACTACCTGATCAAGCAGTTCAAGGAGACCACGGGCGTCGATGTCTCGGGCGACAAGATCGCCCTGCAGCGCCTCAAGGAGGCCGCGGAGCAGGCGAAGAAGGAGCTCTCCAGCTCCACGTCGACCAGCATCAACCTCCCGTACCTGTCGCTGACCGACTCGGGCCCCGTCTCGCTGTCCGAGACCGTCACCCGCGCGAAGTTCGAGGACCTCACGAAGGACCTGCTCGACCGCACCAAGAAGCCGTTCGAGGACGTCATCCGCGAGGCCGGCATCAAGGTGTCCGACATCGACCACATCGTCCTCGTGGGTGGTTCGACCCGTATGCCCGCCGTCGCCGAGCTCGTCAAGCGCGAGACCGGCAAGGAAGCCAACAAGGGTGTGAACCCGGACGAGGTCGTCGCCGTCGGCGCCGCGCTGCAGGCCGGTGTCCTCAAGGGCGAGCGCAAGGACGTCCTCCTCATCGACGTCACCCCGCTCTCCCTCGGCATCGAGACCAAGGGCGGCATGATGACCAAGCTCATCGAGCGCAACACGGCCATTCCGACCAAGCGGAGCGAGACCTTCACCACGGCCGACGACAATCAGCCGTCCGTCGCGATCCAGGTCTTCCAGGGCGAGCGTGACTTCACGCGCGACAACAAGCCGCTCGGCACCTTCGAGCTGACCGGGATCGCCCCGGCTCCTCGCGGGATCCCGCAGATCGAGGTTACGTTCGACATCGACGCCAACGGCATCGTGCACGTGTCCGCGAAGGACAAGGGCACCGGCACCGAGAAGTCGATCGTCATCTCCGGCGGCTCGTCGCTGTCGAAGGAGGACATCGAGCGCATGGTGCGCGAGGCCGAAGAGCACGCCGCTGAGGACAAGGCGCGTCGTGAGGCCGCGGAGACCCGCAACCAGGCGGAGACCCTCGCGTACTCCATCGAGAAGCTCATCTCCGAGAACGAGGACAAGCTCCCCGAGGACGTGAAGACCGAGGTCAAGGCCGACGTCGACGCGCTCAAGACGGCTCTGGCCGGCGACGACGACGAGGCCGTGAAGACCGCGTTCGAGAAGCTCAACCAGTCCCAGTCGAAGCTCGGTGAGGCGATCTACGCCTCCTCGCAGGCGGACGCCGCCGGCGCTTCGGCCGAGGGCGAGGCCCCGACCGGTGACGCTCCCTCCTCCGACGAGGACGTCATCGACGCCGAGGTCGTCGACGACGAGGACGAGAAGAAGTAATCATGACGGACAAGAACTTCGACGAGAACGAGGTTCCGGAGGGGTCGGATGCTCAGGCATCCGGCCCCGTGCCGCAGAACCAGGACTCCCGCGAGGCGAAGGCCGCCGAGGGCTCGGACGAGACTCCGCTCGACGCGGCCGCCGAGGCCGAGGACGGGCTGACGGTCGAGGACATCCTCGGCGCCGCGCAGACGGCGGATGCCGCCGCAGGCGACGCCGCGATCGCCGACGCCGAGAACGCCCTGCTGACCGACCTCAAGCGCCTGCAGGCCGAGTACGCGAACTATCGCCGCCGCACAGAGGAGCAGCGCCAGATCGAGATCGAGCGCGCGAAGGGCGAGGCCGCCAAGGGCCTCATCCCCGTGCTCGACGACCTGGCCCGCGCCGAGCAGCACGGTGATCTGGTCGAAGGCAGCCCCTTCGCCGTGATCGCCGAGAAGGTGCGCGCGGTCGTGGAGCGCCTCGGCGTGGTCGCCTACGGCGAGAAGGGCGAGGAGTTCGACCCTCAGCGTCACGAGGCGATCTTCCAGCAGCCGACCCCCGGCGTCGAGAAGACCACGGTGCTCGAGGTCGTCGAGGTGGGGTACCGCCTCGGCGAGGTCGAGCTGCGTCCTGCGAAGGTCGTCGTCGCCGTCCCTGCGGAGTAGGTGATCGATGGCCAGCCAGGATTGGTTCGACAAGGACTTCTACAAGACCCTCGGGGTCTCGAAGGACGTCAGCGACGCTGACCTGAAGAAGACGTACCGCAAGCTCGCGCGCAAGTATCACCCCGACTCCAATCAGGGCGATGCGAAGGCCGAGGCCAAGTTCAAGGAGATCAGCGAGGCGTACTCGGTGCTCTCCGACGCCGAGCAGCGCAAGGAGTACGACGAGATCCGCGCCATGGGTTCGGGCGCTCGCTTCACGGCGAGCGGCTCGGGCGCCGGCGGGTTCGAAGACGTCTTCAGCCGGTTCGGACAGCAGGGGCGCGGCCAGACCGCCGACTTCGAGGACATCTTCGCGATGTTCAACCAGGGCCAGGGCAGCTCGTTCGGCGGAGGCCGATTCGGGCAGCCGAGTGGCGGCTTCCGTGGCTTCGGCGGTCCGCAGCGCGGCGCCGATGTCACGGCCCGCACCACGCTGGACTTCAGCACCGCCGTGCAGGGCGAGACCATCACGCTGCAGGGCGAGGACGGCAAGCCGTTCAAGGTGAAGATCCCCGCGGGCGTCGCCGACGGGCAGAAGATCCGGCTGCGCGGCCGTGGTCGTCCGTCGCCGGACGGCGGGGAGAGCGGAGACATCGTGGTGCAGATCACGGTGCGCCCGCACCCGGTCTTCACGCGGGACGGCCTCAACCTCCGCGTGGTGGTCCCCGTGACCTTCACCGAGGCGACCCTGGGGGCGACCATCGAGGTCCCGACGCTCGGCGGCGACGTGGTGAAGCTCCGCGTGGCCCCCGGGACCCCGTCGGGCCGCGTGCTCCGCGTCAAGGGTCGAGGTGTCGCGACCGCGAAGGGGACCGGTGACCTGCTCGCCGAGCTCCAGGTCGCGGTGCCGACGCACCTCGACGACGCCGCGCGCGAGGCTCTCGAGCGGTTCCAGGAGCTGGAGCCTCAGGAGAACCCGCGGGCCGAGCTCATGGCGAAAGCCCGCCGTTGACGAGCACAGGCTTTCGCGCCGGGTCAGGCGGTTCCGGGAAGGAACTGCCTGACCCGGCGCGACAGCCTGACGTGACACCAGGAAGGAAGGCGTGATGGACGCGGACACTCCGGTCTTCGCGATCGCCGCGGCCGCCAAGCTCTCCGGCCTGCACCCCCAGACCCTCCGTCAGTACGACCGGATCGGCCTCGTGGTGCCGGGTCGGACGCCCGGCGGATCCCGTCGTTACTCGCACCGCAATATCGAGCAGCTGCGCGAGGTGGCCCAGCTCTCCTCCGAAGGGGTCAGCCTCCCGGCGATCGCCCGGCTCCTCGACCTGGAGGACGAGAACCGGATGCTGCGCGATCGCGTGCTCGCGCTGGAGAGCGCACTCCGCGCCGAGCGGGAGAGCCGCCCCGGCGTGCGGGTGTTCGCCGCGGGTTCCGCGGGCGTCGTGCCGATGCCGAGCGGACGCCGCATCCGGCGCTCCACGGAACTCGTGCTCTGGAGTCCCCGCTCCTGATCCTGACCGCGCGCCCCTGTGTATATCCTGTCAACTGTTAACAGGAGGTCACCATGACGCAGACGGTCACGCGCGGGGAGTCGCTGGGAGCGCAGGTCGCGCGCGTGCTGCGCCAGCGCATCGTGCGAGGAGAGCTCGCCCCGGGGGCCCGCCTCACGGAGGAGGCCCTCGCCGAGGAGTTCGCCGTCAGCCGCGGCCCCGTGCGCGACGCCCTGACGCAGCTCAGCTTCGAGAAGCTCGTCGAGGTGCAGCGCCCTCGGGGCGTCTACATCGTGGGCCTGACGAGCGACGACGTCGATCAGCTTTACAGCCTTCGAGGAGCTCTGGAGCAGCTCGCCCTCTCCCGAGCGATGCGGGTCGGAGACGACGAGCGGTGGCAGCCGATGGCCGACGCCGTCCAGCGCATGGCCAAGGCCGCGGACGCCGGCGATCACGCCGCCTTCGTCACCGCCGACCTCGACTTCCACTCCCAGATCTACGCCCTCGCCGATCACCCTCGACTGGAGGGCGCCTGGAACCAGTACCTCCCGACGTTCACGGCCCTCCTCGAGGTCACGATCAACCACGACGAGGACCTGCACGAGTCGTCGGACGATCACGTGAAGCTGCTCGATGTCATGCGCACCGGAGCGCCGGAGGAGGCCGCGTCGGTGCTCTCCGCTCATCTCGACGGCGCCCGCGAGCGGATGCTGAACGAGGTCGGCTCCCGCTGAGCCCGCGTTCGCGGACGGAGGCGTTCAGCGGACGGAAAAGAACGATTCCTACCGTGGGGGCCAGGGCAAGAGCCCTGGTCCGCGCCCGCGCGGGTGTCCTGCCACGAAGGAAGAACCTCCTCATGACGAACACCACAGCCCCCGCCTCCTCCGCCCCGTCGCTCGGACTCCTCGTCCTGCGCATCGTCGTCGGCGCGATCTTCGCCGCCCACGGCGCCCAGAAGATCTTCGAGTTCACGATCCCCGGCACGATCGGCAGCTTCGCCGGCATGGGGGTCCCGCTCGCCGAGATCGCCGCCCCCGTCGTGGCTTTCCTCGAGCTCATCGGCGGGATCCTGCTCATCCTCGGGCTGCTCACCCGTCCGGTCGGCGTCCTCCTCGCCGTCGACATGCTGGTCGCCCTCGTGCTGGTGCACCTTCCCGCCGGCCTGTGGGTCACGGCGGGCGGCTACGAGTTCGTCGCAGTGCTCGGTGCCGCGGCTCTCGCGCTCGCCCTCACCGGCGCCGGGCGCTACTCGATCGACGCGGCAGCGCTCCGCGGACGCGCGCCGGCTTGGCTCGTCTGACCGCCTAGTCGCCCGTCTCGCGCGCGGGATCCACACGCCGGACGAGGACCCAGGTATTGCCGAGATCGGTGACCGTGTGGGTGAACTCGTCGAGCGCGGCCTGCGACAGCGCGAGACCGCGGCCGCTCTCCGCCTCCTCGCCCGGCATCGACACGGCGTCCCAGTCGATCGGCGCCGGAGGGGCGGTGTCGCGGACGTAGGCGCGCAGTTCGTCCGCGGTCACGTGGACGTCGACGCTCAGCACGACGTCCTCGCGCTCATTGTGCTGCGCGATGTTCGTGGTGACCTCGCTCAGCGCCAGGGTGAACAGCACCTGGTCCTGCGCCGGCACCTCCGGAGCCTGGCCCCAGAGTCGGTCGAGTTCGTCGAGGGCGCGATCGACGAGGGCGAGCCCCGCGGGCCCGTCGATGTGGAAGGCCCGGATATCAGCGTGCATCGAACGCCGATTCCGGCGTCGGGTAGTCGCGGAGCACGCGATCCAGGTTGGTCAGGCGGAGGACGGTGCGCACGGCCTCCGGAACCGCGGCGATCCGCAGATCACCGCCGGCCACGCGGGCACTCTTGAGGCCGCCGACCAGCGCGCCGAGGCCCGAGGAGTCGACGAACTCGGTCTCGCTCAGGTCGATCGCGATGCGCGGCTGCCCCGCGGCGACCAGATCGCTCACCGCGTTGCGCAGCAACGGCGCCCCGGAGGCGGTCAGGCGCCCCGTGATCGTGACGACGGCGTAGCCGTCCCTGGTGTCAGTGCTGACGTTCATTCGACTCCTTCTCGAGGACCTGCGCGGCGGGACCGCGGTAGCGCGCCGCCTGGATGATGACGCTGAGGACGACCAGGTCGTACAGGACCCAGGCGGTGTTGACGAGCGTGCCGGTGCCGTCGCCCGTGCCGACGATGACCCGGGCGACCCCGATGACGAGGGCGATCACGAGGACGACCATGGCGGTCAGCTGCGGCCAGATCTCGCGCCACGGGACGCCGCGCGGGTCTCGGCCGTCCTTCCGCGTCACGGCGAAGGAGAGTGGGCGGCCGAGCACCACGTTGGCGAAGGCCGTCCAGCACGCGCGGATCCACACGGGGAACAGCGCGAGCGAGTACTGCTGCCCTCGCCAGGTCTTCACCCCCTTCGCCACCACGAGGAACAGCGCCTGGTTGACGAGGAAGTACGGCAGGAACCGCACGAAGAAGTCGACCGACCAGGCGGTGACGGGAAGCACCCCGAACACGAGGTAGATGACGGGGGCGGCGAGGTAGACGATCGCGGCGAAGCCCGAGAGGTAGCTCCACATCGTCGCGAAGTACATCAGGCGCTGCCCCACCGAGAGCCCGCGCTTGGCCAGGGGATTGTCGCGCAGCATGACCTGCAGCGTGCCCTGAGCCCACCGCAGCCGCTGCGTGAGCATCGTCCGGAGGTCTTCCGGGGCGAGCCCGTGGGCCAGGATCTCGTGATGGTAGACGCTCTTCCAGCCGAGGGCGTGCAGCTGCATCGCCGTCGCCATGTCCTCCGTCACCGAGATCGTGGCGAGCGGGAGGATGGGCTGCGCCTCATCCGCCCGGTCCAGGCGCAGCGCATCCAGCAATCCGCGGACGGCCTCCACGGCGGTGAGGGGGGAGAGGTCGGAGGAGACGAGGGCTTCGAGCCCGGCCTCGTCCACGACCACCTGTCCGAGCTCCGCGTCCTGCTGCACGGGAAGGGACTCGATCACCGCGAGGTCGGCACGGATGCCTTCCAGGTCGTGCGCCACGAGGATCCGGGAGGCGTTGTCGACAGCTTCCCCGACTCGCTCGGCGACCTCGGCGACGGATGCGCCGCCGGCGAGCTCCTTCCGCCCGCGGGCGATCGCGATGCGGAGCGCCCCGAGTTCGGTGGCGAGCGCCGGATCGGTCGCGGCGTCGGCCTCGCGGGCGATCAGGGCCTCGGAGGTCTTCAGCGCGCGCGCGGCGGAGTCCGTCACGCTCCGGACGTATCCGACGATGCCGAGCTGCATGAGCGCCTCCCGGCGGAGCACGGCGTTCGAGCCGCAGAAGAAGGCCGCGTTCCAGCCGTCCTTCCCCTGCTGGATCGGCCCGTAGAACAGCGGCGCCTGGCTCCCCAGCGGGTCGGCCTCGTCGACGTTCACGAACCACTGCGGCGTCTGCACCAGGGCGACCTCCGGGTCATCCGCGAAGTAGCCGAGCGTGCGGTGCAGGATCAGCGGGTCGGGCACCTGGTCGGCGTCGAGGATGAGGAGGAACTCGCCATCGGTCTGGAAGAGCGCGCTGTTGAGATTACCGGCCTTGGCATGCCGGGGCTTACCCGTCCAGTCCTCGGAGCGGGTGAGATAGCCGAGGCCCGCCGCCCGGGCCTCGGCCTCGAGCTCGGGGCGGGAGCCGTCGTCGAGAATCCAGGTGGAGTGCGGATAGGCGATCCGCTTCGCCGCCCTGGCCGTCGTCATGACGAGCTCGATCGGCTCGTCGTAGGTCGTGATGAAGACATCGACCGTGCCCTGCGGAGGCGACACGGGCGCCGGACGCTCCTTCGCGCGCCACATCGTCAGGCAGAACAGGAAGGTGTCGATGAGGCTGTAGGTCTCGGCGATCACGAGCGGTACCGCGATCCACCAGGCCGACCAGTTCACCGACTCCAGCCATCGCCAGGCGACGTAGTTCACGCCGAGCAGGACCGACAGCAGAGCGAGGACGCGGATGGTCGCGAACCGCGCAGTCATGTGTCCCTCCGCACGACGACGACGGTGATGTCGTCGGTCGCGCGCTCGTCGTTCGCGAGCCGCAGAGCCTCGCCGACAGCGCCGCCGGGGCCCATCTCGGCGAGGACGCGCTCGACATGGCCGAACGGGTCGTCCGGGTCGAGCACGTCGAGGAGTCCATCGCTGCAGCAGATGAAGGCGTCGCCCGGTTCCAGGCGGGTGGTCACCGGGACGCGGGGATCGGCAAGGCCCATCCCCATGCCCAGCGGCAGGTTCGTCGAACGCAAGGGCGTCCACGATCCGTCCGCTCTGACGACGAAAGCGAGGCTGTGACCGGCGTCGATGACCTCGAGTTCGCCCGTCTGCGGCCGCAGTTCTGCCACGACGGCCGTGACGAACATCGACGTATCGGCGAGGTCGTCCTCGAGCAGGCGGTCCACCTCGACCACCGCGTCGGCCAGGGAGCGCTCCGGCGCGGTCCGCAGTGAGGCGCGCACGGTGGCGGCGACCAGCGCCGGCCCCGTGCCCTTGCCCATCGCATCGGCGAGGGTCACGCGCAGGGCGTCGCCGTGACGCGAGAAGTCGTAGTAGTCGCCGGCGAGCATTCCGCGCGGGGCGGCGCCGGCGGCGATCGTGTAGCCCTCGATCTCCGGGTGCACCCGCGGGCGCAGCGCCCGTTGCACCACGGCAGCGTGGTCGATGTCCGCGTCCTGCGCCAGCTCCGTCTGCACCCAGAACGCGAGGTCACGCAGAAGGTCCTGCTGGGCGTCCGTGAACGTGTGCGGTTCCGTGTCGAGCACGCACAGCGTCCCGACCGGTTCCCCGCCCGGCGCATGCAGCGGATGGGCCGCATAGAACCGCAGGTGCGGGTCCCCGGTCACGAACGGGTTCTCGGCGAAGAGGTCGGTCGTGCTCGCGTCCTCCACCACCACCGTCCGGTCCTGCGACACGGTGTAGTCGCAGAACGAATCCTGTCGCGGTGCCTCGTTCCCCCCGAGGCCGATCTGCGATTTGCGCCACTGTCGGTCGCGGTCGATCAGCGAGACGCTGACCATCGGCACGCCGAACATCTCCTTCGCCAGTCGTGCCACCCGATCCACCCGCTCATCGGGTGGTGTGTCAAGGATCCCCAGTTCCTCGAGCGCTGCCTGTCGCCGTCGCTCGTCGAACATTCCCCCGGCCCTCCTCCGTGTTTATTCCCCACATCCTATTGAGGTTCGTGAGGCCCGGCGCCAGCCCGGTCCACGGCATTCAGGTGAACCACAGGAAACGGTTCTGCGCAAGCCCCGTGGGGAAACGCTTCTCCGGATCTAGCATCGCGCCAGGACTGGAGCGCCTATCCGCGCGTCCTGAGGAAGGAGGCAGGTGGATGCCGCTCAAGACCCGCCAGCGGGACCGGTACAACCGTCGGGAAGCCCTCGCCGGCTACCTGTTCATCTCGCCGTGGCTCATCGGATTCCTCATCTTCACAGCCGGGGCGATGGTCTACAGCCTGTACATCTCGTTCAGCAGCTACAACCTGGCCACGAACAGCGCCCGCCCCGTCGGCATCGACAACTACGCCAACCTCTTCGAGGACCCGCGGGTGGGCGTCTCCCTGGCGAACACCCTGTTCTACGTGGTGATGGCGGTACCGCTGGAGATCGTGTTCGCGCTGATCCTCGCCCTCCTCCTGAACCGCGTCGGGCGCGGCGCGGGGTTCTTCCGAGTGCTCTACTACTTGCCGAAGATGACGCCGGCGGTCGCGACCGCCGCGGTGTTCTTCCTCCTCCTGAACGGCAACTCCGGAGCGATCAACCAGTTCCTCCGCCTGTTCGGCATCCAGGGACCGCAGTGGCTCGTCGATCCCGCCTGGGTCAAGCCGAGCATCGTGATCATGACCCTGTGGACCGTCGCGGGCACGATGGTGATCTTCCTCGCGGCGCTGAAGAACGTGCCCGTCGAGCTGTACGAGGTGGCGTCGCTCGACGGGGCGGGACCGATCAGGAAGTTCTTCTCGATCACCCTGCCGATGATCTCGGGGGCCATGTTCTTCAACGTCATCGTGCTCTCGATCGCCGCCTTCCAGATCTTCGACCAGGCGTATCTGCTGTTCTGGCGCGATCAGAGCAACTCGTCTCCTGAGGCGTCGCTCTTCTACGCGATCTATCTGTTCCAGCAGGCGTTCCGGCAGTTCAACTTCGGCTTCGCGGCGGCGATGGCGTGGCTGCTCTTCGTCATCATCATGATCATCACGCTCATCCAGGTGAAGGTCGGCAACCGCTTCGTCTACTACGAGGGAGACCGCTGATGTCCCAGACCCTGCGTCAGATCCCCGTCGAGGCGGACGGCGACGACCTCCCCGAGACGGTCGCGGCCCCCGCCCCGGCCCGTTCGCGCTGGCGGCGGCACCTGCGGCAGCCGAAGAGCCTCATCGCCCGCATCGTGCTGAACATCATCCTCGTGCTGTTCGCGCTGCTGTTCCTCTATCCCTTCGCGTGGCTCATCGCAGCCAGCCTCAAGCCGCGCGGCGAAGTGTTCGACAACGCGCTCATCCCGAAGACGTTCGTGCCGGAGAACTACGTCGAGGTGTGGAACCAGCTCCCGCTGCTGAACTGGATGGGCAACAGCATCGCCATCGCGCTGCTCGCCGCCGGTGCGGTGGCGATCTCCAGCTCGATCGTGGCGTTCGGCTTCGCGTACTTCCGTTTCCCTGGCCGGGGGCTGCTGTTCGGCCTCGTCCTCGCGACGATGATGCTGCCGGGTGCGGTGACGATGATCCCGATCTACCTCATCTGGAAGGAGACCGGCCTCCTCGGCACGTGGGTGCCGCTGTGGGGCATGAACCTCTTCGGCTCGGCCTTCTACATCTTCCTGCAGCGGCAGTTCTTCCTCGGCCTGCCGCGGGAGCTGTTCGAGGCGGCGCGGCTCGACGGGGCCAGCGCCTGGGGTCTGTTCTGGCGGATCGCCATGCCGCTGTCGATCCCCTCGTTCGTCATCGTGTTCCTGTTCGAGTTCCAGGCGAGCTGGAACAACCTCCAGGCCGCCCTCATCTACCTCAACGCCGGGTCCGTGGACGAGTTCACCGCGCCGCTCGGCATCGCGTACGCCATGACCAAGTACAGCCCCACCGCGGGTGGTCACGGCGACTACCAGTACGTCATGGTCGCCTCCCTCCTGGTGACCCTCCCCATGCTCATCCTCTTCGCCTTCGGGCAGCGCGCCTTCATCGAGGGCGTCGCGACCCAGGGGCGCAAGGGATGACGAACCACAGATCGAAAGGAGCAGTCATGCGTACACGCATGCTGGGAATCACCGCGGTCGCCGCGGCATCCGTCCTCGTCCTCGCCGGGTGCGGTGGGGGAGGGGGAGACGACCAGGCGGCCGACGCCGACTTCGGTGCGGATCCGACCGGCACGCTGAAGGCGTGGGGCTTCGAGAACGCCGACGACGTGGGCACCTCGCGCATGGACTACGCGGCCGCTCAGCTGGAGGGCGTCGAGGTCGACCTCGACGCGACGGCCTTCGACGCGCAGAAGTTCACGACCCGGATCGCGAGCGGCGACGTGCCGGACGTCGTGCAGATGGACCGCCGGTACGTCACGACGTACGCCGCACAGGATCTCATCATGCCGCTCGACGAGTGCTTCGCCGCCCAGGACGTGTCGCCGCGCGACCACTGGTATCCGTTCGTGGTCGACGACGTCACCTACGAGGACGCCGTGTGGGCGGTGCCGCAGTTCTACCAGCCGCCCGCGATCCTGCTGAACAAGGCCGTGCTCGATGAGGCAGGGGTCACGGCGGAGGAGATCGACACCTCGCAGCCCGACGTGCTGCTCGGTGCCATCGAGAAGATGTACCAGGAGTCCGGTGGCGTGCCGACGCGGCTCGGGTTCGACCCGGTCGCGACGGGCCAGGCCGGCCTGTGGATCCTCGGCATGGGCGGCCAGCTCAACGACGAGGACGGCGCGCCCACTCTCGACGACCCGAGCAACGTGGCGGGCATCGAGGTGCTCAAGCAGATCACCGACGCGCAGGGCGGCTTCGCGGCCGTCAAGAGCTTCACCGACTCCTTCGACGCGTTCGGCGACCAGAACCAGTTCGTCGCCCAGCAGGTCGGCGCGCAGGTGAACGCGCAGTGGTATCCGAACGTGCTGAGCCCCTACGCGGACCAGATCGAGCTGGAGGCCGTGCCGTTCCGGAATGCCGATGGCGAGCCGTTCTCCGTCGCCTCCGGTACCGCGTTCGTGATCCCGGCCGGGGCGGAGAACCCCGCGGCGGCGTGCGCGTGGATGGTGAACCTCACCTCCGACGACGCATGGAACGCGGCGGGAGAGGCGCGTGCCGAGACGTTGAAGACCGACGGCGGCATCAACACCGGGCTCTTCACCGGATCGCCGTCCGCCGACCAGTCGATCCGCGAGACCTTCGTCACCGACAGTGGGAACGCCGGCTTCGATCAGGTCATCTCCACCTATTACGACGTGGTGGACTACGGGCAGTCCTTCGGCTCCTCGCCGGCGGGCCAGGAGATCCAGAACGAGCTCAACAACGCCATCACGGCGGCGCTGCTCGGGGACAAGTCGCCCGAGGACGCGCTGAAGGAGGCGCAGGAGGCGGCGATGCGAGCGTACGAGAACGCCACGGCCGGTTAGACCCCGGAGGGGCAGAGCGCCAGGCGGTCACCCCCGCCTGGCGCTCGCGGCGGAGGACGGTCTGCGCAGCATCGATCAGTGTTGACTGTTAACAGTCAACACTGGTAGCCTCGCGGTGTCGACAACACGGTCGACCCACGTAGAGGAGCAAAGATGCCCCGCATGCGCATCACTCGGGCGGCCGCTGCCTTCGCCGCCCTCGCCGCCACCGCTCTGGTGCTGTCGGCCTGCACGAAGGTCGACGAGAGCGAGGGGGCCGCCTCGACCTATCCCGAGGACGACATCCGACTGATCATCCAGGCCAATCCCGGCGGCGGCTCCGACCTGTCGTCGCGCGCGCTCGCCACCGAGCTGGAGAAGATCCTCGGCGTCAGCGTGATCCCGGAGAACATGCCCGGAGCCGCGGGAGCGCTCGCGATGGAGTACGTCGGCTCGCAGGATCCGGACGGCTACGTCATCGGCTTCGCGCCGGTCGAGATCGCGATGCTCAACACGACCCAGAGCGCCGACGTGCTCCCCGAGGACTTCGACCTGCTCGGCCAGATCATGCTCGCGCCCGGCGTCATCACGGTGGGTGCCAACAGCGGCATCGAGACCCTCGACGACCTCGTGACGCAGGCCGAGGCCGGCGCCGTCACGGTCGCGAACTCCGGCGCCGGCTCGATCTGGGAGGCTGCCACCCTCGGCCTGGGTCAGGCGACCGACGCCGACTTCACCCCCGTCCCGTACGACGGCGGAGCCACGGCGGTCGCCGCCGCCGCCTCCGGTGAGACCGTCGCCGCGGTCTCCGGACTCGGCGAGGCGCTCGCGCAGGGCGAGGCCGTCCGCATCCTCGCGGTCATGAACGACGAGCGTCACCCGGACGCGGAAGACGTCGAGACGGTCGAAGAGGCCATCGGCGAAGAGGTCGTCTTCGGTGGCTGGGGCGGCATCTACGCGCCGGCAGGCCTGCCCGACGACGTGCACGACGTCCTCGAGGCCGCGGTCAAGGAGGCCGTGGAGTCGGAGAGCTACCAGAAGTTCCAGGCGGACGCCGGCAACCTCGTGGTCTACCGCGACTCCGAGGAGTGGACCGGGTTCGTCGACGACCAGTTCGCCCTGTTCCAGGACCTCCTGGGCTGAACACCCCGGTGGGGTCGGCATGCGCCGGCCCCTCCGTGCCCTCCGACGAAGGAACATCATGACCAGCCCTGAGACCGCCGCCGAGTCGGCCGCGTCGGGCGGCTACGAGGGCGCGACCGCCTCGCGGCCCCTCGAGATCGCGTTCGCCGCCGTCGCCCTCGCGATCACCGCCGGCTACCTCTTCCTCGCCACGCAGATCCCGCTGCGGCGCGAGGCCGCCCCCGGGCAGATCGACGCCCGCTTCTGGCCGCTCGTCATCGGCGTGACCGGCGTCGTCGTCGCGATCGCGCTCCTCGCCGTGGCGATCACAAGACCGGCTCCGACCCGCGAAGACATCGAGCGCATCCAGCCGGGAGGCGTCCTCCGGGTGATCGCGACGATCGCGATCGCCGGCGCCTTCATCGCCTTCTGGTCCCTCGGCTCTGTCATCCTCTTCGGCTACCGGATCGAGGTCTTCCCGGTGGCCTGTGCCCTGCTCATGGCCGCGCTGATGCTCCTCTACGGCCACCGCCGCTGGCTGAGCCTCGTCATCTACTCCGCCGCCGTGACGGCGTTCGTCTACGTCGTCTTCGGCATGCTCCTGAGGATCCCCCTGTGAACGCGCTCCTGGAGGGGCTGAACTCGCTCCTCGACATCTCGATCCTGCTCTACATGGGCGTCGGCCTCGTCCTCGGCTTCATGGTCGGCGCCTTCCCCGGGATCACCGCGACCATGGCGGTCGCGCTCGCCGCCGGATTCACCATGACCCTCGAACCCGTGCAGGGTCTCGCGGTGCTGCTGACGATCTACGTCGCGGCGAACTTCGGCGACCGGGTGCCGTCCATCCTCATCAACACCCCGGGGACTCCCGCCTCCATCGCCACCACCCTCGACGGTTATCCGATGGCGAAGCAGGGGAGGGCCGGTCTCGCTCTGACGATCTCCGCGATCGTGTCGGCCGTCGGCATCCTCGCCTCGCTCGTGCTGTTCTCGATCGCCGCCGTCCCGATCGCCAGCTTCGCGCGGGACTACTTCAAGTCGCCCGAGCTGTTCGCGCTCGTCGTCTTCGGCATCGCGATCATGATCGGCATCTCGTCGAAGTCGATGCTCAAGGGCATCCTCGCCGGACTCTTCGGGCTGATGCTCGGCAGCGTCGGGACCTACGCGGCCACGGCCGACCAGCGCTTCACCTTCGGCGTGCTGGAACTCGTCGAGGGTGTGAACTTCATCGCCGTCATCATCGGTCTCTTCGGCATCGCGGAACTGTTCGATCAGCTCCTCACGCACCGGAAGTCGCACGTGCGACCGATCTCGAGTCTCGGCCGGTGGTGGCCGAACCGCGCGGAGCTGAAGCAGAGCGGGCGGGCGACCGCGGTTGGCGGAGCCGTCGGCCTCGGCGTCGGACTCATCCCGGCAGCGGGCGGCGACATCGCCGGCCTCATCGGTTGGGAGCGGGCGCGCAAGGTGTCGAAGCACCCGGAGATGTTCGGCAAGGGATCGATCGAGGGCGTCGCGGCGTCCGACACCGCCTCCAGTGCCACGCTCGGCGGCTCGCTGACCACCACGATGGCGCTCGGTATCCCCGGCGACTCCGTGATGGCGGTGATGATCGGCTCGATGATCATCTGGGGCATCACCCCGGGCCCCACGCTGTTCACCAACCGCCCAGACCTCGTCGTCTCGATCGTCGGCATCATGCTCGTCGCGACGATCCTGTCGCTCGCGCTGAGTCTCGTGCGGATGAAGGGCATGGTGAAGCTGCTGGATGTGCCGCAGCCCTATCTGTGGAGCGGCATCCTCATCTTCTGCATCATCGGCACGTATGCCACCTCGAACAGTCTGTCGACGGTCGTCACGATGCTCATCTTCGGCGTGATCGGCGTGCTGCTCAAGCGCATGCAGGTACCGGCCGGACCCGTCGTGCTCGGCCTGCTGCTCGGTCCGCTCGCCGAGGAGAACCTCGCCCGCACGCTGGCGATCCTCCCGACGAGGCCGTTCTTCGAGGTCGTCAGCCCCATCGCCCTCGTGCTGCTCGCGCTGGCCGTGCTGTCGATCGTGATGCCGGCGATCCGTGCCGCCCGCAAGCCTCGCGCCGCGCGGGCCTCGCTGGAGGACTCGATCCTCCGCACCGACAGCATCGAGCAGATCGAGAAGGCGCACGACGAGCTCGCCGCGCAGCCCGATCTGCTCACCTCCACCGTCCGCAACGTCGACGCGGGTGCGCGCCGGGGACGCGCCGACCGCAAGAACCGCAAGAGCACGACCCCCGAGGAGACCGAGAAGTGACCCGCTACGACATCCTGACCGCCGTCCCGACCGCGTTCCACCGCGACGGGGCCCTCGACCTCGACGGGTCGCGCGCGATCTTCCGGTTCGTGGCCGATTCGGGGAACGAGGGCGCCTTCGTCCTCGGCACCACGGGCGAGTTCCCCGCCGTGGACGCGGACGAGTTCCGGGCGCTCGTGGGAGCGGCGATGGAGGAACTGGCGGACCGGATGCGCGTGATCGTGCACGTCGGACAGCCGAGCACCTTCGAGGCCGTGCGCCTGGTGGGCATCGCCAAGGAGCTGGGGGCCGCGGAGTTCGCGGCCCTCACCCCCTACTACCTGCGTGCCACGGACGACGCGATCCTCGACTACTACCGCGCCGTCTCCGCAGCCGTGGGGGACGGGCGCCTCTACGTCTACATCTACCCGGCGCGGAGCGGGAACCCAGTCTCGCCGGAACTGCTCGTACGCATCGCCGACCTGCCGAACGTGGTGGGAGCGAAGGTGAGTGAGCTGTCGCTCGACGACATCGCGGCCTATCGTGCGGCCGTGCCCGCAGGCTTCGAGCTCTACACCGGCGCCGACCGCGACCTCATCGCGGCCGTCGAAGCCGGCGCGCAGGGCGTGGTCTCCGGTGTCTCCTCCGTCACGCCGAAACCCTTCCGAGCCCTCGCCGACGCCGGACGCTCCGGAGATGCGGATGCCATCGCCGCGGCGCAGATCGCCGTGGACGACGTCGTCGCGCTCATCGGCGGCGACATGGCGCGCATGAAAGAGGCGTACCGCGTGCTCGACGTGGTGGACACGCACTGCCGCATGGCCATCGCCGAGCCCTCCGCCGACGAGCGGGCCGCCGTCGCGCAGGTGGTGGCCGCGCACCGCTGACGACCACGCGCCGCGAGGCCGCTGAAACCGGTTACAGTGGGTGCCCATGGCCACGATCTATGACGTCGCGCAGCGCGCCGGCGTCTCGCCCGCCACGGTCTCCCGGGTCTTCAACGGCACGAGCGTGTCGGCGGAGAAGGTGGCGGCCGTGCGGGCGGCGGCTGAGGAGCTCCGCTTCACCCCGAGCCGGACGGCGCGCACGCTGCGCACGCAGAGCTCCGAGGTCATCGCCCTGGTGATCCCGGACATCGAGAACCCGTACTTCACCGAGATGGCGCGCGGCGTGGAGGACGCGGCGTCCGAGGCGGGGTACTCCGTCGTGCTGTGCAACTCCGACGCCCAGTCTGAGAAGGAGGCGACGTACCTCCGGATCGCGGTCGCCGAGAACATGTCGGGCGTCATCATCGCGACGGCGGACGAGCATTCGGATCTGGCGCCGGTGCGGGCGACGGGACGGCCGGTGGTCGCGGTGGACCGTCGCACGGACGCCGACATCGACGGTGTGGTCATGGCCAACCGGGAGGCGGGAGCCGCGGCGACGCAGAGCCTGCTCGACGCCGGGTACCGCCGCATCGCGTACATCGGGGGGCCGGCGCACATCGACACCGCGACCGAGCGGGCGGAAGGCTGGCGGGAAGCGCTTGCGGCGACGGACTCCGATCGTGACCTCTTCTCGCTCCAGCGCTTCGCCACGTTCCGGGTAGAAGGCGGGCGCGCGGCCATGGAGGAGCTCCTCGCGCTGCCGGAACCGCCGGACGCGGTGGTCGCCGGTAACAACCTCATCGGCGTCGGTGCGATCCAGGTCCTCACAGAGCGCGGCCTCACCCCGCCGGAGCTCGGCGTCGCGGTGATCGGGTCCCTGCCCTTCACGACGCTGTCGCCGTCCGCCGTCACCGTCGTGCGGCTCCCGGCGCGGCACATGGGTGTGACGGCGGCGCGGATGCTGCTGGATCGGATCAAGGGCGACGAGCAACCGGCCCGGACGATCGTCCTCTCCGGTGAGGTGCAGCGCGCAGCCGCACGCGCCTGAACTCGGCGGTGCTACTGCGAGCGCCAGAATCGCGCCGCGAGATTCGTCATCTCCTTATCGAGATCGTCGACCTTCACCTCCAGTCGGTCGAGGCGGTGATCGAGGCCGTCGAGTCGTGCGGTCATCTCGCCGCGGAGCCCGATCATCTCGCCGCGCAGCCCGATCATCGCTCCGTGCAGCGCACCCATCGCCGCGCGCAGCCCTCCGACCTCGCGCATCATCATTCCGTGCAGCGCCGCCAACGCTGCGTGGAGTCCACCGGCTTCGTTGGTCGTTTCGGTGCGGAGGCTTGTGATCTCGGTGGTCATGTCGGTGCGGAGGTCGCCGATTTCGGCGCGCAGTCGTGTGGTCTCGGTGGTCATTTCGGTGCGGAGGCCTGCGACCTCGGTGGTCATCTCGGTGCGGAGGGTGCCGATTTCGGTGGTCATGTCGGAGCGTAGTCCACCGATTTCGGCGCGCAGTCGTATGGTCTCGGTGGTCATCTCGGTGCGGAGGCTGCCGATTTCCGTGGTCATGTCGGAGCGCAGCCCACCGATTTCGACGCGCAGTCGTGTGGTCTCGGCGGTCATCTCGGTGCGGAGGCCGGCGATCTCGGTGGTCATCTCGGTGCGGAGGCCGGCGATCTCGGTGGTCATCTCGGTGCGGAGGCTGCCGATCTCGGTGGTCATCTCGGTGCGGAGGCTGCCGATCTCGCCAGTCATCTCCCCACGCAGTCCGCCGATCTCGGCACGCAGCACGCGGGTGAACTGCGTCGTCATGAGTCCCATGCCACCGAGCATCGTCGTCACGAAGATGCCGATCAGGGTCCACACCTGCGGGTCGTTCAAGGGCATGCCTCCAGTGTCGATCGGAGGGCACAGGATGTCACGGTATTCCGGTGCTGAACCGGCGTTTTCCCGGTGGAGGGCGGAGACTGTGGAGTCTTCCCGTATCAGTGAGTGCTGTGGAGGAACAGCAAACGCCTTGCCCTTTGAAATCGATTTCGCGTAGCCTGGGTCCAGGCCGGCACGGCCCGTCGGGATCGAAGGAGAGACCATGCGCTGCACCCTCGGGGTGGACATCGGCACGTCCAGCAGCAAGGGCGTCCTCGTGGCCGCCGACGGCGCGATTCTCGCGTCCGCGACCCGCGCGCACGACGTCTCCCGCCCGCACTCCGGATGGGTGGAGATGGACGGCCGCATCTGGTGGGACGAGTTCATCGATCTCGCCAGGGACCTCCTCGCCGCTGTCCCTGATGCGGAGGTCGTGGGCGTCGGTGTGAGCGGCATGGGCCCGTGCGTCCTGCTCGCCGACGAGGACGACGAGCCCGTGCGCCCCGCGATCCTCTACGGCGTGGACACGCGCTCCACCGCGCAGATCGAGCGCATGACGACGGAACTCGGCGTCGAGGAGATCACCCGCGTGGGCGGCTCGAGCCTCACGTCGCAGGCCGGTGGGCCGAAGATCGTCTGGGTCGCCGACGAGGAGCCGGAGGCCTGGCAGCGCGCGCGGCGTCTCTACATGCCCGCCTCCTGGCTGGCTCGCAAGCTCACCGGCGCCTACGTCCTCGACCACCAGTCGGCCAGCCAGGTCTCGCCGCTGTACGACATCGAGGGCGAGCAGTGGCACGACCCCTGGTGGCAGCGGTTCGCCGCGACGATCGAGCAGCCGCCGCTGCGCTGGGCGGGGGAGATCGCGGGCACCGTGACCGCCGCTGCGGCGGACCTGACCGGCCTGCCCGAGGGGACCCCGGTCATCACCGGCACGATCGACGCGTGGACCGAGGCGGTGAGCGTCGGCGCCCACGAGGTCGGCGACCTCATGCTGATGTACGGCACGACGATGTTCCTCGTGGCGACAGGGGAGCAGACCCTTCGCACGCCCTCGATGTGGACGACCGCCGGCGCGTTCGCGGGCACGCGCAACCTCGCGGGCGGGCTGTCCACGTCCGGCGCGCTCACCGCGTGGCTGAAGGACCTCTCCGGCACCGATTACCCGACGCTGCTGGCCGAAGCGGAGGAATCGGGGCCCGGTGCGAACGGCCTGCTGATGCTGCCGTACTTCGCCGGCGAGCGCACCCCGATCCAGGATCCGGACGCCCGCGGAGTCATCGCCGGACTCACTCTCCGGCACACCCGAGGAGACCTCTACCGTGCCGCCCTCGAGGCCACCGCGCTGGGTGTGCGCCACAACGTCGAGACCATGCGCGCCGCCGGCGCTGACATCCGCCGGATCGTGGCGGTCGGCGGAGGGACGCAGGGGCGGCTCTGGCTGCAGGTCGTGTCCGACATCACCGGTCTCGTCCAGGAGGTGCCGCAGACGACGATCGGCGCGAGCTACGGGGCGGCCTTCCTCGCAGCGACCGCCACCGTCGAACCCGGCGCCGCGCCCGCGATCACCGACTGGAACCCCATCGTCGACACCGTCCGCCCCGACGAGACGCTGCGCCCCTTCGCCGACGCCCTCTTCGATCGGTACGTGCGCCTGTACGACGGCTCGAAGGACGTCGTCCATGAACTCGCCGCCGCCCAGCGCGACGCATCCCCCACCCCCCTCGACCCCGGAGAACTCATGACCGCCTACACCCTGCCCACCCCGGCCCCCCGTCCCACCGCAGCGCCGAAGACCGCGTACCTGATCGCGTCCGGCGATCTCCGAGAGTCGGCCAACACGGCCGGCTGGCCCACCCAGGTCGAGCTCGAGGCCGGGGTCAGCGGCGTGCTGAACGACCTCGGGTGGACGGTCGTCCGCGCCAATGAGGTCGACCCGGAGACCGGTCACGGCTTCATCTCCAGCCAGCGCATGGGTCTCGAGGTGTTCAAGAACATCCCCGTCGACGCGCCTCTCATCGTCGCCGAGGCCGTGTGGCAGTACTCGCACCACGTGCTCGCGGGCCTCCGCACGCACGAGGGCCCGATCCTCACCGTGGCGAACTTCGCGGGCGACTGGCCCGGGCTCGTCGGTCTCCTCGGCCTCAATGCGGGCCTGACGAAGATGGACAAGCCGTACGCGACCATCTGGTCGGTCGACTTCACCGACGACTGGTTCCGCGACGGCATCCGGGAGTGGACCGAGACCGGTGCCATCACCCACGACGCCTCCCACGTGCGTCCGCTCCCCGCGCTGCCCGACAGCCCGGAGAAGGAGCTCGGCGAGGCTCTCGCCGCGGAACTGCGCGCCGAGAAGGCCATCATCGGCGTCTTCGACGAGGGCTGCATGGGCATGTACAACGCGATCTTCGACGACGAGCTGCTCAACCAGACCGGCATCTACAAGGAGCGCCTGTCGCAGTCGGCCCTCTACGCGGAGATGCTGAACGTCACCGAGGAGGAGGCCGACGCCGCCTACGACTGGCTGGTCGAGCGCGGCATGACCTTCCGCTACGGCGAGGACGCCGCGACCGAGCTCACCCGCGAGCAGGTGCAGTGGCAGCTGAAGATGTACATCGCCGCCCTCCGCATCGCCGACGACTTCGGCCTCGACGCGGTCGGCATCCAGTACCAGCAGGGCTTGAAGGATCTCGTTCCGGCGTCGGATCTGGCGGAGGGCATCCTGAACTCCACCGAGCGCCCGCCGGTGACGTCGCGCGACGGCTCCCGCGTGCTGCACGAGGGGCGGGCATTCCCGCACTTCAACGAGGCCGACGAGGGCGTCGCCGTCGATGCGCTCGTGACCGACCGCGTCTGGCGCGCGATGGGGCTCGTCCCCGACAACACCCTCCACGACGTGCGCTGGGGTGAGGACTTCGATGGACAGTTCGTGTGGGTGTACGAGATCTCCGGCTCGGTGCCGGCCTCCCACCTCGGCGGCTGGCAGAACGCGGAGGGCTGGCGACAGGGGCACGTGTTCTTCCCCGCGGGCGGCGCGACGATCAACGGCGTCTCGAAGCCCGGCGAGGTCGTGCTCTCGCGGGTGTTCATCGCCGAGGGGATCCTGCAGGCGGACATCTTCCGCGCATCGGTCGTGGAGCTGCCGGCGGACGAGACGCAGCGCCGGAAGGACGCCACGAACCCGGAGTGGCCGATCGCCCATGTGGTGCTGCACGGCATCTCGCGCGACCAGTTCATGGCACGGCACAAGGCGAACCACGCGCAGCTCGTCTACGCCCCTGATGCCGAGACCGCGGACAAGGCGCTGATCGCGAAGGCCGCGATGTTCGACGGCATGGGGATCAAGGTCAACCTCGTCGGCGACGTCTCGATCTGAGGTCGAGGGTTCGGTGCAGGAGTAGCTCTCAGGCGGAGGGGCGGAGGTCGCTCGGCGGGCCGCTCAGCGCGCGCAGGGCGTAGAGGATCGTCGCGAGGTCGACGAGCTCCTGCACCAGCGCGCCGACGACCGCGGGGATGACGCCGGTCATCGCGACGACCATCAGCCCCACGCTCAGCCCGATCCCGATCCAGATCGCGGTGAGGGCGACGCGGAGGGTGTGCCGTCCGATCGCGACGGCGTCGACCACCTTGGCGAGCGAATCCACGAGGATGACGACGTCGGCGGCGTCTCCAGCGGCCGTCGCTCCCTTCGCGCCCATCGCGATGCCGATGTCCGCCGCCGCCAGCACAGGGGCGTCGTTCACGCCGTCGCCGACCATCAGCACGGGCCGTGGTTGCATCTCTGCGGCCAGACGCACCTTCTCGGGCGGCAGGAGCTCGGCGTGGATCTCGTCGATCCCGACCTGCCGTCCGATCGACGCCGCGGTGGTCTCCACATCCCCGGTCAGGATCGCGAGACGGTCGACCTCATGCGTCCGCAGCCAGGAGATCACGGCCGGCGCCTCCGGACGGGCGGCATCGGCGAGGACCAGGACCCCCGCGAACCGGCCGTCAACGGCGACGTAGGCGGCGGCTTGTCCCGGCGCGAGCTCCGCCCGCCCGGTGTCCGGGGCGAGGGAGGCCACATACGCCGGCTTGCCGACGACCACCGCGCGGCCGCCGATCGTCGCGGACACCCCGTTCGTCGCGGTCTCGCTCGCCTCGGTCGCGCCGTGCAGCGCCAGGCCTCGGGCGGAGGCGGTGCGACGGATGCCGTCGGCGAGCACGTGCGAGGAGTACTGCTCGGCCGAGGCGGCGAGTCGCAGGATCTCATCCGCATCGAAGCCCGGCGCCGGACGCACGTCGACGAGCTCCGGCCTCCCCTGGGTGAGCGTCCCGGTCTTGTCGAACGCCGCAGAGCGCACGCGCGCGATCTGCTCGATCACCGCACCGCTCTTCATGATGACGCCCGACTTCGCCGCCCGGGAGAGTCCACCGAGGAAGGCGACGGGAGCGGCGATCAGCAGGGGACAGGGCGTCGCCAGCACGAGCACCTCGGCGAACCGCGTGGCGTCGCCAGAGAGCGCCCAGGCCGCCCCCGCGAGCACGAGCGCGACGGCGGTGAACGGGATCGCGAACCGGTCGGCGAGACGAACGATGGGCGCGTGGGAGGACTCGGCCTGGGCGACCAGGGCGACGATCTGCTGGTACTGGCTGTCGGCGCCGGTGCGGAGGGCACGGAGGCGGATGGCCCGGCTGCCGTTGATCGCGCCGGACAGCACCTCGTCGCCTGCACCACGCGTCACGGGCAGGCTCTCGCCCGTGAGCGAGGATTCGTCGAACGACGCGCTGTCCGTGAGCAGTTCACCGTCCACGGGGATGATCTCCGCCGGGCGGACGAGAAGCACGTCGCCCACGGCCACATCGTCGACCGGCACCTCCCTCGCCGCGTCCGAGTCCGCATCCTCGGGATGTGTCAGCACATGGGCGCTGCGCGGCGAGCGATCCAGCAGAGCGGAGAGGTCGCGCTTGGCCCGGCGGCCCGCGAAGTCCTCCAGTGCTTCGCCCCCGGAGAGCATGAGGACGATGATGAGCGCCGCGATGTACTCGCCCACCGCGAGGGTCGCCACCATGGCAACGACGGCGAGGATGTCGAGCCCGACGTGACCGTGGAGCACGTCGCGCACCATGCCGATGAGCGTCCACACGACCACCGCAGCCACGAAGATCGTCGCGACCCATCGGCCGATGGTCTCCTCCCCGGCGGCGTGGAGCGCCCCGACCACGGCGAAGACCAGGACCGTGAGCGTGATGACCGGGTAACGCCAGAGGAGTCGGAGGGCGCGCATGCGTCCAGCATCGTCGGAATCCGTGTGCACCGCCAGCATCCCCTTCCGGCCCCCGTGCTTAAGCGATATAGTCGGCCGCGAGTCGCGACGTCGCGACCCGATCTCGACAACGACGCCGAAGGAGAAGATCCCGTCATGAGTTCCTCACCCGCACGATCGTCCCGCCTGACAAGAGGTATCGCGGCAGCAGTGGCGTTCGCTGCCGCCGGAGCCGCCGCCCTCGCCGCCTCGACCGCGGCGGTCGCCGATGCCGATGCCGTCGACCCGAAGCTCGCCGTCTATGTCGAGGTGAACTCGAACGATTTAGCGAACGTCGCGGACTACACGCTCGCCGAGTCGGGCCGTCCCGCCGTCGATCTGGCCATGATCTTCGCCGCGAACATCAATTACGACGGGGAGCGGGCGGTCCTCCACCTCAACGACCGGGTCACCGAGACGCTGCAGGATGCGCAGAACCAGATCCGCCCGCTGCAGGCCCAGGGCACCAAGGTGCTGCTGTCGGTGCTCGGAAACCACCAGGGGGCCGGCTTCGCGAACTTCACGTCGTACGCGGACGCGGACGCCTTCGCCGCGCAGCTCGCCGATACCGTGACCACTTACGGCCTCGACGGCATCGACTTCGACGACGAGTGGAGCAACTACGGGGCGAACGGCACGCCGCAGCCGAACGCACAGTCCTTCGGCTGGCTCGCCTCCGCGCTGCGCGACCGCCTCGGGCCGGACAAGCTCATCACGCTGTATGCGATCGGCCCGTCCTACACGACCACGGATTTCGGCCTCTTCGACGCCGGCAGCGTGCTCGATCACGCCTGGAACCCGTACTACCCGACCTACGACGCTCCCACCGTGCCGGGCCTGGACGACCGTGGCCGGCTCGGCGCCGCGGCGATCGACCTCGCGAACACGAGTGCCGCGACGGCCGCCGACTTCGCTCAGCGCACGGTGGCTGACGGGTACGGCGTGTATGTCGCGTACAACCTCACCGCGACGAACCAGTCGGCCTACCTCTCCGGCATCACCGAGGCGCTGAAGGGCGAGGCGACCGTTTACCGCACAGCCGCGCGGTGAGTCAGTCCAGGTCGAAGAGCTCGATCTGACGGAGCGTGATCTCGGCCTCCGCGCGGATGCGGACGGCCGAGGTCACGACCCGCGTCTCCCAGGTGAACGGCGTCGTCCGGTCGGAGGCCAGGTCTTCCCGGTGCGTGGTGGCGAGGGGATGCCAGCCGCCATCGGCACCCTCCATCTCCCAGCGGAGCGCGACGGCTGCCGCGGGCACGAGGCTCGTGACGGTGACGTCGGTGAGGCCGCGGGGTGAGGGGAATCGCCAGCCCACCCACGAGCCTTCTGGCAGCCGGACGCCCTCGTCACCCCGCGGGTCGCCATCGTCGAACAGGCGCGGCGCCTCGCGGACATCCGCGGAGGCGACGGCCTCTCCCTCTCCCCCCGTGAGATCGCGGTGCCACGGCTCCGCGTCGAGCGCGTCCGCCCCGGTCTCCAGCGCGCGCTCCGGGTCCGTGCCGAACACGAGGTCGAGCACCGCGTCTCCCCGGAGCGCGTCGATCGGGAGGTCGGCAGTGGGGAGAGGGCGCCCGTCCAGTCGTGCCTCCTCCAGCACGTGGGCTTCGGGGGAGCTGCGTCGCGAGCGGATGCGCAGCAATGAGCCGTCCCCGCGCGCGACGCGGATGTCGTCGGAGAGCGGCGACCCGATCCGCAGTGTTCCTGACGCGAGTTCCAGGGGGTAGAGGCCGAGCGCGGCCCAGAGCCACCAGGCGCTCATCTCTCCGTTGTCCTCGTCGCCGGGGAAGCCCTGGCCGATGTGCGCACCGGCGAAGAGACGGCGCGCGAGGCCGTGCACGAGGCCCGCGCTGTGCCACGGCCGGTCGCTGAAGGCATACATGAAGGGGATGTGGTGGGCCGGTTGATTCGACAGGGCGCACATGCCCGACCGCTGGGCGCGGGCCTCCCGCTGCTCGTGGATGACCGTGCCGTACGCGCCGCCGAAGCGCTCGTCGGCGGTCTCCGGCTCCGCGAAGAGGGCGTCGAGGTGCCGGCCGAGTCCGGTCCGCCCGCCGTGCAGCGCCGCGAGTCCCGGCCCGTCGTGCACCGTGCCGACCGACATGCCCCAGGCGTTGGTCTCGACGTTGTCGCCACCCCAGACCCGAGGATCGAAATCCGGCGCGAACGAGCCGTCCGCCGCGCGACCTCGGAAGAATCCGGACGCCGGGTCGAAGAGCGCGCGCGCCGCGCAGGAGCGATTCGCGAAGTACCGCGCGAAGGCGCGATAGCGCGCGGCCTGGTCCGTCGCTGATGCCGCGAGCCGGGCGGCGAACCGCCCGAGGGCGGCGTCGCTCACGACGTTCTCGATGCTCCAGCTCATCCCCTCCGGCACGTCGGACGGGATGAAGCCGAGGAAGCGCCCGCGGCCGATGCCCTTGCGACCCCGTCGCGGATCGGGTCCCGGCTCGCACGCGTGGCGCCACCCGCTCTCGAATGCCGTCTCCCGGTCGAAGGGCACGTCCCAACGCGCGGCGTCGGCGAAGATCTGGTCGCTCGAGGTGCCGACCATGCTGTCGACGTACCCGGGGGCGCTCCAGCGGGCCATCCAGCCGCCGCGGCGATACTGGGCAAGCTGCCCGTCCAGCAGGCGCCCGGTCAGCGTGGGGTCGAGGAGCGCGAGCGCGGGCCACTCGGTGCGGTACGTGTCCCAGTAGCCGTTGTTGACGACGAGCTCGCCCTCCGCGACCGGCGCTCCCGTGGTGGTCTCTCCGAAGGCGGTCCGCGGAGCGAACACGTCGGCGAACCGCCACGCCGGTGCCTCCGCGGTGCCCGTGTTCTCCGCCGCCGTGTTCGGATACAGATGCATTCGGTGGAGCGCGGCGGCGATCCGGGCACGCTGCTCCTCGTCGGCCAGGCCGCGGAACGGACGCTCCGCCTCGGGGAGCGGGGGGATCGTCACGCGACCGAGCACGCGGTTCCACGCGGCGGCCGCGCGGGCGCGGAGCTCGTCGAAGGGAACGGCGGGAGGGGCCTCGAGGGTGAGGCTGTGCCGAGCCTGCGCGACGGAGAGGAACGAGACCCCGACCCGCACCTCGACAGCGCCCCCGGCGCGGACGAAGCCAGCGACCTGGGCGCGTCCGTCGTCGTCCAGGGCGCCGCAAGCGACGTCCGAGGCGCTGTGCACGGTGCCGGCGAAGTAGCAGCGCGGCGCGTTCCCCCAGTCCTCGGGCCCCTCGGGGATCCAGCCCTCGAAGCCGGCGTCGGTGAAGGTGAGTCGGCCGTCGTCCGTGAGCTGGTCGATCACGAACCCCACGGCGTGCGGGTCGTCGCACCGCACGCGGAACGCGGCGGCATGCGACGTCGCGGTCATCTCGACCTGCAGCCCGTCGCCGAGGTCCGCGGCGTACTCGTGCGGGCGGGCCCGCTCGCTCTCGGGGACGATCCAGCGACGTCGGGCCGCCCTGTCCGACGTCGGCGTCCCCCGGAACGGCATGAGCTGGAGCACCGAGCGATCGCCGATCCACGGGCTGGGCTGGTGCGAGAACTGCAGCGCCTCGAGACGCCGCCCCTGGGGATCGTCGTGCACGAACGGGCGATACGGCCATCGCGGGTCCGCCGCATCGGTCGCGGGCGTGACGAAGGTGAAGCCGTGCGGCACGGCGACCGCCGGGATCGTGTTCCCGCGGGAGAAGCGCGGGCCGGAGTGGGAGCCGCGCCGGGTGTCGACCCGCTCGACGGGTGGGAGATCGTCGGGGGCAGGGCGCTCCTCGACGCGGACCTGGACGAAGCCGCTGACCTCGGCGGGCACATCCGGCGTGGTCGCGAGATCGGCGGTACCGAAGACGAGCTCGACCGTGCCGGTGCCCCTCCCGACGGCAAGGGGCGCGAGGGCGACGCTGTCGGCATTCCACTGCTCGGGCATGCTCCACCGGGCGGCGAACTGTCCCTCGGCCGTGAGCGGGAAGTCGTAGCGGTCGCGGACGGCAGCGATGTCGCTCAGTCGGCTGCCGTCGGCGCTCCGCACGTCGACGGCGACCGCGAGCGCGGCCCAGGGGGCGAGGGTCGCGGCGGGGCTGTCGGCGTAGAACGCCCAGTGCAGCACGGTGTCCGGGGTGAGGGCGATGCCGTCGAGGCCGGGGACGTCGACCCGCTGCGCCCTGCGGGACGGATCGAACGTGTACGCGAAGACCGGCCCGGGAAACACCCCGGCGTGGGGGCGCGACGACGGAGGATCCGCGGGACCGGAGGCCGGGCGGAGCTGCGGCGCGTTCACCCCTTCAGTGCACCCTCCTGCACGCCCTTGAAGAAGAAGCGCTGCGTGAAGGAGAACATGATGACGATGGGTACGAGCGCGATCATGGTGCCGGCGGCGATGAGTCGCGGATCGACCGAGAAGCTGCTGTTGAGGTAGGCCATGCCGACGGTCAGGGTGTACTTCGCCGGGTCGGAGAGCACGATGAGCGGCCAGAGGTAGTCGTCCCACGCGCCGATGAAGGCGAAGATCGCCACGACCGAGACCATGCCGCGGATGTTCGGCCACACGATGTGCCGGATGCGCTGCCACGTGGTCGCACCGTCGACGGTGGCCGCGTCCAGCACGTCCTTCGGGATCATGCGGCACGCGGTGGCGACGAGCAGCACGTTCATGGCGCTGATCGCTCCGGGGAGGAACACGCCCCACAGGGTGTCGGCGAGCCCGAGCGCGCGGATGGTGAGGAAGTTGCTGGTGACCGTGACCTCGCCGGGGAACAGCAGCGTGGACAGCAGGATGCCCATGACGATCCACTTCCCGCGGAAGCGCATGCAGCCCAGGGCGTAGCCGGCGAACGTGGCCAGGATCACGTTGCTGAGCACGGTGCCGAGCGAGACGAGCAGCGAGTGCCAGGCGTAGAGGTAGACGGGGACGATGTCGGCGACCCTCGTGTAGTTCTGCAGCGTCGGATCGCGGGGGATGAGCTCGGGCGGGAAGGAGTAGATGTTCTCCTGCGGTCCCTTGAACGAGGTGGAGAGCTGCCAGACGAAGGGGCCGATGACGAGGAACAGGACGAACAGCAGCAGCGCGTACCGGCCGATGAGTCCGCCGAGCGTGGGCTTGCTGAAATCGCCGGAACCGCGGCGGCGGAAGATGCGCTCGCGGCCGGGCCGCGGTGCCTCCTCCGCGGGCGGAGTGCTCTCCACCGGGGGCGTCGTCAGAGTCGTCATGCGGAGACCTTCGCCTTCTTCTCGCGGTTCATGAATGCGATCGCCGCGAGCGGCACGAGCGTGAGGAGGAACAGCGCCACGCTGATCGCGGACGCGTAGCCGATGTTGCCGTTCAGGCCCGAGCCCACCTGGCGGATGAGCATCACGAGCGACATGTCGTAGCCGCCGGGGCCGCCCGTGCTCTTGGACAGCACGTCCAGCTCGGCGAACACCCGCATGGCGGACACCGCGATGAGCACGGCGATGAGGAGCATCGCCCCGCGGACGGACGGGATCGTGACGGAGAGGAAGCGGCGGAAGGAGCTCGCACCGTCGAGCATCGCGGCCTCGTGCAGCTCCTTGCCCACGTTCCCCAGGGCGGCGAGGTACACGACCATGTAGTATCCGAGCCCCTTCCACACGGTCAGCAGGATCGCGCAGCCGAGCAGCAGCCAGCGGTCGACGAGGAAGGCCATCGGCTGATCGATGAGGCCGAGGAACTCCAGGGTCTGGTTGATGATGCCGCGACTGTCGAACAGCCACGTCCAGATGAGGGCGACCACGACGACCGAGGCGATGACGGGGAAGTAGAACGTGGTGCGGAAGAACGAGATGCCGGGGAGCTTCTTCTGTACGAGGAGCGCGAGGAGCAGCGGGAGGATCGTGAGCAGCGGCACGCACACGACCACGTAGATGAGGCAGGTGGTCAGCGCGTTCCAGAACATCTCGTCGCCGAACATGCGCTCGTAGTTGGCGCCGCCGACGAACTCCGGGGTCCGCAGGGGGCGGGCGTCCGTGAAGCTGAGGACGACGGTGTTCAGGAACGGCCAGAGCGCGAACACCAGCACCCAGATCACGGCGGGGGCGAGGAGCAGCCACGGGGTGAACCACTTGTGGGATCTCATCGTCGACCTCCGCTGCCGGGTGCCGGTGTCCGCGCGCATGCTCACTGGTCCACGCGGTTCGCGTTGGCGTACTCGACGATCTTGTCGAGCTGCGTCTTGGCGTCGGCCTCGCCGTTCACGGCCAGGGCGATCTGCTGGGTCATGTACGTGGCCATGTCCGAGGTCCACTGGAAGGGCAGCGCCTTGGCGTCCTTCATCGCGCCGAACACGGTGTCGATCGCGGCGAGCTGCTTCTCTTCCGTGACCGAGGAGGCGATGTTCTCGACCACCTGGTCGCCGCCGTCGGCCGTGCCGGGGGCGGTGCCGACCGCGAGGGAGGAGAACGCGACCTGGTTCTCCTGATTCGTGGCGAACTCGGCGAACGCGAGGGCCGCTTCCTTGTTGTCGGAGTCGGCGGACACGTTGAGGCCCTGCACGTAGAGCGGGGCGACGCCGAGGCGCGGGGTGGCGACGGTGTTCTCCAGCAGTGCCGGGGCGTCCTTCTGCAGATCGGTCGTGAAGCCGGTGCCGCCGGTCGTGAACGCGACCTTCTCCTGGATGTACGCCTCCGCGTTCCCGCCGTAGTCGCCGGTCAGTGCCTCCGCGGGCATCGCGCCCGCCGCGTAGGCGTCGGCGTACTGCTCGATGATCGCGGCGGCCTCATCGGTGTTGAAGTCGAACTCGCCCTCGTCGTTGATGACCTCCATGCCGGCGGCGGTGAAAGTGTCGAGCGCCGGGATCGAGGAAAGGAGCTGGACCTTGCCGCCGGACTCCGTGGCGACGTCCTTCGCGAGCGTGAGCAACTCGTCGACCGTCGTCGGGAGGTTCTCCTCGGTGACGCCGTACGGGGCGAGCTGCGCGAGGTTCCACCAGGACGCGTCGCTCGAGAGGTACCACGGCAGGCCGTAGGTGCCCTCGACGCCGGGGTACTGGCTGTACGCGTCCCAGGCGCCGGCGTTGTATGCCGCCTTCAGGTCGGGATCCGCGGTGTCCAGGTCGAGGAGCTTCCCGGCGGCGACGAGCGGATAGGCGATGTCCGGAGGCAGGTTCAGCACGTCGGGCAGGGTGTCGGCGTTCGCCTGGCTGAGGATCTTCTCCTGGTAGCCGTCGCCGGGCTGGTCGAGCCACTCGACGGTCACGTCCGGGTGCTCCTCCTCGAAGGCCGCGATGAGGTCTTCGAAGTACGGGGTGAACTTCTCGTTCTTCAGGGACCACGTCTGGAACTGGATGGTGCCGCTGAGCTCACCGGAGGTGTCGATGGGGCCGGCGCCGTCCGAGGCGGCACCGCCTCCCGTGCAGCTCACGAGCGCCAGGGCGCCGATCGTGAAGGTTGCCAGAGCGACAATGCGTGCGGGAACTTTCATCGTGCTTCTTCCTCGAGGCGGGCGATTCGGCGTGGTCCGACGAAGGGACTACAGCGCTTTAGCAGATGAAACCATCGGATCCCGCCGGTGTCAAGACGTGCCTATCGATGCTGATGCTCAAGCGTTATAGTGGTGCGACATGTCCTCGTGGGAGGGCGCGGTCCGAAAGGTGCACACATGACGCAGCGCGGCGCTCTCGACGCCCCTCTCCGCTTCGGGGCGAACTACACGCCGTCGAAGGACTGGATGCACTCCTGGCTCGACTTCACGCCGGACGACGTGCGTCGCGACTTCGCGGCCCTCGCCGCGCTCGGCCTCGACCACGTGCGCGTGTTCCCGCTCTGGACCGTCCTGCAGCCGAACCGCACCCTCATCCGCTCCCAGGCGGTCGACGACGTGCGCATCATGGTCGACATCGCCGCCGAGTTCGGGCTGGACGCGAGCGTCGATGTCATCCAGGGGCATCTGTCGAGCTTCGACTTCGTCCCGTCCTGGCTGTACACCTGGCACGACCGGAACATGTTCACCGATCCGAGCGCCCTGGACGGCCAGGCGCAGCTCGTGGAGCGGCTGGCCGGCGCGCTGCGGGACGCGCCGAACTTCCTCGGGCTCACGCTCGGCAACGAGACGAACCAGTTTTCCGCGCACACCCACCCCTCGCCGTGGCCCGTCACGACCGACGAGGCGGGCGGCTGGATCGAGGCGCTGCTCGCCGCGGCGGAACGGGGCGCCCCGGGGCTGCCGCACGTGCACAGCGAGTACGACGCGGTCTGGTACATGGACGACCACGGGTTCACGCCCGCGCATGCCTCCCGGCTCGGCGCGATGACGACCATCCATTCCTGGATCTTCAACGGCACCGCCCAGCGCTACGGCGGCCGCTCGATCGCGGCCGACCGTCATGCGGAGTACCTCATCGAGCTGTCCCGCGCCTTCGCGACCGACCCCGCCCGTCCGATCTGGCTGCAGGAGGTCGGCGCCCCCTCGAACTGCCTCGACGAGAGCGAGATGCCCGGCTTCCTCGAGGCCACCGTGCGCTCGGCCCTCCGCACCGAGAACCTCTGGGGTGTGACCTGGTGGTGCTCGCACGACGTGAGCAGGGAGCTCGCCGACTTCCCGGAGCTCGAGTACTCCCTGGGGCTCATCGATCAGGCGGGCGCGGCGAAGCCCCTCGGCCGCCGGTTTGCGGAGCTCATCCCCGAGCTGCGCACCCGTACCGCGGCTCCAGCCCGTCCGACGGCGATCGTCGTCGACGTCGACGAGCAGGAGGTGCCGGTGAGCCGGGCGGCGCTGAGCCCCGGCGGTGCGGTCTTCCAGGCCTGGGTCGACGCCTGCGCCGCGGGCGAGGACCCCGCGCTGGTGACCTCCCGCGCCGCGCAGGACCCCGCGGCTCTGGAGTCGCGCGGCATCCACCGTCTCATCCACCCCGCCGCGTCCGCGTCCGACGTCACCCGCTACGCCTCCGTCAACACCGTCGTCTGAGTCGCCGAGACCCCGGGTTGTCGTCGAGACCCCGGGGTGCGCGCGTCGAGAGCCCGGGGTGTGGGCGGGGAGGCGGGGTCTCAGCGGGGTGGTGGTGCCGTGCTCTCGCGGGCGGTGAGCACCGGGGTCGGGCCCTCGACGCTCGGCAGCGTGGTCCCGGCCTCGATCTGCTGCAACAACAGCGTGGCGGCCTGCTCGCCGAGTTCGAACGTGTCGCGGGTCATGGCGGTGATCGACGGGTTGATGAGACCCGCGATGACGGAGTCGTCGAACGACGCGAGCGAGACGTCACGCGGAACCGCCCGGCCCATCTCCTGCGCGACCCGGAGCCCGGCGACGGCCATCACGTCGTTGTCGTAGACGATCGCGGTCGGGCGCTGCCGGCCGGAGAGCTGCGCGCGTGTGACGGCGGAGGCGCGGGTGGGGGAGAAGTCGGTCGTGATGACCTCGCCGGCGATGCCGTCCGCCGCCATCCGCTCCAGCACCTCGGCACGCAGGCGGGTGTGCTCCAGCTCGGCCGGGCCCGCGACGTACGCGATGCGCGTGTGCCCGAGGGCAGCCAGATAGGAGAAGAGGGTCTCCGCGACGGTGTCGTCGCCGATCCACACACTCGGCACGGCGCCGTCCGGCGACGGCTTCGAGCCGATCATCACGGCGCGGGCGTCCAGCGCGGTGATGCGCGCGCCGCGAGGGTCGTCGTCGCGCGGGTCGATGAGGATGATGCCGTCGACCTGATTCGACGACCGCCACTGCCGGTGCACCTCCATCTCTTCGTCGATGTCGGCGACGAGGCGGAGCTGCAGCCCGACCTTGCTCTCGGAGAGCCGGGACTCGATGCCGGCGATGAGATCGGTGAAGAAGGCCTCGGAGCCGAGGGAGCGCGCCGGCCGGGCGAGGGCGAATCCGACGGCGTTGGCCCGGGCGCCGACGAGGGCGCGCGCGGCGGAGCTCGGCTGCCACTGGTGCTCCTCGATGATCGAGAGGATGCGTTGCCGCGTCTCCTCGCTCACACCGGGACGACCGTTGAGGGCGAACGAGACGGCACCGGGGGAGACGCCGGCCATGCGCGCGATATCCGCGATGGTCACGCGCTTCCCCGGGGTCATAGGCATCACCCTACTTGATCGGTTTAGCCTCTCGAAAGCAGGGGAGAACGTGCCGTAGACTCCCGTGCTAGATCGTTTTAGTAACACGCGCATCGAACCCAGTCCCTCACCGTCGAGCCCGGAGAACCCCACCATGCATGACGACACCTCGCTCACCGTCGGCCGCGTCAAGCGGGTCCTCGAAGAGCGCATCCGCCCGGCCATCCACTCGGCCGCGGTTCCCCTCACGATCGAGGCGCACCAGCTCCCCGGAGAGCCCATCGCCCCGGCGGAGGGGCTGGCGCTCTCGTTCGCCCCGGCTGCGGTCGGCGAGCTGTGGGGCCCGGCCTGGGGAACCACGTGGTTCAAGCTCACCGGTCGGGTGCCCGCGGAATGGGCCGGCCGCCGGGTCGAGGCGCTGATCGACCTGGGCTTCGACGTGAACATGACGGGCTTCCAGTGCGAGGCCCTCGCCTACCGCCCCGACGGCACGCCGATCAAGAGCATCAATCCGCGCAACCAGTGGGTGCCGATCGTCGAGACCGCCGCGGGTGACGAGCCCGTCGAGCTCTACCTGGAGGGTGCGTCCAACCCCGTCCTCCTCGACTACCATCCCTTCCTGCCGACCCAGGAGGGCGACATCCTCACCTCCTCGAAGGAGCCGCTGTACCGGCTGCGGCGCCTCGACCTCGCGGTGTTCGAGCCCGAGGTGTTCGATCTCTCCCTCGACCTCGAGGTGCTGTTCGAGCTGCAGGCGGAGCTCCCCGCCACGTCGCCGCGCCGCATGCGCATCCTGCAGGCCCTGGATGACGCGCTCGACGTGCTCGACCTGCAGCACATCGTGGAGACCGCCGGCGACGCGCGGGCCCGGCTCGCGGACGTGCTCGCCGCTCCGGCCGAAGCGAGTGCGCACCGGATCTCGGCCGTCGGCCACGCGCATATCGACTCCGCCTGGCTGTGGCCGGTGCGCGAGACGATCCGCAAGGTCGCGCGCACCACCTCGTCCATGACCACGCTCATCGAGGAGCAGCCCGACTTCCAGTACGGCATGTCGAGCGCGCAGCAGTACGCCTGGATCAAGGAGCACCGCCCCGAGGTGTGGGAGCGGGTCAAGGCCGCCGTCGCCGCCGGACGCTTCCTCCCCCTCGGCGGCATGTGGGTGGAGTCCGACACCGTGATGCCGACGGGAGAGTCGCTCGTGCGGCAGTTCTCGCACGGACAGCGGTTCTTCGAGAAGGAGTTCGGCATCCGGTCGAAGGGTGTGTGGCTGCCGGACAGCTTCGGCTACTCGCCGGCCCTCCCGCAGCTCATGCGCCGGGCCGGGTTCGAGTGGTTCTTCACGCAGAAGATCTCGTGGAACCAGCAGAACGTCTTCCCGCATCACTCCTTCCTCTGGGAGGGCATCGACGGCTCGCAGGTGTTCACGCACTTCCCGTCGATGGACACCTACAACTCGCAGCTCAGCGGCATGGAGGTCGCGAAGGCCTCGCGGCAGTTCAAGGAGAACCGCCTCAGCTCGCGGTCGATCGCCCCGGTCGGCTGGGGGGACGGCGGCGGCGGCACGACGCGCGAGATGACGGGCAAGGCCGAGCGGCTGCGCGACCTCGAGGGCAGCGCGCAGGTGGTGTGGGAGCACCCCGACGTGTTCTTCGACGCCGCCAAGGCCGAGCTGCCGAACCCGGCCGTGTGGGTCGGTGAGCTCTACCTCGAACTGCACCGCGGCACGCTCACGAGCCAGCACGCCACCAAGGCCCTGCACCGCTGGGCCGAGCACGCGCTGGTGGAGGCCGAGCTGTGGGCCGCGACCGACGCCGTGCGCACCGGCGCCGCCTACCCGCAGGCCGAGCTCGACCGGCTCTGGCAGGCCGTGCTGCTGCACGAGTTCCACGACATCCTGCCCGGAACCTCGATCGCGTGGGTGCACCGTGAGGCCGTCGCCGTGCTGTCCGACGTGCTGTCGGATGCCCGCGACATCGCCGACGCGGCGCGCCGTTCACTCGCCGGTGAGGGCGACCGCGAGCTGCGGTTCGAGCCGACCTCGGTCGGACGGGGACGCGCGCTCGGGGCGGCGTTCGTCGCCGAGTCCACCGCGACTCCGGTGTCGCTGAAGGAAGAAGACGGCGGCTGGCGCCTGGAGAACGAACTCGTGTCCGTGCTCGTCTCGGGCGAGGGCCTGATCGTCTCCGCCGTCGACAAGGCCGCCGGCCGCGACGCCGTCGCCGCAGGCACGGCCGCGAACCTGTTCCAGCTGCACCAGGACTTCCCGAACATGTGGGACGCGTGGGACATCGACCGGTACTACCGCAACAGCGTCGATGACCTCACCGCCGTCTCGTCGATCGAGGCATCGCTCGTGGACGGTGTCGCGCAGATCGTCGTCGTGCGTCCCTTTTCGGAGTCGACCATCACGCAGACGATCGTGCTCGCGCCGCGGTCGCGCACGGTGCTGCTGCGCAACGAGGTCGACTGGCACGAGACCGAGAAGCTGCTCAAGCTCGCGTTCCCGCTCGACATCCAGGCGTCGCACACCGAAGCCGAGACGCAGTTCGGCTACCAGGCACGCGTCACCCACACGAACACGAGCTGGGAGGCGGCGAAGTTCGAGACCTCGATGCACCGCTTCGTGCTCGTGCGCGAGCAGGACTTCGGTGCGGCCCTCGTGAACGACTCGATCTACGGGTACGACACGACCCGTGAGGTCGGCGAGGACGGGGTCACCACGACCGTGCGACTCTCCCTGCTGCGGGCGCCGCGGTTCCCCGACCCGGACACCGACCACGGGCTCCACGAGATCGAGGTCGGCTTCGTGATCGGCGCCGATGCCGCGATCGCCACGGCCGAGGGTATCCGCCTCAACAGCCTGCCCACGGTGATCCGCGGGGCGCGCGAGGTCGAGCCGCTGGTGGAGGTGTCGGGCGAGGGGATCGTCGTCTCGGCCGTGAAGCTCGCCGACGACGGCTCCGGCGACGTCATCGTGCGTGTCTACGAGGCGCTCGGACGCCGTGCGGTCGGCGAGCTGTCGGTCGGCTTCGACCACCGTGAGGTGCGCGAGGTGAGCCTGATCGAGGACGAGATCGAGACGCCCCGTCTCGGGGGCGGGCTCCACCTCCGCCCCTTCGAGGTCCGCACCCTCCGCATCGCACGCTGAGCCCCCGGTCTCCTCGCGCCTGGCGCCACATGCCGGATCAGAAACGCGCCTCCCCGCCCTTCGGGAGGCGCGTTTCTCATCCGGCCGGGCGGGACCGGAGCGTGCTCTCGACGGTGCGCATCGCCGCGACGCCGTCGACCAGCGCAGGCCGCTGATCGGGGGCGTCGCGGAAGAAGGAGACGGCGGAGGCCACGGCTGCCGGGTCAGACCCCAGGTGATGCGCATCGAGGATCACGGGGGCGCGTCCGGCGATCGAGATCGCCAGCTTCGGCCCGTGTGGGCCGACAGGGGCGGTGGTGCCGATCTCCTCCCAGGTGGCATCGACCCGCGCGGATCTGCGGACCCCGTGCAGGCCCCTCTCGTCGAGCACGAGACCCAGCGGCTGGCCTTGCGCGAGGATTTCCCGACCGAGGCCGACGAGCGAGACGACGGCGAGCACGTACGGGCCCCATTCGAGCAGACGGCCGCCCATCGTCGGAAGGGCCAGGCTCTGGACGAGGAAGGTCGCCGCTGCGGGGAGCAGGCCCGTGACGGGAACGAGCCACGAGGAGATGCGGACCCCCGGAGACGGCGTGAACCGCAGCGGGCCCCGTGCGGAGACCCGGATGAGGCGTTCGCGCAAGGACCGCACCCAGGACCAGAGTGCCACCGCGAGCACCGCGGTATAGAGAACGAGTGAGATCAGGATGAGGCGGAATCCTGGACGGGTATCCACGATCGCCGGCAGCAGGGGCAGCAGAGGAAGGACGCCGACGAGCACGAGCGCCGCAGACGGGAAGCGGCCGTTCGGGTGGACCGATCGTGAGCCGTCGACGATGTGCGGCGACCGTGCGACAGTGTTCATCGGCATCCGAATCCGCATCCGCTGTCAGGCGGGCGGGAGGCGGAGGACGTCGGGCGACTCGCCGCCGGTGAGGTCGTCGGCGATGCGGAGGCTGCGGGCCAGTTCGTCGAGTGCGCTGATGAGCGTGCCGAAGCGTTCGCGGTCGCTGCAGACCGCCGTCAGGGTCACCAGGTGCGTACCGGTGTCCCAGGTGTAGGTCGCGAAAGGCGGCGCCGAGGGGGAGGGCGGGGTCGGGACCACGAGCTTCTCGCCCACGCCGAGCCGGGTGGGGAACGAGGTCGTGTCGTCGTACTCCATCGGCATCGACGCACGGGCGATCCGGATGTCCGGGGTCAGCGCGTGCACCGTCGCCATCGCCACGACGAGGTCGGGCTCCGCCTTCCACGTCCACGCGAGGACCCGGCCGTCGGCCTTCTTCATGAGCATCGGCGCGGCCTGGCTCATCGCCCAGGCTCCGAACCGCGAACCGGGGCGCTCCGTTGCGCCGACCGCGGCGTTCACCTGGCCGAGCAGCATCCGGATCGCGGCCTTGCGATGCCGGCGTCCCTTCCACCCGAGCGAGTCCGTCACGGGGATCCACAGCTGGGGGTCGGCGTCGGCGTGCAGTCGCATGGCTTCACGGTAGCGGCCGAGGCTGAAGGATGCCGGTATGGCTCGGCGTCGAGGACAGGGCCCTCGGGTAGAGTTGCCACCGCCCGACCAGGGCTTCTCCTTGGCCGCCACCCCGTTAGGCATCTCTGTGACCTCCTCCGACGATCCGATCGATGCGTCGCGCGACGCCACCGCCGCACAGCCCCGTCCCCTGAAGATCCTCCTCGGCTGTGACACGTTCGCGCCCGACATCAACGGCGCCGCCCGCTTCGCCGAGCGCCTCGCCGCCGGACTCGTGCAGCGCGGGCACGAGGTGCACGTCGTCGCCCCCAACCAGGCCTACCGTCGCACTGCGCCCCGCACCGAGGTGATCGAGGGGGAGCCGATGACGCTCCACCGCCTGCCCTCCGTGCGCTGGGCTCCGCACGACTGGCTGCGCTTCGTGTGGCCGTGGCGCTCCAAGCACTACGCGCGAAAGGTGCTCGACGCCGTGCAGCCCGACGTCGTGCACATCCAGTCGCACATCGTGATCGGACGCGGACTCGCGCGCATCGCGAAGCAGCGCGGTATCCCGGTCATCGCGACCAACCACGTCATGGCCGAGAACATCCTCGACCACACGACCATGCCGAAGTTCGTCGACGACATCGTGCTCAAGCTCGCCTGGGCCGACGCGAAGCGCACCTTCGACCTGACGCGCGCCATCACGACGCCCACGCGTCGGGCCGCCGACTTCCTGGAGAAGACGGTCGAGGTGCGCGGCGTCATCCCCGTGAGCTGCGGCATCGACCGCTCCCAGTACACCCCGGTCATCGCCCCACGCGAGGAGAACCGGCTCGTGTTCGTGGGCCGGTTGACGGCGGAGAAGCAGGTCGAGGTCATCCTCAAGGCGATGACGAAGCTCGATCCGGCGCTCAACACGACGTTCGACATCGTCGGCGGCGGAGACCAGCGCAAGCAGCTCGAGAGCCTGACGGCGCAGCTCGGGCTGTCCGACCGCGTCACCTTCCACGGCCGGACCACCGACGAGGAGCTGCGGGCGCTGTTGTCCCATGCGAGCCTCTTCGTCATCGCGTCGATCGCCGAGCTGCAGTCCATCGCGACGATGGAGGCCATGGCATCGGCGCTGCCGATCGTCGCCGCGGATGCCGTCGCCCTGCCGCATCTCGTGCACGACGGCGAGAACGGTCACCTGTTCACGCCGGGAGACGTCGACGACCTCGCCGCGAAGCTCACGGCTGTGCTGACCGCCTCCCCCGGCGAGTACGAGCGGATGCAGAAGGCGTCCCTCGACGGTGTGGCCATCCACGACATCAATCGCACGCTCGACACCTTCGAGGCGCTGTACCGCGACGAGCCGCTGCCCGAGTGACGCGGATGCACGTCGTCTTCTTCGCCGATCAGCACCTCGACTCCCTCGGCGGAGCGCAGGTGTCGATGCGGCTGCAGCGGACGTTCCTGGAGCGCGCCGGGCACACCGTGACGGTCGTCGCGCCCCGAATGCACGCACGGCCGGATGCTGCCGCACCGTCGGAGGGGAACGTCGACCTCCCGTCGCTGCCGATCACCCTCGACCGCGAGTACGCGATGACCTGGCCGGGGCGGGCGACCGACCGGGCCCTCGACCGGGCGATGGCGCACCGTCCGCCCGTCGATCTCGTCCATGTGCAGGCCGATTTCTGGGGCGCCTTCATCGGGCACCGCTTCGCCGCCCGCCACGGGATCCCTGTCGTGCACACGATGCACAACCGCGTCGATGTCGGACTCGCCGCCGTCACGCCGCTGCACCGCCCCGTGCTCGCCGTGCTCAACCTGTGGCGCCGCGGCGCCCTCCGCGGCGTCGGCGTGCCGGTCGGCGGCAGCGATGGGTGGTCGTACCTCCGCGGGCTCGCTGCGGGTGCCTCCGCCGTCACGGCGCCCTCCGGGCACTTCGCGCGGCGCCTGGAGCAGAACGGCGTCGCGCGGACGGTCGACGTGGTGTGGAACGGCATCGACGACGACGCCCGCGCGCAGACCCTCGAGGCGGCTCCCGCCGAGCGGACGCCGGGCCGCCCCCGCTTCGTCTGGCTCGGGAGGATGAGCCCGGAGAAGCGCCTGCTCCCGTTCCTCCAGGCCTGGGTCGCCTCCGGCGTCGACGCCGAGCTCGAGGTGATCGGCGGCGGCGGACAGCGCGCTGCGGCGGAACGGATCGTCGCGGGACGCGCGGACGTGCGCTTCGCCGGGCGGCTCTCCTATGCGCAGACCCTGGAGCGGATCACCGCCGCGGATGCGCTCGTGCAAACGTCCATCGGCTTCGAGACCCAGGGGATGACGCCGTTCGAGGCGGCCACCCTCGGCACGCCCTCCGTCGTGAGCGACCCCGACATCGCCGCCGAGTTGCAGGGCGGACTCTGGGAGGTGCCGACGGCGGACCCGCACGCCCGCGGACGAGACCTCGAGGTCCAGCGGATCCGCGCCCTGGCCGCGACGCTGCGGCAGGCGGCCGCGGACATCGCGAGCGGAACCGCGCCCCAGCCGGTGCCCGCCGTGGCGGACGCCTTCCGGCAGTCGTCGCGGACGGCCGCCATGATCGAGCTCTATGAGCGGGTGCTCGACCGACCCTGAGCGGTCACAGGAACCCGTAGAAGTTCGACGAGAGCCAACTCAGCACGATCGTCAGCACACCGGCGCCGGAGATGCCGACCGCGATCCCCGCGAGCAGTCGCGACCCCGGGCGCCGGGCCGCGATGAGGCCGAGCACGAGCGCCGCCCCGTAGCCGAGGAACGTGAGGACGCCCGACCCTCCCTCGATCAGGCCGATCATGCTGTAGGTCCGGTCCGACATGTAGACGAACGGCCGCGCCAGGATCAGGAAGACGTCGATCGCCAGCGTCACCAGCGCGACGATGAACGCCGCGCGGCCGAGGCCGTCGCCGGCGGCGCGCGGAGCCGGGGTGCCGTACGGCGGAACGCCGCCCGTCGGTCCGGATCCCGGTGCGAACCCGGGCGCGGTCGACGCCGGGTGCGAGGTCGCCGCGGGGAAGGCCTGCGGAGCGGCGGTGGGGAACACGTGACCGCCGCCCGGGGCGGGTGTATACGGCGCCCCGGGTGCCGGAGCCTGGGCACCCGGGTACTGGGGCTCCGCGGGGAGCGGCGGAGGCGTCGGTGCGGCGATCGGTTCGCCGATGCCGTCGCCGGAGGGCGGGGCGGGCTGCTGGGGGTCGCTCATGCCCCGAGCGTAGCCGCGCCGGGCACGGGGTGCGAGGGTCAGCGGTAACCGTGTCCGGGGTCGGCCCGGTGAAGGGCGTCGCTTCCGGCGACGCGGCGCCAGTCGGTGGGGGTGCGGCGGTAGCCGTCCCGATGCAGCTCGACGACGGTGGCGGCGACCGCCCAGATGATGAGGGCGAGGAGGAGGATGAGGAGTACCATGGCAGAAAACCTACGCGCGGCCGAATGCTGCCACGAGCGGCAGATCAGGCAGGTGTCGTAGGAAAACTGCCATTTCGGGAGAAGTAATGCAGACCGTCGCGTGCGTGGTGCAGGACGGCTTCGCGCCGTTCGAGTTCGGGGTCGCCTGTGAGGCGTTCGGTCTGGACCGGTCGGCCGACGGGGTGCCGAACTTCGACTTCCGCATCGTCGCGCCGCGTCCCGGTGTCGTGCGCTCGAAGATCGGGTTCTCGATCAACGTGGAGCACGACCTGTCGTTCGCCGCCGAAGCCGACCTCGTGGTGTTCTGCCCGGTGCCGCGGGAGATGTGGGGGAGTATCGACCCCCTCCTGATCCAAACGGCTCGCGACGCCGTCGCTCGCGGCGCCTGGGTGATGAGCGTGTGCAGCGGCTCGTTCATCCTGGCCGCGGCCGGTGTGCTGGACGGGCGGCGTGCCACGACGCACTGGATGTACGCGCACACGATGGCCGAGATGTATCCGGCTGTGGACATCGACCCGGACGTGCTGTTCGTGCAGGACGGTCGCATCATCACGAGCGCCGGGACCGCCGCGGGCATCGACGCCTGCCTGCATCTGCTGCGGCAGGAGCTGGGGGCGGAGATCACCAACCGCATCGCCCGACGCATGGTGGTGCCGCCGCAGCGTGATGGGGGACAGGCGCAGTTCATCGACCGACCGATCCCGGTCGTCCCCACGGACTCCCTCGCGGCGGTCGCGGACTGGGCGGTGGAGCACCTCCGCGATGAGCTGACCGTCGACCAGCTCGCCGCCCGGGCGCTCATGTCACCTCGCACCTTCGCGCGTCGATTCAAGGCCGAATACGGGGCGACTCCCGCCGCGTGGCTGGGACGGCAGCGGATCATCCAGGCGCAGCGTCTCCTCGAGCGCACGGAACTCCCGCTGGAGCACATCGCGACGGAGTGCGGCTTCGGTTCCGCGGCTGTGCTCCGACAGAACTTCGCCCGCGTGCTCGGTGTGACCCCCACCGCTTACCGCGCCCGCTTCTCCTGCGCCACCGTCCCCGCTGCCTGACCCCGTCCCGTCCCGCCCGTCCCGTCCCGGTCCTGGGGGATCAGTTTCGCGCCGCGCCGCCTCGCCTCCTGGACACTCTCCGTCCCGCGACGGACGGCGGCATTCTGGGCCCGCCGCGCCGGACGGGCATCGCACCACACGCTCCGCAGGGGATCTCGTCGAGCCGGGGGTCGCCGCCCGCATCGGTGCGGGATCAGAATGGCCCCGCGAAATGGTCTTCCGGGTGCGGGTTCGATCCTGCGCGGGAGGCGGCGGGACGGGCCGGATCAGAAAGTCCCCTCGAGCGGGGATGGGGGTGCGGTAGTGATCCCGCGGGGGAGGGGGCGGCGCGGGGTGCGAAAGGGGAAGAGGGGCTCAGTGCCAGTGGGCGGGGGAGGGGAGGGTGACGTCGCGGACGTCGACGCCGGCGGGCGTGACCGTGGCGACCGCGTAGAGGAGGGACTGCGTCGGGTACCCGTGCGGGCGGTTGTCGCGGATGATGGCGCGATCGTCTTCCGGGGGCAGGGCCGCGGAGGCTCCGAGGAGCGCGGTCCACTCGGCCGCCCAGTCGGCGCTCGCCGCGGCGGGCCCCAGAGCGCGGAACTCCGGGAGCCACGCGGCGATGCGCGGGGTCTCCTCGTCGTCGAGGTCGTCATGGGCGATCATGTGCGTCCCGGGCTCGACCGGAGTCTCCCGGAGCTCGGCGCCGTCCCAGGACAGCACCCGGGCGCCTTCCGGACCGACGTCGAGCAGATTGAAGCCGTGCATCGGTGGGGCGTCCTGCGGGGAGCGCCCGGTGACCGCGGCGAGCGGAAGGGTGCCGCGGGAGACGGCCGCGCTCGCGGAGAGGTCCTGCACGTCGGCGCGGTTGAGGAGCACGGCGAGGCGTCGTTCCACGGGGTTCACGGCGAGCCAGGCCCCACCGGCGCGGCGGTCGCGGATGCCGATCACCCCCGGATACTCCTCGGGCCACCACGCGCCCAGGGCATCCCACTCCCGAGCCGGGTCCTCGTCGCGGACGGCCAGCAGCCGCGCGGAACCCGCGGCCTCGACATCGATCACCACCGTGCACACGCCTCCGAGTCTAGGTCGGCGGGGACGGTCGGGGTCCGGGACGGATCCGCACGCGATGACCCGGGCGTCCGAACCCTGGGGCAGAATCGAGGCGTGAACATCGTCGTCGGAGTCACGGGCGGCATCGCCGCGTACAAGACGGTGCACCTCGTGCGCCTGCTCACGAAGGCCGGTCATGACGTGACCGTGGTGCCCACCGAGGACGCGCTGCGCTTCGTGGGCCTGCCGACCTGGGAGGCGCTGAGCCGGCACCCGGTGACGACGAGCGTGCATGACGACGTCGCCCGCGTACGGCACGTCGCCCTGGGGCAGGGGGCTGACCTCGTCGTGATCGCCCCAGCGACGGCGAACTCCCTCGCGAAGATGACCGCGGGCCTGGCCGACGACCTCCTCGGTACGACGCTGCTCGCGACCGAGGCGCCGGTGCTCGTCGCGCCGGCGATGCACGCGGAGATGTGGCGGAACCCGGCCACCCAGGCGAACATCGCGACGCTCCGGGACCGCGGCGTCCACGTGGTCGGACCGGCCGACGGGGAGCTCGCCGGCGGCGACAGCGGCCCTGGTCGCATGGTCGAACCGGAGGAGATCTTCGCGGCGGCACAGGCGCTGCTGACGCCGGGCGACCTCGCGGGCGTGCGGGTCGTCGTCTCCGCGGGCGGGACGCGCGAGCCGATCGATCCGGTGCGCTTCCTCGGCAACCGGAGCAGCGGCCGCCAGGGGGTCGCGCTCGCGGCGGAGGCGGCGGCGCGTGGCGCGGAGGTGGCGCTCGTCGCCGCGAACGTCTCCGGGGACGTGCTCGCGGAGGCCCGCCACCCGCACGTCCGGATCATCCGGGTCGGTACGGCTGCCGAGCTGGCCACGGCGATGAAGGAGGAGGCGCCCGCCGCCGACATCGTGCTGATGGCGGCCGCGGTCGCCGACTACCGTCCGGTCGAGGTCTCCGCGCGCAAGCTCACCAAGGATCGCGGCGGGGTCGGCACGATCGAGCTCGTCGAGAACGAGGACATCGTCGCCGCGCTCGTCGAGAAGCGACGGGAGGGGCAGCTCATCGTCGCGTTCGCGGCGGAGACGCCCGAGGATGAGACCGAGCTGCTCGCCCGGGCGCGTGGCAAGCAGGAGCGCAAGGGCGTCGACCTCCTCGTGGTGAACGAGGTCGGCTGGGAGCAGGGTTTCGAGCGCGGCGAGAACGCCGTGCACATCCTCGGTCCCGGCGGGGTCGTGGCGCGGACCGCGGCCGGGAGCAAGCGCGAGGTGGCGGCGGCCGTCTGGGACGAGGTCGCCCGCGAGAGGTGAGGGATGGTAGAGCCGCGCTGCGCAGAATGCTAAACTTGAGTCAACCAAACTCAACTTTCAGAAGGAGCATCTCCAGGAGGAGCGCATGACCACCCCGCAGACCGGATCCCCGAACCAGGAACAGCAGTCCGCCCTCGAGCAGTTCGGCATCAACCTGACCGACCGCGCCCGCGAGGGCAAGCTCGACCCCGTCATCGGACGGGACAGTGAGATCCGGCGCGTCAGCCAGGTGCTCACCCGCCGCACCAAGAACAACCCGGTGCTGATCGGTGAGCCCGGCGTCGGCAAGACCGCGGTGGTCGAGGGCCTCGCGCAGCGCATCGTCGCGGGCGACGTCGCCGAGTCCCTCAAGGACAAGGAGCTCGTCTCGCTCGACATCTCCGCCCTCGTCGCGGGCGCGATGTATCGCGGCCAGTTCGAGGAGCGCCTGAAGCAGGTCCTCAAAGAGATCACCGAGTCCGACGGCCAGGTCATCACGTTCATCGACGAGCTGCATGTGCTGATGGGCGCGGGCGGGGGTGAGGGGTCGGTCGCGGCCTCGAACATGCTCAAGCCGATGCTGGCCCGCGGCGAGCTCCGGCTCATCGGCGCCACCACGCTCAACGAGTACCGCGAGTTCATCGAGAAGGACGCCGCGCTCGAGCGCCGCTTCCAGCAGGTGTACGTGGGCGAGCCGACCGTCGAGGACACGATCGCGATCCTCCGTGGGCTCAAGGGCCGTTACGAGGCGCACCACGGGGTGACCATCTCCGACAGCGCTCTCGTGGCCGCGGCCTCGCTCTCCAACCGCTACCTGCCCGCGCGGCAGTTGCCGGACAAGGCCATCGACCTGATCGACGAGTCGATGTCGCGCCTGAAGATGGAGATCGACTCCTCTCCCGTCGAGATCGACCAGCTCAAGCGTCAGGTCGACCGCCTGAAGCTGGAGGAACTCGCGCTCAAGCGGGAGAAGGACGCCGCGTCCAAGGAGCGTCTCGGCACCCTCCGCGAGAACCTCGTCGAGCTCGAGAAGGAGCTCGCCGGGCTCGAAGCCCGGTGGGCGCGGGAGCGGCAGGGCCTGAACCGGGTCGGTGAGCTGAAGAAGCAGCTCGACGACGCGATCACCCAGCGTGACCTCGCCATGCGCAACGCCGATTACACGAAGGCGTCGAAGCTCGAGTACGAGACGATCAAGCGTCTGGAGCGCGACATCGCCGAAGCCGAGCAGGCCGAGGCCACCGCCTCGAGCGAGCCGCGCATGGTGAACGAGCAGGTCACCGAGGAGGACATCGCCGCCGTGATCGCGGCCTGGACCGGCATCCCGGTCGGGCGGCTGCTGCAGGGGGAGAGCGAGAAGCTGCTGCACCTGGAGAACGAGCTCGGCAAGCGCCTCATCGGCCAGAAGGACGCCGTCAAGGCGGTGTCCGACGCCGTGCGCCGCTCGCGGGCGGGCATCAGCGACCCCGGTCGCCCCACCGGCTCGTTCCTGTTCCTCGGCCCGACCGGTGTCGGCAAGACCGAGCTGGCCAAGGCGCTCGCGCAGTTCCTCTTCGACGACGAGCACGCCATGGTGCGCATCGACATGTCGGAGTACGGCGAGAAGCACTCGGTCTCGCGGCTCGTCGGCGCCCCTCCGGGGTACGTCGGCTACGAGCAGGGTGGTCAGCTCACCGAGGCCGTGCGGCGTCGTCCGTACAGCGTGATCCTGCTCGACGAGGTCGAGAAGGCGCACCCCGAGGTGTTCGACGTGCTGCTGCAGGTGCTCGACGACGGGCGGCTGACCGACGGGCAGGGGCGCACGGTCGACTTCTCGAACGTGATCCTCATCCTGACCTCCAACCTGGGCTCGCCGATCCTCATCGACCCCGTGCTCTCCGTGGAGGAGAAGCGGGAGCAGGTGATGGCCCTCGTGCGCCAGGCGTTCCGGCCGGAGTTCCTGAACCGCCTCGATGACATCGTGATGTTCCAGGCGCTCACCGAGGACGACCTCGCGCAGATCGTGGAGCTCTCGGTCGACCAGCTGCACGACCGGCTGCGCGATCGTCGGCTCACGCTCGCGGTCACCCCCGGCGCGCGGTCGTGGCTGGCCGAGCGCGGCTACGACCCGGTGTTCGGCGCCCGCCCGCTGCGTCGTCTCATCCAGACCGAGGTGCAGAACAAGCTCGCGACAGCCCTCCTCTCCGGCGGCGTGCACGACGGCGACACCGTCCGGGTGGACGTGGCGGCCGACGGCACGGGCCTCGTGCTCACCGCGACGACCCCCGAGCCGGAGGTCGACGACGACGTGATCGAGGCGGAGCTGCTCGACGACTGATCGGGGACAATACACAGCGAAAAGGCCCGGTATGCGCGACGCATACCGGGCCTTTCGTGTGTGTGGTCAGGCGCTGAGGACGACCGTCTCCGCGATCGGACGGCGAACCCGCGGGGCGACCTCGCGCTCCTGCAGCACCTCCGGCAGGGCCTCGATGTCGCCGAACTCGCCGACGGCGATGACGGTGGCGGGGGTGAAGCGGGGCTCCAGGTCGGCGAACTCGCGGACGACCTCGGGGTCGAAGCCGCTCATCTGGTGCACGACGAGGCCGTCGTGGTGGGCCTGCACGGAGAAGTGCGCCACGGCCTGGCCGAGGTCGTAGAACGCGTGGCTGATCGGCGTGCCGTCGGCGGTCGCGGTCTCGGCGATCGCGACGACGAGGACGGCCGCGTTGCCGGCCCAGGCCTGGTTGAAGCCCATGAGCGCGTCGACGATCTGGGCGTGCAGGGCGGTGCCGCGGCGGGCGACGATGAAACGCCACGGCTGGATGTTGTTGGCGGAGGGGCTCCAACGGGCGGCCTCGAGGGCGGTGGCGAGCTTGGCCTCATCGATCGGCTGCTGCGCGTCGTAGGCGCGGGGGCTCCAGCGGCCGGCGAGGACGTCGAGGACGGGGTGCTCGGTCGGGGCGGTGCGGTCGATGACGGGAGTGCTCACGGAAGTGCCTTTCGGACGGAGGGGATCGGACGCCGTCGTCCGGGTACACGGGGGATGAACCGATGCATGTGCATGCATATTCCCGAAACCGTGCGCGCCGCCTCAGTCGAGGAGATTGCGGGACGCGGCGTCGGCGAGCGCGGCGCGGACGGCGCGGATCGACGGGGCGGCGGCCGACACCCGCCGAGCGGAGGAGAAGATCTCCCGCCGTGGCTCGTGGGGCAGTGGCGCGAGATCGACGGTCGGGGTGTCGCCCGCCCACACGAGCTCGGGGAGCAGCCCGACCGCGAGTCCGGCGTGGATGAGGCGGACGTGCGCGGTGAGGTCCGCGAGCTCGAAGCGCACATCAGGCTCGAACCCGGCGGTGCGACACAGCTGCTCGGCCCAGGCGCGGGACGCGGTTCCAGCGGGCTCGAGCACCCACGGCTCGGCGCGGGTCGCCCACAGGGCGGCAACCGGATCGGTGGTCTCCGCAGCCCCGGGACGCCGGGCGAGGGCGATCGCGTCATGGGCGAGCACGACACGATCGAGGTCCGCATGGATCGGGCGCGTGTGCCCCGGATACTGCTCCGCGAGGATGAGGTCGTAGTCGCGGCTGGAGACGCCCACCAGCCCGGACTCGGGGTCGCGCTCCGTCACCTCGACCCGCAGGGCGGGGTGGCGCTCGCCGAGGGCCGCGAGGGCGCGGGGCAGCAGGGAGTGCGCGGTGGATTGGAACACCGCGAGGCGCACGGTGCCGGTCACCTCGGTGAGCGATTCGGCGACGGCGACCTGGGCGTGCTCGAGCTGGTCGAGGATGCCGATGGCCTCGGCCACCAAGACGTTCCCCTGCGGCGTGAACTGCACGCCGCGACCGACCCGACGCAGCAGCGGCACCCCGACATCACGCTCCAGGGCGGCGAGCTGCTGGGACACGGAGGCCTTGCTGTAGGACAGTGCATCGGCCACGGCGGAGAGCGTCCCGCGACGTGACAGCTCCACGAGCAGACGCAGGCGATGGACGTCCAGCACGGCGGCTCCAATCGTTCAGGCTGAGTGAACATAATCCACTCGAATCGGTTGATAGACGGAGCCTACCGAGCGGCTGGACAATTATGCAGCCGCACACGACACCCGCGTGTGCGAGGCCGAGGAAGGTACCCCGCCCCATGACCGTCATCGACGACACCACCCCCCGCACCGAAGAGGTCGCCGCGCTCGTGCAGCGCTGGCTCGCCGAGAGCGAGACGCACCCGGTCGAGCCGGCCGCGCAGCGCCTGTCCGAGGTGCTCAAGGACCCGAACGGCCTGGCCTTCACCGTCGGCTTCGTGGACGGGGTCATGCGTCCGGAGGATCTGCGCGTCGCCGGTCGCAAGCTCGCCGAACTCTCCGACATCACGCCCACGCTGCTGCCCGGCTACCTGCGGGCCGCGATCAAGGCCGGAGGCTTCTGGGCGCCGAAGCTGCCCAACGTCGTCGTCCCGATCTCGCGTCGCGTGCTGCGCGCCATGGTGGGTCACCTCGTGCTCGACGCCACGCCGTCCAAGCTCGGCCCCGCGATCGCCAAGCTCCGCAAGAGCGGCAACCGTCTCAACCTGAACCTCCTCGGCGAGGCTGTGCTCGGTGAGCGTGAGGCGGGCCGGCGGCTGCAGGGAACGTACGACTTCCTCGCCCGTCCCGACGTGGACTACGTCTCCATCAAGGTCTCGAGCGTCGTCAGCCAGCTCTCCATGTGGTCGTTCGACGAGGCCGTCGCCGACGTCGTCGAGAAGCTCACCCCTCTGTACCGGCTCGCGGCGAAGGCCGAGGCGAAGGGCGCCCGCTCCGGGACGCAGAAGTTCATCAACCTCGACATGGAGGAGTACCGCGACCTCGACCTCACGATCGCGGCCTTCACGAGCATCCTCGACCAGCCGGGCCTGGAGGACCTCGAGGCCGGCATCGTGCTGCAGGCGTACCTGCCCGATGCGCTCGGTGCCATGCAGCGCCTCCAGGAGTGGGCCGCTGCCCGCCGCGCCAAGGGCGGAGCCCCGATCAAGGTGCGCGTGGTCAAGGGCGCGAACCTCGCGATGGAGGAGGTCGACGCGAAGGTGCACGGCTGGCCGCTCGCGACGTACGGCACCAAGCAGGACTCCGACACGAACTACAAGCGCGTGCTCGACTGGGCGATGACCCCCGAGCGGCTCGACGCCGTGCGCATCGGCGTCGCCGGGCACAACCTCTTCGACATCGCCTACACGTGGCTGCTCGCGAAGGCCCGTGGTGTGACCGAGGCCGTGGAGTACGAGATGCTGCTCGGCATGGCGACCGGGCAGGCCGAGGCCGTCCGCAAGGACGTCGGCCGTCTCCTGCTCTACACGCCGGTCGTGAACCCGGCGGAGTTCGACGTCGCGATCGCCTACCTCGTGCGGCGCCTCGAGGAGAACGCGAGCCCCGAGAACTTCATGTCCGCCGTGTTCGAGCTGGCCTCGAACCCGACGCTGCTCACCCGGGAGCGGGAGCGCTTCGAGCGCTCGCTGGCCGCGCTCGCTGCGGACCCGTCGGTACCCACCCCGAACCGCACGCAGGACCGCACGGCCCCGCGCCCTGACGGCACCACGGACGGTTTCGCGAACGAGCCCGACACCGATCCGGCGCTCGCCGCGAACCGTGCCTGGGGTCGGGAGATCCTGCAGCGCTCGGTCTCCTCGACGCTCGGCCGGGACGCGATCGCGGCCGCCCGCATCGAGACCGACGCCGACCTGGACGCCGTGTTCGCCGCCGCCACGTCCGCCGCCGAGAAATGGGCAGCGCTCCCCGCCGCCGAGCGCGCCGCCGTCCTGCACCGTGCGGGCGACGAGCTCGCCGCCCGCCGCGGCGAGCTGCTGGAGATCATGGCGCACGAAGCAGGCAAGACCATCGCGGAGGCCGACCCCGAGGTCAGCGAGGCGATCGACTTCGCGCACTACTACGCCGAGCGCGCGAAGGACCTCGAGGCCATCCCCGGCGCCGAGTTCGTGCCGTCGAAGGTGACCGTGGTCACGCCGCCGTGGAACTTCCCCGTGGCGATCCCCGCCGGCGGTGTGCTCGCCGGCCTCGCCTCCGGATCCGGCGTGATCATCAAGCCCGCCAAGCTCACCCAGCGGTGCGGCGCCGTGATGGTCGAGGCGCTGTGGGCCGCGGGCGTCCCGCGCGACCTGCTCGCTCTCGTCGACCTCGCCTCCCGTGACCTCGGCACCCGCCTCGTCGCCAGCCCCCAGGTCGACCGGGTCATCCTCACCGGGGCCTACGAGACCGCGCAGCTCTTCCGCTCCTTCCGGGCCGACCTGCCGCTGCTCGCCGAGACCAGCGGCAAGAACGCCATCATCGTGACGCCGTCGGCCGACCTCGACCTCGCCGCCGCCGACGTCGCCCGCAGCGCGTTCGGCCACGCCGGGCAGAAGTGCTCTGCGGCGTCCCTGGCGATCCTCGTTGGGTCGGTCGCCGACTCGAAGCGCTTCGAGCGGCAGCTCGTGGACGCGGTCACCTCGATGCGCGTCGGGCTTCCCGACGACCCCGCCACGCAGATGGGGCCGATCATCGAGCCCGCGAACGGCAAGCTCCTCACCGCGCTCACCACGCTCGACAAGGGCGAGCGCTGGCTCGTGGAGCCCCGGAAGCTCGACGACGAGGGGAAGCAGTGGACGCCGGGGGTGAAGACCGGCGTGCGCGAGGGCTCGTACTTCCACCTCACCGAGTTCTTCGGACCCGTGCTCGGCATCATGCACGCGAAGGACCTCGACGAGGCCATCCGGTTGCAGAACGCCGTCGACTACGGCCTCACTGCGGGGCTGCACTCGCTGGACTCCGCCGAGGTCGCGACATGGCTGGACCGCGTCGAGGCCGGCAACCTGTACGTGAACCGGGGCATCACCGGCGCCATCGTGCAGCGTCAGCCGTTCGGCGGCTGGAAGCGCTCGGCTGTCGGCGCCGGAGCCAAGGCCGGCGGTCCGAACTACCTCTTCGGTCTGGGTGAGTGGCGTGCGGGCGAGCTGCCCGCCGCGGCGCCCGGGGCCGCGGTGACCCCGGCGGTGACCGGGCTGCTGGAGGCCGCCGCACCCGAGCTCGACCCGGCGGGGATCGAGTGGCTGCACCGTGCCGCGGCCGCCGATGAGCGGGCGTGGATCGACGAGTTCGGCGCCGTGAGCGACAAGTCCGGACTCGGGGTCGAGCGCAACGTGTTCCGGTACCGTCCGGTGGCGGTCGACGTGCGGATCGCCGAGGACGCACCGCTCGCCGAGGGTGTCCGCGTGCTCGCCGCCGCCCTGCGCAGCGGCAGCCCGTTCACCGTGTCGGCCGCGTCGCTGCCGTCCCGGGTGGAGAAGGCGCTCAAGGCCCAGGGCGTGACCGTGAAGACCGAGTCGGACGCCGCGTGGACCAAGCGCTACGCGAAGGGCGCCCGGTCGTGGCAGCGGGCGCGGCTCGTGGGCGGCGACGCCAGCGCGCTGCACACGGCCCTCGACGGTAGCCCCGACGTCGCGGTCTGGTCGCACGCCGTGACCGGAGCGGGCCGGGTCGAGATGCTGCCGTTCCTGCATGAGCAGGCCGTGTCGATCACCAACCACCGCTTCGGCAACCCCACCACGCTCTCCGACGGCCTCCTCTGACGCCGAGACCCCGGGTACACGTCGAGACCCCCTGCTGCACGCGCGTGCAGCAGGGGGTCTCGGCGCGAGAGCGGGGTCTCGGGAGTCAGCCGCGCAGAGCCTCGGCGAGCTTCACGCGCGAGCCCATCCGGAGCAGGGAGTTCTCGTAGATCTTCGCGCCGACGACGATCGCCGCGACGCAGCTCGCCAGGAGGATCGCGAGGCTCAACAGCGGCTCCCACCACTGCGCCTCACCGACGAACAGGCGCATCGGCATGCCGACCGGAGCCGAGAACGGCACGTACGACATGATCGTCAGCACCAGCGGGTTGTCGTTGAAGACGATCACCAGCACGTACGGCGCCATGATCAGCATCGTGATGGGGGTCGTCGTCGAGCCGATGTCCTCCTGGCGGGAGACCATGGAGGCGGCCGCCGCGAACATCGCCGCGAGCAGGATGAACCCGAACAGGAAGAACACCGCGAACCAGATGATGGGGGCGCCGAGGGTGGTCAGCACTTCGCGCTGACCCGTCACGATGAGGCCGATCGTGGCGACGGCCGCGAGGGCGAGGATCTGTCCCATCGCGAGCACCGTGTTGCCGATGACCTTGCCGGCGAGCAGGGTGCGCGCCGGGATCGCCGACAGCAGCACCTCCACCACGCGGGTCTGCTTCTCCTCCACGACGCTCTGTGCGATGGTGCCCCCGAAGGTCGCCGCCGCCATCATGAACACGAGCCCGAACGCGATCGCGATGAAGTAGCGCAGCAGCGGGTTGGTGGTGACCGGTTCGAGGATCACGACCTCGGGCGAGAGCGACAGCGCGGACACCAGCGATCCGGGGGCGTCCTCCAGCGCGACGATCGTGTAGCCCGCGGCGTTGTCCCCCGCGAGCACCGCCGCATCGACATCCCCGTCGCGGACGAGCTCCTCGGCCTCTCCGCGCGAGGCGACCTCCGTCACCTCAACGCCGGGCAGCGCGGACACGGCGGCGGCGGTCTCCGACGTCACGGCCACCGGCATGGCGTCGCTGTTCTGACTCGCGAAGCCGCCGAACAGCACGCCGGCGAGGGCGATGAGCAGCAGGATCCCGGTCGAGATCAGGAACGCCTTGCTGCGGAGCTTGGAGCCGATCTCCCGCTCGGCGACCAGCCAGATCCCGTTCCGCGCGGGGTTCCCCGATCCCGCGGAGCGCTGGGTCCCTGAGCCTGTCGAAGGGGTCGAAACGTTCACTGGATGACCTCCTTGAAGATCTGGGCGAGGGAGGGGTGCTTGGGTGCGAAGCTCGCGACGTCGCCGCGCGCGACCGCCGACTGCAGCACGCGCTGGGCGGTGTCGGGGCCGTCCGCGTCGAAGAGCGCGTAGCCGCCCTCGAAGTCGACGACCGTGACCCCGGGCTCGGTGCGCAGCCACCCGGCGTCCCCCGCGGAGACCAGCTCGTACCGATCACGGGCGTGCTCGGCGCGGAGGCCGTCCCGGGACCCGGCGGCCCGGATGGTGCCCCCGGCGAGGATGACGAGATCGTCGCAGAGGCGCTCGACCACATCGAGCTGGTGGGAGGAGAAGAGGATCGAGGCGCCGCGGGCCGCGCTGGCCTGCAGGACTCCGGCGACGACGTCCACCGCGAGGGGGTCCAGGCCGGAGAAGGGCTCGTCGAGGATCAGCACCTCGGGGTCATGCACGAGCGACGCGGCGATCTGCGCCCGCTGCTGGTTGCCCAGCGACAGCGACTCGATCGTGTCGTCCAGGCGCTCGCCGAGTCCGAGTTCCGTGAGCAGCGCGGTCGCCCGCTCCGTCGCCTCCGGCTTGCTGAACCCGTGCAGCCGAGCGAGGTAGACGATCTGCTCCAGGACTTTCATCTTCGGGTACAGGCCGCGCTCTTCGGGCATGTAGCCGAACCGGCGGCGGTCGGCGGTGGTGAGGGGCGCCCCGTCGAGATCGACGCGTCCGCCGTCCGACGACAGCAGACCGAGGATGATGCGCATGGTCGTGGTCTTGCCGGCGCCGTTGCCGCCGACGAAGCCCGTGAGCCGGCCCGGGGCGACCGTGAACGACACGTCGTCCAGCACCCGGCGGCTGCCGTAGCTCTTGGTGATGCCGGAGAGTTCCAGCAGTCCGGTGGTCATGTCGTGGTGCTCCGTCCGAAGGTGATCCGCATGACCTTCACGCTATTGAGCACCGGCAGGGCGGGGCATCCCCCGCATGGCGGATTGCCGGGCCTCAGCCGCGCGGTGGACGCCCGACGTGCAGCACCGTGCGAACGACGAGGCCGGCGACCAGCGCCCAGAACGCCGCACTCACCCCGAGCACCGCGATGCCGGAGGCGGCGACGAGGAATGTGACGACCGCGGGGAGGCGCTCGCCCGGATCGTCGATCGCCTGCTGAACGGCCGAGCCGAAGGCGGCGAACAGGGCGAGTCCCGCGACGGCAGGGATGACGGCGGTCGGAGCGAGCATCACGAGGGTGGCGAAGGCGGCGGAGAAGCCGCCCAGCACGAGGTAGGACACTCCCGTCGAGACCCCGGCGAGCCAGCGTCGGTCGGGATCGGGGTCGGCATCGGGGGACGCCGCGAGGGCCGCGCTGATGGCGGCGAGGTTGATCGTGTGCCCGCCCGCCGGAGCGCCGAGAGCCGTCCCGAGTCCCGTCACGAGCATCGCGGGACGCCACGGGACCTCGTAGCCGAAGCTGCGCATGATCGCGATACCCGGCACATTCTGCGACGCCATGGTCACGAGGAACAGCGGCAGCGCGATGCCGACCAGGGCCCCGACGGTGAAGGCCGGCATCGTCAGCTCGAACCGCGGGAGGAGGACGGCTGGGTCGACCGGGGTCCCTGCGGAGACCAGCGAGACGGCGACGACCGCAGCCGCGGCGGCGAAGGCCAGCGGCGCGGCCCACCGGGGAGCCAGCCGGGCGAAGACCAGCCAGGTCAGCACGACCGGGAGCACGCCCCACGGATTCGCGACGACCCCCGTGATCGGCGCGAGGCAGAGCGGCAGCAGCACTCCCGCCAGCATGGCCTGCGCGATCGACGGCGGGATCCGGGCGATCAGGGCCCCGAGCGCGGGCCAGAGCGCCGTGAGGAGGATGAGGGCCGCGGTCACGAGGAAGGCCCCGACCGCGGCCGGCCAGCCGCCCTCGACGCTGCCGGTCGCCACGAGCAGGGCGGCACCGGGAGTGGACCACGCGGCCGTGATCGGCATCCGGTAGCGCCAGGCCAGCACGATGCAGGCGAGCCCCATCGCGAGGCTCACGGCGAGGAGTCCGCTGGCTGCCCGCGCCGCCGACGCGCCGACGGCATCGAGGCCCGTGAGCACCACCGCGAACGAGCTCGTGAACCCCACGAGCGCCGTGACGATCCCGGCGACGATCGGACGGGACACGGGGACGGCGGCGGGCATGGCTCCGAGAGTATCGCGGGGGAGCGGTCCGCCTCCGGTCAGGCCAGCCCCATCCGATGCGCGAGCACGACGGCCTGCACGCGGTCCCTGGCGCCGAGCTTCTGCAGGATGCGGGAGACGTGGGTCTTCACGGTGGCCTCCCCGATGAAGAGGGCACGGGCGATCTCGGCGTTGCTGCGGGCGTCGGCGAGCAGGGTCAGCACCTCGGCCTCCCGCTCGGTCAGCGGCTCCGCGAGCACGGGCACCGTGGTTACTCTCGCCACCGCGCGGGCGGGAGTGGTGCCGCCCTCCGGGGTCGCTCCGGCGAAGCGGGTGAGGACGCGGCGCGTCACCTCGGGTGCCAGCATGCCGTCCCCGGCCGCGAGCGCGCGCACCGCGGAGATGAGATCCTCGGCGCCTGCGTTCTTGAGGAGGAATCCGCTCGCGCCGGCTTCGAGCGCCTGATAGAGGTAGTCGTCGCGATCGAACGTCGTCACGATCGCGATCGCGGCGCTCACCGAGGGATCGGCCACGAGCCGGCGCGTCGCCTCGATCCCGTCCATGTCGGGCATCTGCACGTCCATCGTGATGACGTCAGGGCGCAGGTCGGCGGCCTGTGCGACGGCCTCCGCCCCGGTCGAGGCCTCGCCGACGACGGTGATGTCGGGCTGGGTGTCCAGGATCGTGCGGAAACCGGCGCGGAGGAGGGCGTGGTCGTCGACGAGGAGAACCCGGATCGGCGCGGTCATCGGGTGACCTCCGGCGCGACGGCGCTCAGCGGCACCCGGGCGCGCACCCGGAGGCCGCCCGGCACACGGGGCGTGATCTCGAACGAGCCGCCGGACGCCGCCGCGCGCTCCCGCATCCCGAGCTGGCCGAGGCCGGGACGCAGCTGAGCGATGGCGCGCCCGGTGTTCACGACCTCGACCTCCACGCCGTCGTCGTCGTAGCGCACGCGCACGTCCGCCGTCGCCCCTGGCCCGGCGTGCCGGCGGGCGTTGGTCAGGGACTCCTGCGCGATGCGGTACAGGTTCACGGCGACGAGCGAGGGTACCGGCACCGGATCGCCGATCACGGTGTACGCGGTGGGGAGGCCCGCCTCGGTCGATGCCTCCGCGAGCGCGCCGATGTCGTCGAGGGAGACGGTCGACGCCGACTCGGTCGTGTCGCCGCCCGGGGTGCGCAGTGTCTCCAGCAGCTGGCGCAGCTCCTGGATCGCGTCCCGCGCCGAGGACTCGATCCCGGAGAGGATGCGCGCCGACTGGGCCGGGTCGCTCTCGAGCACGAGGCGCGCGGCGCCCGCTTGCACGCCCATCACCGAGACGTGGTGAGCGACGACGTCGTGCAGCTCCCTGGCGATCCGCACCCGGTCGAGGGCGACCGCCTGAGCCGCCGTCACCTCGCGCTCGCGCTCCAGCTCGCGGGTGCGCTCCTCCAGCACGGTGCGCTGCTCGGCCGCCGCCCAGGAGCGCTCGCCGAAGTAGTAGGCACCGCCGAAGTACAGCACGTTGAGGAGGATCTGGATGAGCATGAAGGCCACATACGGCGACATCGCACCGGCGACCACGTCCGCCTTGTCGGCCTCGTTGATGGCGTCGCGATACATGGTGATGAGGAGCCACACGAACATGCCGACGATGATGGCGACCCGGACGATGAGGGCCTTCCGGCGATCGTTCATCCAGGCGCCGACCGTGTAGAGCGCGATGAACATCGCGATGTTGCCGACGTAGATCTCCGGTACCCGGATCGTCACGGCCGTGAAGTAGGCCAGCGACACCACGACGGCGACGGTGCCGGGCCAGCGCCGACGGAACCCGAGCGGCGCCGCCACGACGACGGCGTAGACGAGCGCGGTCCACAGTGGAGCCTGCTCGTCGCCGTAGACCTGGGCGATGGAGGAGAGCGCCGCGCTGAGGATCGCGCCGACGAAGAGGACGAGCGCGAGGAGGAGGTCGCCGCGCTGGTCGCGCAGGGTCGGCGTCCGGGTGAAGGCCATCCCTCCACCGTAGGGCGGGGGCCGTCGCGCGGCATCCCCCGCGCGACGGAGACGGCTGCCTGTGATCTGCCTATTCCTTTCCGATGCGTCGATCGTCTACCTTCGGAGAAGGCGTTGCCGCGGGATCGGCAGAGCTCGAGGTCGACCGCGACAGCACCGGGCTGCGCCGGCCTCCTCCGGAGGGTGGGGACATGGCGCGACGACGCGCGTTCTTTCGGTCGATCATGGGCGGGGCCGCGGCCCTCGCACTCGCACTGGGCGGCGCGACCGCAGCCGATGCCGCGTCAGGGGGATCGCTGGCGGGGACGGTGACGGCGGAGGCGGACGGTTCGCCTCTCGCGGGCGTCACCGTCTCGGTGTCGACCGACGACGCGTCGGTCTTCGAGTCCACGACGACCGATGCCACGGGCGCGTACCTCGTGCCGGACCTTCCGGCGGGGGAGTACGTCGTGGCCTTCGACGCCTCCGGGACGGACTTCATCCCCGAGTTCTGGGACGATGCGTCGTCGCGTGCGGCCGCGCAGCGTCTCATCGTCGCCGAGGGGGAACCCGTCGACGGTGTCGATGCCGCCCTCACGCTCGGTGGGGCGATCGCCGGCTCCGTGATGCGGGAGCCCGACGGCTCGCCGCTCGAAGGCGTGACCGTGTACGTGGACTCCGCCGACTTCTCCCGGTCGGATGTCGCGCAGACCGGCGCCGACGGGACCTATCGGATCGGCGGTCTCCCTGCCGGCGATTATCGCGTCCGTTTCGACCCCGCCGAGCCGACGCTGGCCGGCGAGTTCTGGGACGACGCCTACGGAGACCGCAAGGCGACGACCGTTCGCGTGACCGCGGGAGAGGACCGTGGAGGAGTGGATGCCCTCCTCGCCCAGCTCGGCGTGATCCAGGGGTCGGTGACGTTGGCGACCGACGGCTCGCCCGTGGCCGGGTGGGTCACCGCCACCGACAACGCGACGGGAGCCTGGGCGCAGGCCGACGTCGCGCCGGACGGGTCATACACCCTTTCCGTGCCGCCGGGGGAGTATGCGGTGGCGTTCGTTCCCAACGGCGGACGCGGCATCCCCGAGTACTGGAAGGATGCGCGGCAGGAGAAGGATGCGACCAGGATCGCCGTGGCCGCGGGGCAGGCCATCGCGGACATCGATGCGACTCTCGACGCGAGCGGGATGATCACCGGTGTGGTGCGCACCTCCGGCGCGCTGTCCGGCGACGCGATCGTGGAGGCGTACAGCGGGGACACCCTCGTCAGCATGGCCTACACGCAGCCCGACGGCTCGTACCGCCTGGCCGTCCCCGCCGGGACCTACGTCGTGCGGGCCACGGCGAACGTGTACGACATGATCTTCGCCCCGCAGTTCTTCGACGGCGTCGCGACCCGGGCCGAGGCGACCCCTGTCGCGCTCGCCGCGGGCGGCGATCGCGCGGGAGTGGACTTCGACCTCGCGCCGGGCGGCGCTATCGACGGGACGGTGTCGACCGCGGGCGGTGCCGCGGTCTCCGGGGCGACGGTCACGGCTCTGCTCTGGACAGCGTCCGGCTGGCGGGACGTGGCGACGCTCGACACGGAGGGGCGTTTCACTCTGGGTGGGAGGGCGGATCCCGAGGCTCCCGGTGGTTCGCTGCCCGCGGGGGTCTACACGCTGCGGGTGGAGATGCCCGGTTTCTGCACCGGGTACTTCGGCGGTGCACAGTCGCTCCTCGGGGCCGACACCTTCCGGGTGGAGCCCGGAGCCACCGTGTCGGGACGGGACGTCATGCTGTCGACGGAGTGCACGGCACCGTCAGCGCCGCCCGTGCTGACCCTCTCGCAGGCCTCGATCCTCGCCGGGGAAGTGCTGACGATCTCGGGAGCGGGCTTCGCGCCCGGGGAGACGGTCACGCTGGAGATCCGGTCGGAGCCGGCCGAGCTCGGCCGGGCCGTGGCGGGTATCGACGGGGCGTTCTCGAACGACTTCCGCATTCCCGCGGGGTTCCCGGCCGGAACGCACACCGTGGTCGCGCTGGACGCGCAGCGGAATGTGGTGGCGAGCGTGCGGCTCGACATCGTCCCCGGCGCCTCGGGAGGCACGTCGGGCGAAGCCGTGACACCGCCGCGGGCCGAGGAGAACCTCGCCGCGACCGGAGGCGAGTTCCCGTCCTTCGCGCTGATGGTGGCGGTCGGGCTCCTCCTCGGCGGAGGAGCACTGCTCCGACGCCGCCGTCGGCACGGCTGAGGGGGATGCCGAGCGGGGTCTGCCAGGATCGAGTGTGACCTCCTCGCCGCGCCCGCGCCTGGCACCGCTCTATCTCGCCGGATTCACCACCGCGTTCGGGGCGCACGGCATCGCCGCGGCCCTCGGCGCCGAGACCGAGGACATCGGCTGGACGCTGCTGGCCTTCGGCTTCACGCTCGCGCTGTACGACCTCGCCGAGGTGCTGCTCAAGCCGCTCTTCGGGGCGCTCAGCGACCGGGTCGGGGTGCGTCCCGTGATCCTCGGCGGGCTGCTGGCCTTCGCCGCGTTCTCGGTGGTCGGAGCGGTGGCCCCGGGAATGATCGGCCTCGTGATCGCACGCTTCGGCCAGGGGGCGGCGGCCTCGGCGTTCTCCCCGGCGTCATCCGCTGCGGTGGCGCGGTTGACGGACGAGGCGTCGCGTGGCCGGTACTTCGGCCGCTACGGCTCCTGGAAGAGTCTCGGATATGCGCTCGGCCCCCTGCTCGGTGCGGTGCTCGTGGTGGCGGGCGGGATCCCGGCGCTGTTCTGGGCCCTGGCCGTGTTGGGGCTCATGGCGGCCGGATGGGTCCTCCTCGCTGTCCCGGCTGTGCCCGTGCTGCCCCGGAAACGGGTGACCCTCGTCGACCTCGGCCGGGAGCTCCTCGCCCCGGGGTTCCTCGTGCCGACGCTGGTGCTGGCGGCCACGACCGGCGCGCTCGCCGTGGCCGTCGGCTTCCTCCCGCTGCTCGGCCGGGAGGCCGGACTCGGCACCGTGGGCAGCATGGCGATCGTCACGGTGCTGGCGGTCGTGTCGAGCATCGTGCAGCCGCTGGTCGGATCGGCGCACGACCGGGGCCGGCTCTCCGTCCGCCTCGGCGCGGTCGGCGGGCTGCTTCTCATCGGCGTCGGCGTCGCGCTCTCGGCGCTGTGGGTGACGCCTGTCGTGCTGTGCCTTACGGGTGCGCTGGTCGGTGCCGGGGTGGGCCTGGCGACGCCGGTGGCGTTCTCGCACCTGGCGGCATCGACGCCCGCGGAACGCTTGGGGCGCACGATGGGCAGTGCGGAGCTGGGCCGGGAACTGGGCGACGCGGGCGGCCCGCTCGTCGCGGGGGCCGTGGCGACGGCGACGGTGCCGGCGGTCGGGATCGGCGTCATCGCGGCGCTCACGGCGGGGGCAGGCGCCCTGGCTCTCCTCGGGCTGCGACCGCCGCGCGTCGACGCGCGGCCGGACCAGAACCGGGCGAACGGACACGACGGCGAAGGTCGGAACTCTGGAGCGACATGAAGAGCGCCGAGTGCAATACGATCCAGTACTCAGTACTACAACTTCATTCTGAAGCACTGTGGAGAGATCGCGTGCAGGTGAAGAAAACTGTCCTGTGGGGAATAGTGGGCGCGGGGTGGACCCAGACGTCCCGGATGCCGCCAACACAACCATCGAGCTCTACGAGGACGGAACTGCCCAACTATCGGGAATCTCATTGGGGCACATCGAGACGTCTGCTGACGCCCGGCTCTGTGTCGCTGACGCCAGCGAGGGAGATGCTGGCGATGCGCGTTGGGAGGTGGACGACGACGGTGTACTTCACGTTCGTAGCGTCGACGGAGAAGCGGTCTTCCTGCCCGGGGCAGGACGGTTCTCGGGCTCCGACTGGTCCGAGCTTCGCGAGCCGTTCTGTGGTGAGACCTTCGTTGACTTCAGCCCATCGCGGGATTGAGGCGGAGGAGCGCCGCGGCATGGCATGTGTGCGGGGTAGCAGTCATCCGATGGCAGCACCTATGAGCTTCGCTTCCGGGACTGCACGTGTCTGCTGAGTCAGTGATCGGACCGATACTGATCGTGATCGGGCTTGGCTTGATGCTCTTCCGCAGGTCTGTTTCCCAGATCTTCCATCACGGCGTGGAGAGGATGTACGGGGAGCCGTTAGCTGATGATGCGATGCCGCCCGGGCGCACGCCGATGAGGATGCTCATCGTCGGGGTACTCTTCATCGGCTTCGGCATCTTCACTCTCGTCGGCGCCCTTCTGCGGTAGCGGTGGAGCACGCGCAACCGTCTCGCGACGCAGTCGGTTCCCACCACCCGTCCACGTGAGCGAGTGGGCCGCCTCCCAAGACGATCGCGGCAGCACACACCCCACCGAGGAGAGCCAGGCTTCTCCCACGTCGGTCTCCGACGAGAGGAAACATAGGGCGACGACGCGTGCGGTGCGGGGGACACTCACAAGCGAAAACTCTGGGCGTCTGTGGCTTGCCTGCAATATCGATGTGTCGGGCGAATCGATGTGTCAGGTATCCGCCCGAGAGGCAAGAGGCCGATAGCCGAGCAGGCGCTCGATCACGCGGGCCACGCCGTCTTCGTCGTTGGTCGCGGTGGTCTCGTCCGCTGCCTCCTGCACGACGGGTTCCGCGTGCGCCATGGCGACGCCGCGACCGGCCCAGCGGAGCATCTCGACATCATTGAGGGCGTCTCCGAACGCCACGACGTCGGAGCGATCGATGCCGAGATGCGTGCAGAGGCGCGCGAGTCCCGTCGCCTTCGTGACGCCCTGCGCCATGACCTCGACGAACGGGGCGCCGGACAGCGTGGCCTCGAACCCGGTGAGCCCGAGGGACCGCAGGGTCTCGAAGAGTGCGGCGGGGGCGAGCTCGGGGTGCCGGATCACGAGCTTGAGCGTCGGCGCGGCCAGCACCTCGTCCAGCGGGACGCCGCCCATGGTCGCGGGATCGCGCTTGTGGTCGGACAGCTGCGCGATCGCCGCGTAGCCGTGCTGCGCCACGAACGTCTCACCGCCCTCTCGCACGCTCGCGAAGAGCAGGCCGGGCACGCTGGCGCGCAATGCGTCGGCGAGAGTGCGGAGCGTCGCGGGCGGTAGCTCCTCCGCGAACAGCATGCGGCCCTCGGTGAGATGTGTCGCGTACGCGCCGTTGCCGCACAGCGCCCACCCGTCGAATCCGGCGTCGGCGGCGATCACGCGAAGGCCGATCGGCTGACGCGCCGTGACCGGCACGACCGCGACGCCCGCGTCCCGCGCGGCATCGAGCGCCGCTCGGGTGCGCGGCGACACCGCGGACGAGCTGTCGAGCAGGGTGCCGTCGAGGTCGGTCGCGATCAGCCGCACGGGAGGGGCCCCTGAGCCTGTCGAAGGGACTGAGCCTGCCATGCGATGGGTCCCTGAGCCTGTCGAAGGGTCAGGAGAAGATCATCGGCAGGTCGTCGTCGGCGTCGTCGCCGCCGAAGTCCAGATCGACCACCACGGGCACGTGGTCGCTGGGCTGCTCGCCCTTGCGCTCGTTGCGGTGGATCGACGCGCCGGTGACGGCATCCGCGAACGTCTTCGACCCGAGGATGAAGTCGATGCGGATGCCCTCGTTGCGCGGGAACTTCAGCCGCTGGTAGTCCCAGTAGGTGTAGCCCTCCGGGAGCAGCGGGCGCACGACGTCGGTCACGCCCGCGTCGGCCAGCGCGAAGAACGCGTCGCGCTCGGCGGGGGAGACGTGGGTGGAGCGGCCGACCACGATGTCGGGATCGCCGTTGTCATGGTCGAACGGGATGATGTTGAAGTCGCCGACGAGGGCGAGCGGAAGGTCGGGGTTCGCGGACAGCTCGGCCGCGGTGGACCGCTTGAGCTGCTCGAGCCAGTGCAGCTTGTAGGCGTAGTGCGGGTCGTCGAGCGAGCGGCCGTTGGGCACGTACAGGCTCCAGACGCGCACGCCGTCGACCATGACGCCCAGGGCGCGCGCCTCCTGCGGGGCGTCGGGACCCTCGTGGCCCTTCGCGAACCCTGGCATGCCGTCGAAGGCGGTGCGCACGTCCGTGATGGGCAGCCGGCTGGCGATGGCGACCCCGTTCCACTGATTGAGGCCGTGCACCTCGACGTGGTAGCCGGCCTCCTCGAAGGGCGCATACGGGAACTGCTCCGGCTTGCACTTCACCTCCTGCATCGCGAGCACGTCGATGTCTTCACGGACGGCGAACTCGACGGTGCGGGTGACGCGGGTGCGGATGGAGTTGACGTTCCAGGTGGCCAAGCGCATGCGTCCAGCCTAGGGCGTGCCTCCTACACTGGATGCCGTGACCGCACTCGACGCAGACCGCCAGACCCTCCTCGCCCTCATCACGGACGAGGCGGTGTTCCACGGCGACTTCACCCTCTCCAGCGGCAAGAAGGCGACGTACTACGTCGACATGCGCAAGCTCACCCTCGACCACCGCGCCGCCCCGGCGATCGGCCGCATCATGCGCGACCTGATCGCCGACCTCGACATCGTCGCCGTCGGCGGTCTGACGCTCGGCGCCGACCCCATCGCGAACGCCGTCCTGCATGCCTCGGTCGACACCGAGCGTCCCCTCGACGCGTTCGTCGTGCGGAAGGAGCCGAAGGACCACGGCCGCGGTCGCCAGATCGAGGGCGCCGACGTCAAGGGCAAGCGCGTCGTCGTGCTCGAGGACACCTCGACCACCGGGCAGTCCGCGCTCAAGGCGGTCGAGGCGCTGCGCAAGGAAGGTGCGGAGGTCGTCGCGGTCGCGGTGATCGTCGACCGCAAGACCGGCGCGCAGGCCGCCATCGAGGCCGAGGGACTGGAGTGGCGCGCGGCGTTCGACCTCGACGACCTCGGGCTCGACCCGCAGTGACCCGCTACGCGCTGGCCGTCGACGTGGGCGGCACGAAGATGGAGGCCGCCCTCGTCGCCGACGACGGCACGCTCGTCCCCGGCAGCCGCAGCCGGCAGCCCACCGGCCGTGAGGCGACGTCCGCGTCGTTGACGGCGGCGGTCGACGCGATCGTCCGGCATGCGCTCTCCACCCTCCCCGCCGACGCGGAGCTCGTCGGCGCCGGGATCGGCAGCGCGGGTCCCGTGGATCGGACCCGCGGTGAGATCCTGCCGGTGAACATGCCCCTCGCGCGGGGGTTCGGCCTCGTCGACGCGGTCGCCCGTGCGGCCTCGACCGCACTCGGCCGGGACGTCCCGGCGGTCCTGGGTCACGACGGCGGCGCGCTCGCGCTCGCGGAGTCGTGGCTGGGGGCGACGCAGGAGGCGGGAGCCTCGCTGTCGATCGTCGTGTCCACCGGCGTCGGCGGCGGTTTCGTCGTGGGCGGTGCGTATGTGCCCGGGGCCAGCGGCAACGCCGGGCACCTCGGCCAGGTACGCCGCGAGGGCGGGCTCACTCTCGAGGAGATCGCCTCCGGGCCGGCCAGCGCCGCCTGGGCAAGGGAGCAAGGCTGGTCCGGGGCGACCGGAGAGGACCTGGCCCGTGACGCGGCGGCCGGTGTCGCCGTCGCCCGTGCGGCGATCGAGCGGTCGGCCCGCGCCGTCGGGGAGGCGCTGGCGGATGCCGCGACCCTCGTCGACCTCGATGTCGTCGCCATCGGCGGCGGCTTCTCGCGGGTGTCGTCCGACTACATCGACCTCGTCCAGCAGGCGCTCACCGCCAGTGCGGTGCACGACTACTCGCGCCGCACCCGCGTCGTCCGCTCGGGCCTGGGTGACGAGGGGCCATTGATCGGCGCCGCCGCCCTCGTCCTGCGGTGATGGGAGCTCAGCTCCCTGAGACGTAAAGGTGTCGCGGAGGCCCTTCCAGCCGGGCGACGGCGATCTTCAGATCCGTGACGTCCGCCGCCACCGCATCGATGCGGGCGGTGAGTTTCTCTTCGACGGTGTCGATGCGGGCGGTGAGTTTCTCTTCGACGGTGTCGATGCGGGCGGTGAGTTTCTCTTCGACGGTGTCGATGCGGGCGGTGAGTTTCTCCTCCACGGAGTCGATGCGGGCGCCGAGACTTCCTTCGACGGAGCCGATGCGGGCCGAGAGCCGGTGGTCGACGGTGCCGAGACGCTCATCGATGCGGCGGATCATCCAGGCCCCCGCCGCGAACAGGCTCGCGCCGAGGGTGAGCACGACGCCGATCGCGCTGACGATGATCGTGAGGGTGTCCGCGGACACAGCGCTCCCTTCCTCGGTGCGGGTGTGGCTTCGACGATACGTCGTCGCCGCGCGGGCGCCGGTCGGAATTCCGGCATCTGTGAAGAGGTCACCTACTTCGCTGAAGTGTGGAGGAGGAGGAGGAAGGGTCGCAGCAGGACTGAAACGCCGTTACATTCAAAGTGCCGCTGATGTAGTTTTGATACATACCTCTCGCCGGAAGGAAACAGATGCGCGTCCTGGGACTGATCTCCGGCACCTCGCACGACGGGATCGACGCTGCCGTCGTCGACTTCACCGCCAACGGAGGTTTCACGGCGCACGGTGTCGACCTCCGGGGCACGGTGCTCGCGTCCACGAGTGTCCCCTACGATGCCGAGCTGCGGGCGCGCCTCATCGCCGCGCTGCCCCCGGCGCAGACCACGCTGGCTGAGGTGGCCGAACTCGACACCCTCATCGGCCAGGCGTTCGCCGACGTCGCGGCCGACATCGCGGCGGAGGTCGGCGGCGTCGACGCGGTGTGCTCGCACGGCCAGACCGTGTACCACTGGGTCGACGGCGCGCACGCGCTCGGAACCCTGCAGATCGGGCAACCCGCCTGGATCGCTGAGAAGGTCGGTGTACCGGTCGTCGCCGACATCCGCATCCGCGACATCACCGCGGGCGGCCACGGCGCTCCGCTCGTGTCGTTCCTCGACGAGCTGCTGCTCCGCGGTCGCGCCGGCGTCTCGGCGGCGCTGAACCTCGGCGGCATCTCGAACATGACCGTCGTCCGCCCGGACGGCCTCATCGCCTACGACATCGGCCCCGCGAACGCGCTGGTCGACGCGGTCATCGTCGCGCACGACCTCAACCCGCTCGGCTATGACGACGACGCGGCGATCGCCCGGACCGGACGGGTCGACGAGGCGCTGCTGGACGCGATGCTCGCGGACCCGTACTACGCCCTCACCCCGCCGAAGAGCACGGGTAAGGAGCACTTCCACCTCGCCTACGTGCACGAGCACCTCGCGGCGCAGGGACGCGAGATCGCGGTCGCCGACGTCGTGCGCACGCTCACCGAGCTCACGGTCCGCACGGTCGCCCGCGACGTCGAGGCTGCCGGGATCGGCTTCCTCGCGGTGTCCGGTGGCGGCTGCCGCAACCCGCTGCTCCTGGAGGGGCTCCGGGCCGCGCTGCCGCAGACCGAGGTCGTCCTGGCGGACGAGCTCGGCGCTCCCGCCGACAGCAAGGAGGCCATCCTCCTCGCTCTCATCGGCTGGTCGACCCTGCATGGCGTCCCCGCCATCGTTCCCGGCGGGACCGGTGCGCGCGAGCCGCGCATCCTCGGCACGATCACCCCGGGCGTCGGTCCGCTGCAGATGCCCGAATCGGTCGCGGCCATCGACTCACTGAGCCTCACGGACGCCTCGGCGTCCTGAGCCGGCGGACTCAGCGCCGGCGGTCGTCGTCGTCCCAGGGGCCTTCCCACCAGCCGGCGCGGCCGTCATCCTCGCCGCCGCGGCGGCGGGAGCGCACGAACTGCACGACGAAGACCGTCAGCGACGTGAGCGTGATGAGGATCAGGACGAGGAACAGCAGGTCGCTCTGGTTCATGGGCGCTTCCCTTCTGCCGCATCCGCCACGATCTTCGCGATGCGGGTGGCCTTGGTCTCCGGACGCTTGGCCATCGCGATGTGCGTGAGGCCCATCTTCTTCACCGATTTCGGGAACGCATCCCAGGTCGCCCGCGCCGCCGGCACCGCGTCGAGGGCGGCGGTGAGCTCCGGCGGCTCGATGCCGGCCTCGGGACCGTCGAGCACGGTCCACGAACCGTTCGCCTTCGCCGTCTCCAGCGCGCGGATGCCGGCCGGAGCGAGGAGCCCCGCCGCCTCCAGCTCCGCGATGCGCGCCTTGTTCGTCGCCGCCCAGCCGCTGCCCGGGCGTCGGGGGGAGAACCACTGGCCGCCGGTCTCGTCGTCGAACGTGCGCACCGGACCGTCGATCCACCCGAAGCACAGCGCCTGCCGGACGGCGTCCTCGTAGCCGACGCCGGTGGCGGATCGCCCGCGCACGCTCAGCAGCCACACCCCGGCCGTGCGTTCGTGGTTCGCCTCGAGCCAGGCGCGCCACGCCGCGGCGTCCGCCGCCGTGACCCGCTCGCCATCGTCGAGGGCGCCCACGTCAGTCCTCGTCGAGGGTGGGGATCGAGTCGGTGATCGTCGGCAGGAGGTCGGCGACCGAGTCGACGATCTCGTCCGGACGGAAGGGGTACTGCTCGATGATCCGCTGGTCGCTGATGCCGGTGAGCACGAGCACCGTGTGCAGACCCGCCTCGATGCCGGCGACGATGTCCGTGTCCATCCGGTCGCCGATCATGCCGGTCTTCTTCGAGTGCGCGCCGATCTTGTTCAGGGCCGAGCGGAACATCATCGGGTTGGGCTTGCCGACGACGTAGGGCTCCTTGCCGGTGGCCTTGGTGATGAGGGCGGCGATCGCGCCCGTCGCCGGCAGCACCCCGTCGGCGCTCGGACCGGTGGCATCCGGATTCGTCACGATGAAGCGCGAGCCGTTGATGATGTGGCGGATGGCCTTGGTGATCGCTTCGAACGAGTAGTTGCGGGTCTCGCCGACGACGACGAAGTCGGGGTTCGTCTCCGTCATGATGAAGCCGGCCTCGTGCAGCGCCGTGAGGATGCCGGCCTCGCCGATGACGAAGGCCGAGCCGCCGGGAAGCTGCTGCGCGAGGAAGTCGGCGGTCGCGAGGGCCGAGGTCCAGATGCGCTCCTCCGGCACGATCAGACCGCTCGCGCGGAGGCGGGCCGAGAGGTCCCGGGCTGTGAAGATCGAGTTGTTCGTGAGCACGAGGTAGGGGATCTCGTTGCGCTCCCATCCGGCGAGGAGTTCGGATGCCCCGGGGATGGCGTCGTTCTCATGGACGAGCACGCCGTCCATGTCGGTGAGCCAGCATTCGATGTCGTCGCGGTGTGCCATGTGCTCAGCCTAGAGGCCGCACCTTTCCTTTCGAATCGCCTGATCGGCCCCATCCCGAGCCGTTTCGCCGCACAGTGCGCGATTCGAACGGGGGTCAGGCCGACAGCCACACCACGTTGCGGGCGGCGGCGGGCAACGGCGGCTCGGTGCCGTCGAGGGCGATTCCGGACGGGGTCACCGTCACGGTCGTCCCCACGACGACCCCGTGGGACTCGAGGGTCCGCAGCAGTTCCGGGTCGCGGTCGTCGACGCGGAGCACGCGGCCGGTGTGTCCGTCCGGGGCGTCGGCGAGCAGCACGAAGGGCTCCCGCTCGATGCGGCCCTCCGCGTCGGGGATCGCGTCGCCGTGTGGGTCGAAGCGGGGCCGTCCCAGGCGCTCGTCGATGCCCTCGAGCAGCCGGTCGCTGATGGTGTGCTCCAGGACCTCGGCCTCGTCGTGCACCTCGTCCCACCCGTACCCGAACTCCTGCACGAGCCAGGTCTCGATGAGGCGGTGGCGGCGGACCATCGCGAGGGCGCGGGCGGTGCCGGCCTCCGTCAGCCGGACCGCGCCATAGGGCACGTGCGACACGAGTCCCGCGGCGGCGAGCTTCTTCACCATCTCCGTGACCGACGACGGGGCGATGCCGAGCTTCGCCGCCAGGACCGAGGGGGTGATCGGCGCGTCCTGCCACTCGGTATGCGCGTAGACGGTCTTCAGGTAGTCGTCAGCTGCCGGGGATGCCACCCGTCAACCTTACGCGTACGGGTCGGCCGGCCTCACGGCCGGGGTCAGGCGCCCGCGGAGCCGAGCAGGATCACGGTCGCCTGCCCTGCGAAGAAGAGCACGAGGAATCCCAGGAGGGCGGCGGCGAGCGAGAGACGCCCGTCGAAGCCCTCCACCTCGGCGATGCCGACCTTCCGGGCGCGGAAGGCGAGGATCAGCGTGGCGACGCCGAGTGCGAGCTGGACCCAGGGGCTGGCGGGGCCGATGACCTTCGGGAAGGCGATGAGGAGACCGCCGATGACGCCGGTCGCGAAGCCGCTCCAGGTGAGGAGGCGGACGGTGCGGCGAGCGGAGGCGGCAGACATGGTTTCGAGCCTATCCGCCGTCATGCCCCCGTCAGCACCAGCCAGAGCAGGGCCGCATTCAGGGCGATGAGGAGCACCGAGGCCACGATGCCGGCGACCGTCGTCCACACCCGGTTTGCCCAGACTCCGAGGGTGCGGCGCTGCGCGGTGAGGGCGACGAGCGGGATGAGCGCAAACGGGATGCCGAACGACAGCACGACCTGGCTGAGGACGAGGGCGAGCGTGGGGTCCACCCCGATGCCGAGGATCACGAGGGCGGGGATGAGCGTCACCAGGCGGCGGGCCAGCAGCGGAATGCGCACATGCAGCAGGCCGTGCATGATCTCGGCGCCCGCGTATGCGCCGACGGAGGTCGAGGCGAGACCCGAGGCCAGCAGCCCCACGGCGAAGAAGGTCGCCACGACCGGGCCGAGGCCTGAGGCGAGGGCGGCGTGCGCACCCTCCAGGGAGTCGGTGCCGGCCACCCCCGCGAGGTTCGCCGCAGCGAGCAGGAGGATGCCCAGGTTCACGGAGCCGGCGATGACCATCGCGATCGTCACATCCCAGCGCGTCGCCGTGAGCAGGCGGCGGATCCGCGAGGTCTCGACGCGGGCGGCCTCCTCGGTCGTCTCGGTGCTCGTCGCGCCGAACCGGTCGCGGGCCAGAGAGGAGTGCGCGTAGATCGCGTGCGGCATGATGGTGGCGCCGAGGATCGAGGCGGCGAGGAGCACGGACCCCGTGTCCTCGAAGCGGGGCACGAGGCCGCTCACCACGCCGGCCGGATCCGGCGGCGCGAGGAACAGGCCGGCCATGAAGCCGATCGTGATCACGAACATGAGGCCGATGATCACGAACTCGAAGGGCCGGGCGCCGCGACGGTTCTGCACAGCGAGAAGGACCATCGACACCGCGCCGGTGATGAGGCCGCCCCACAGCAGCGGGACGCCGAAGAGCAGGTTCAGGGCGACGGCGCCGCCGATGACCTCGGCCAGGTCGGTCGCCATCGCGACCAGTTCCGCCTGCAGCCAGTAGGCGCGGCGGGCCCACGGCCGTCGTAACCGCCCGCCCAGCACCTCCGGGAGGCTCTGGCCGGTGACGACGCCGAGCTTCGCGGACAGGTACTGGATCAGCCAGGCCATGACGTTGCCGGCGACGACCACCCACACGAGCAGGTAGCCGTACTGTGCGCCCGCCGTCATGTTGCTGGCGACGTTGCCGGGATCGAGGTAGGCGACGCCCGCCACCAGCGCAGGACCGAGCAGCCACAGCAGGCGCGGCGGAGCAGTGCGAGCGGGGATCAGCGAGGCGTCGGAAATTTTAGGCACACCGAAACCGTAGCGTATTTTTCGGCGAGCCTAAATCTCCTATCGCGGTTGCAGCGACACGCTCGCCGCTCGGAAGCCGGTCGACGCGGCGATAGCCTGGCGGGATGGATTCCCAGCGCCCCGAGAGCACGGACCCGCCCGCCCCCGGTGGGTCTCCGGCGCAGCCCGGATACGGCGTCGGACCGTGGCCGGGAGGACCGTCCGCCTGGCCTGAGGGAGACCACTACGATCCGGAACTCCTCGCCGAGGGCGACACCCGAAACGTGATCGATCGCTATCGCTACTGGCGGATGGAGGCGATCGTCGCCGACCTCGACATCCGGCGTCATCCCTTCCATGTGGCGATCGAGAACTGGCAGCACGACATGAACATCGGCTCCATCGTGCGCAGCGCCAACGCGTTCCTCGCCGACACGGTGCACATCATCGGCCGTCGTCGCTGGAACAAACGAGGCGCCATGGTCACCGACCGCTACCAGCACGTCGTGCACCATGAGGACATCGCCGGCTTCGCTGCCTGGGCTGAGGCGGAAGGGCTGCCCGTCATCGCGATCGACAACGTCGACGGAGCCGTACCCGTCAACCACGCCGACCTGCCGCGCTCCTGCGTCCTCCTCTTCGGCCAGGAGGGGCCGGGACTGTCACCGGAGGCGCTGGACACCGCTTCGGGTCACATCGAGATCACGCAGTACGGGTCGACCCGCTCGATCAACGCGAGTGCCGCCGCCGCGGTCATCATGTACGAGTGGTGCCGACGCCACGCTGAGTGACCAGCATGGTCGGTCGTGGGGTGCTGTATTCCGCTGTGCCCAGCGTTTGGGGAGAACTCGCCCTATTTCGTCGGCTGGGGAGGAGTCACACCGAAGCGGTGAGCCATCGCCCGGAGCGTACCCGCCATCCCAGCGTCGCCAGCCGTGCGAGCAGGTACACGCCGAAGAACGCGACCGCGAGCCACACGAGGCCGGCGGTGCCGTCGACCCCCGTCGCAGCGATGATCGCCAGCGCAGGCAGGAACGGCACGAGGTTCAGGCCTCCCGCGATCGCCAGGTACCGGGCGTCGTTCGCTCCCATCAGCACGCCGTCGAGCACGAACACCACACCCGCGATGGGCTGCGCCACCGCGAGCACGATCAGAGCCGGCTGCACCACGTCCGCCACTGCCCGGTCGCCGGTGAAGACGATGCCGAGCACTCCGGAGAGGGCGGCGATGATGACGCCGACCACCACGCCGAACCACGCCCCCCACGCGACCGTCCGCCCCAGCACCCGGCGTACCTGCGCCTCATCCCCGGCGCCCAGCTCCTTGCCGATCAGCGCCTGCGCCGCGATCGCGAGCGCGTCGAGGGCGAACGCCGCCGCCGAGAAGATGGTGAACACGATCTGCCAGCCGGCGAGCTCTTCCGTGCCGATCCCCGTCGCCACGGCCACGGTTGCGAGCAGCGCGATGCGCAGGCTCACCGTGCGCAGGAACAGCCAGCCGCCCGAGGTCGCGGTGTGGCGCAGGCCGTCCCGCTGGGCGCGCAACGAGGCGCTGTGCCGGGTCGCGAGGCGCTGGACCACCAGCGCGTACGCCGCGACCATGCCCCATTGTGCCGTCACGGTGCCCGCCGCGGAGCCGGCGATGCCCCAGCCGAGGCCGTAGATGAAGAGCCAGTTCAACAGCGCGTTCGCCCCGAAGCCGAGCCCCGCGATCCACAGCGGCGTCATGGTGTCCTGCATTCCGCGCAGGAGCCCGGTGGCGGCGAAGACGATGAGCATCGCGGGGAGCCCCCACATCGAGATCACGAGGTACTCGTTCGCCTGGGCCGCGACCTCGGGGCTCGCCCCGAACAGGGAGACGAGCCAAGGGGAGGACACGGCGCCGACGACGGCGAGCACGGCCCCCAGGCCGAGCGCGAGCCACATGCCGTTGATCCCGACCGAGACCGCCTCGCCCGGTCGCCCGGCCCCGAACCGTCGAGCAACGGCCGGGGTCGTGGAGTACGCGAGGAAGACCATGAGGCCGACGATCGTCTGCAGCACGGCTCCGGCGATGCCGAGCCCGGCGAGGGGGACGGTGCCGAGGTGGCCGACGAGGGCGGCATCGACGATGAGGAAGGCCGGCTCCGCGATGAGCGCTCCGAGGGCGGGGACCGCCAGGCGCAGGATCTCGCGGTTCAGGGAGGTGCGGGCGGCCATCCTCCGAGCCTATGACCTGTCGTCGACACCCGAGACCGCGGCCCTGACCGGACGTAGGGTGAAGGAGGAGCTCCGAGCGGACGGAGGCGCATCATGACGGATCCCCGTGAGGCGGCCGCGCGCTATCGCGCCCGCCAGCAGCAGGGCCGTCGTGCGGAGGACGACAGCGACACCCCGTCCGCGGCGGCGGTCGACCGAGCCGCCTTCGTCGAGTCCGCGATCCAGGTCGCCATCCGTCGCGGCGACTTCGACGACCTGCCGGGCGCCGGGAAGCCGCTCGAGGGGCTCGGTGACCACCACGATCCGGACTGGTGGATCCGCCGCAAGATCGAGACGGAGGGGCTGACCGGGCTCGGCCCTCCCGCCATCCTGCTGCGCACCGAGGACCGCGAGCTGGACGGCCAGCTCGACCTCCTCGGTCGGGAGTCCGACGTGCGCGAGGTGCTCGAGGACTTCAACCGCCGCGTGCGCGAGGCGCGCCGGCAGCTGCAGGGCGGACCACCCGTCGTGACACCGTTGCGCGATGTGGAAGCGGAGGTCGCCGCATGGGCGCAGCGCCGGGCGACACGGCCCGCCCCGCCCGAGACGCCATCCCGACGCCGACGTCTCGGTCGTCGGCGCCGGGGATGACTCAGTCCTCCGGTCCCTCCACCGGGCGCGCCCGCCGCGCCCGCAGCCAGCCGTCCACCCCGAATCGTCCGGCGGTGACGATCAGCAACACCGTCGAGGACAGCACCAGCATGACCGGGTACTGCGCGATCAGCTGATCCGCGCTCCAGTAGAGCGCCAGGGTCCCGGCCGAGACGAAGGCGACCGCTCGGGTGAGCGCACCCGCGACGAGGAGGATGCCGAGGCCGACCTCCAGCGCCGGGATCACCACCCCGAAGAACGGAGACGCCGAGGCCATCGCCGCGCCGAGCGGATCGAAGAACGCCGGCACCCTCGTGTTCCCCTGCGCGCTCTGCGCCACGAGCTCGATGTCAGCGGCCCCGAAGCCCGCCCGGTACTTGAGGACGCCCTCGATCAGCCACAGGACCCCGACCACGACCCGGGCGGCCGCCCCCAGCAGCGAGCCGATCAGGAGGCGAGCGGATCGTGGCGCGATCATGACAGCTCGGCTGCCCCGAAGACGGCCTTCGCCTTGTCGCAGTAGATGACGACGTGCGAGTACTCCCCGGCCTCCACTCCGTCGAGAGCGAAGGTCTGCGTAGCGGTGTCGTACGAGACCGCGTCGACGAGCATGCCGGCGGTGATCGCGGCTTCATCGGTGCCGTCCGCGAGGTACACGTGCAGATCGGGTCCCTCGTCCGAGGAGAACTCCGACAGCATCACTTCGGCGTCGGAGACCGAGACGGTCCCGGCGACGTTCTTGCCGTTCAGGCCGGCGAAGTCCCCGGTCCTCGCGGCGGTGTCCGTGCTCGCCGAGCTCTCGGTGGTGCTCTGGGAGGAGGAAGACGACGGCGCAGAGGAAGTGCCCGAGTCCTGCGGGCTGCAGGCGGCGAGGGCGAGGGCGAGCCCGACGGCGGCGGTCGTGGCGAGAAGGGTCTTGCGCATGAGGATCTCCTGTCCGGTGCGAAACGAGTCCGCGCGACAGGTGCCGGGCGGACGTGCTGCACAGCACGCTAGGAAGCCGCGGAACACGACGGGGAAGACCTTTCGGAATCATAAGGATCCGACGATCGCCCTGGTCGCGGGGGCTACCCTCGACCGCATGGAAGGCGTCGTCAAGGTCGCCGTCGTGGAGGACGACCCCACGGTGCGCGAGGCCGTGGGGGAGTATCTGCGCACGCACGGCTATGCGGTCTCGAGCTTCGGCGACGGCGTCTCGGCGCGGACGGCGCTGCGCGAGACCGTGCCCGACGTCGTGATCGTCGACCGGATGTTGCCGGGCGTCAGCGGCGACGAGCTCTGTCGGGAGCTGCGCGCCGCGTCGGATGTCCCGATCATGATGCTCACGGCCCTCGGCGAGGTGGAGGACCGCATCGACGGCTTCGCGTTCGGCGTCGACGACTACCTGGCCAAGCCGTTCTCGATGCGGGAGCTGTCCCTGCGGATCGCGGCCCTCGTCCGCCGCTCGCACGCCGCGCAGGCCGCGTCCGGGGAGCTCAGGGCCGGCGCCTTCGCGATCGATCTGCTCCGTCGGCGCGCGTGGGTGCGCGGAAGCGAGATCGCCCTGACCGGCAGGGAGTACGACCTGCTGGTCTTCCTCGTGCGCAATGACGACCGTGCGCTGGGACGAGACGAGATCTTCCGCGAGGTCTGGGGCTGGACCGTCGGCGAGCTGTCGACGGTGACGGTCCACGTGCGGCGGCTGCGGGAGAAGATCGAGGAGGATCCGCAGGACCCCCGCCATCTCCTCACCGAGTGGGGTGTCGGCTACCGGTTCCGTGCGGGCGGGAGCGTCACGTGACGATGCTCTCCGGTGGGGACCTGCTGCAGATCCTCCTGACGAGTCTGCTCGTCGCGGTCGGCGTCGCCGCCGTCGCCGTGCTGCTCCTGCGTGCGCTCCGCCGGCGCGGGGTCCGCGTCCAGCTCATGGTGGTCGCGAGTGCGGGTGCGGTCGCGATGGCAGGGGCCGTGGTGGCGATCGCCCTGGAGATGTACATCTCCACCCACGACCTGACGATCCTCCTCGCCGTGATCGCCGTATCGCTCGTGCTCGGCCTCGGCATGGCGTGGATGCTGGCCCGGACGATGCGGTCCTGGGCCGTGCGTTTCTCCGCCTCCCTGAGCCGACTCGGAAGCAGTGACGTCACGCCGGACGGGCCGGCCGCCTCTCGTGAGCTCGCCGAGCTCTCGACACAACTCGCGGTGGTGTCGGCCGAGGTGGACGCGGCGAGGGCCGAGCTCGTGCGGCTGGATTCCGCCCGTCGGCGCTTCTTCGCCTGGATCTCCCACGACCTGCGCACTCCGCTCACCGCCGTCCGGGTGCTCGCTGAGGCGGTGGAGGACGGGGCGGCGGTCGCGCCGGAGCGTTTCGCCGTTCAGGTCCGGGGCCAGGTCGAGACGATGAGCCGGATGGTCGACGACCTCTTCGAGCTGTCCCGCCTCACGTCCGGTGCGGTGCAACTGCAGACCGAGCAGGTGGTCCTGCGGGATGTCGTCTCCGATGCGGTGGCCGACGTCGCGGCCGCCGCAGCGCGACGAGACGTCCGGATCGTCGAGCGCGGGATCGCCGGTCCGGTGCTCTGGGCCGACCCCCATCAGGTCGGCAGGATCGTCGTGAACCTGCTCACGAACGCCATCCGGCATGCCCCTCGGGGCACGGAGATCGTGGTGTCCGCGACGATGGCCGATCGGGACCGCCTCGTCCTGGGGGTGCTGGATCAGGGAGCGGGTGTGGCGGTCGAGGACCTGGATCGGATGTTCGATGTCGGCTGGCGCGAGGATGCAGCCCGGGCGGCGGCGGGCGATGATGACGGGGTCGCGTCGGGTGCCGGGCTCGGGCTGTCCATCGCCCGGGGGTTGGCCCGGGCGCACGGCGGCGACGTCTTCGCCGAGCGGACGGCCGCGGGCTTCCGCATGAACGTCTCGCTCCCGGTGGGGGCACCACATCGCTCGTGAACCCGTTGGACACCGCGGGGGACCCCGGCCATAGGCTGGAGCGCATGACCGATGTGCTTCCCGCGGGCCTCGCGCTCGACGACCTCAGCCCCGACATCCGCCCGCAGGACGATCTGTATCGTCACGTGAACGGCGCCTGGATCGCCCGCACCGAGATCCCCGGCGACAAGGCCCGCTGGGGCTCCTTCCACCTGCTGGCCGAGCAGGCCGAGAAGGATGTCCGCGCGATCGTCGAGGAGTCGCAGGAGGCGGAGGAGGGGACCATCGCCCGTAAGATCGGCGATCTCTTCGCGAGCTTCATGGACACCGAGCGCATCGCCGCCGCGGGCGTGACCCCGCTGGCCGACACCTTCGCCGAGATCGACGCGATCGACGGCATCCCCACCTTCCTGCGCACGGTGGGCGCCTACGACCGGGAGGGCCGGGCGGCGGTGATCGGTCTTTATGTCGACGGCGATCCCGGGAATCCGGAGCGCTACCTTCCGGTGCTCGTGCAGGCCGGACTCTCGCTGCCGGACGAGAGCTACTTCCGCCTCGACACGTTCGCGGAGACCCGCGCGGTCTACCGCGAGCACCTCGAGCGCCTGCTCACTCTCGCCGGCGTCCCCGATGCTGCGGCACAGGCCGAGCGCTCCATCGCGCTGGAGACCGCGCTCGCCGGGCACCACTGGGACAACGTGCGCAGCCGCGACGCGGTGGCCACCTACAACCTCAAGACCTGGGACGAGCTCCAGGCCCTCGCCGGCGTCGACCTCACCCCGTGGCGCGAGGCCGTGACGCCGACCAACGCGCAGGCGTTCGACGAGGTCGTCGTCGCGCAGCCGAGCTTTTTCGAGGGGCTGGGCGCTCTGCTGACTCCGGAGCGGCTGGAGGACTGGAAGGCGTGGCTCCGTGCGAAGGTCGTGCACGCGGCGGCGCCGTACCTGACCGACGACCTCGTGCAGGAGAACTTCTCGTTCTACGGCACGCAGCTCACCGGTGTCCCCACGATCCGGGAACGCTGGAAGCGCGGTGTCTCGGTCACCGAGGGGGCGCTCGGCGAAGCGATCGGCAAGGTCTACGTCGAGCGGCACTACCCGCCGACCGCGAAGGCGGCCATGGACGAGCTCGTCGCCAATCTCGTCGAGGCCTACCGGCAGAGCATCGAGACTCTGGAATGGATGACCGCCGAGACCCGGCAGCGGGCGCTGGCGAAGCTCGACGCGTTCACGCCGAAGATCGGGCACCCCGAGGTGTGGCGGGACTATTCGGCGCTCGTGATCGACCGGAGCGACCTCCTCGGCAACGTGCGCCGCGCGGCCATCTTCGAGCACGACCGCAACATCGACAAGGTCGGGAAGCCGATCGACCGCACCGAGTGGCACATGCCGCCGCAGATGGTGAACGCCTACTACAACCCCTCGATGAACGAGATCGTGTTCCCTGCGGCCATCCTGCAGTACCCCTTCTTCGACGCCGGGCGCGACGCGGCGGCGAACTACGGCGGGATCGGCGCGGTCATCGGTCACGAGATCGGTCACGGCTTCGACGACCAGGGCAGCCGGTACGACGGCGACGGGCGCCTGCAGGACTGGTGGACCGACGCCGACCGTGCCGCCTTCGAAGAGCGCACGAAAGAGCTCATCGCGCAGTACGACGCTCTCGTGCCGGAGGGTCTCGACAGCGAGCACCATGTGAACGGCGCGCTCACCATCGGTGAGAACATCGGCGATCTGGGTGGCCTCGGCATCGCGCTGAAGGCGTACGAGTTGTCGCTGCGCACGGACCCGTCGGTTCCCGAGCCGGTCGAGGCCCCGGTCATCGACGGCTACACCGGCGTGCAGCGGCTGCTCCTCTCATGGGCGCAGGTCTGGCAGCAGAAGAGCCGGGAGGCCGAGACCTTGCGCCTGCTGACGATCGATCCGCACTCGCCCAACGAGTTCCGGTGCAACCAGATCGTCCGCAACATCGACGCGTTCTACGAGGCCTTCGGCGTCACCGAGAAGGATGCCCTATGGCTGCCGGAGTCGTCCCGGGTGACCATCTGGTGACGAACCTCCGGACTCTGTGAGGCGCGTCCCGGCGGTGGGGTTACGATATCCCTGCCGCCGGGGCTCCCTTCCCGGAAGTGCAGTATCCCTCCCCCTCCTGAAGGACCACGCGTGGGTGCGACCGACCCTGGTGACGCGTTCCGGAACCCCTCGGCTCCCGGAGCGTCCGGGAGCGCGCCTGAGTCGTCCAGCGGTCGTCGTTCGCAGCGGCCGGGAGCCCGGCGGCTGCCCCGCCGCGTGGCTGTCGGACGGCGGTCGTTCACGTCGACGCTGAAGGCTCTCGAGGGCCTGGCGAACGCGGGTGCGCAGGTGTCCGTTCACGTGGTCGACCTCGACTCCCATGTGCACGTACTGGCGGGGGACGACCACGTCACGCTCCCCGTGGCGGGTCTCGGTGTCGTCCCGCTGCTGATCGAGGTGGCGGCGGCGTTCGAGTCCGGCGCCCTCGATCCGCTGGAGATCGTCGAGCGGTCGAGCGTCGAGGCCGTGGAGAGCTCCGGCCTGTGGCGGCACCTGCGGGCCCCGGCGCTGCCGCTGGAGGACCTCGCCGTGCTCGCCGCGACGGCCGGTGACCCGATCGCCGTGAACATCCTGCTGGAGAAGGTCGGGCACGATCGGGTGCGTGAGCGCATCGAGGGACTGGGGCTGCGACGCACCGCCCTGCTCGATCGGTTCCGCGATCGCCGCGGTCCGGACGACGCGCCGCAGGTCGCGGTGGGGTCGGCGCGCGAGCTGGCGGGTCTGTTCTCCGCGCTCGTGAACTCCCAGGTGGTGGATGCCGCCGTCAGCGCTCAGGTGTCGGAGTGGCTCAGCCTCAACCAGGACCTCAGTCTCGTGGCCGCCTCGACGGGTCTCGACCCCTTCGCGCACGAGCACGATGCCCACGGCCTGCTGTTCGTGAACAAGACCGGCCGCGACCGTGGGGTCCGCGCCGAGGCCGGGGTGCTCGCCGGACCGCGGGCCGGTGTCGCCTACTCCCTGATCGTGTGTTTCGACGACCTGTCGATCAGCCACCGCCTCCGCGCCCACGACGCCTTCCGCGTGCTCGGAGTCGAGCTCATGGAGTACACGCACTGACCCCGCCTGACCCGCGCAGGCATCCGCGCCGCATCAGGCTTCCAGGGCGGCAATGAGCCTGACCTCCCGCGGTCGCCTGACCTCGCGTGTGCTCCTGTCTCCACGTCCCCGGGATCCTACGCGCGAACGCAGGCATCCGCGTGGCATCAGGCGTCGGGGTCGCACCCGGCCTGATGTCGCGCGAGAGCCTGCTGTCGCGCGTTCGCCTGCTGTCGAGCGGTCGCCTGCTGTCGAGCGCTCGCCTGATGTCGCGCGAGCGCCTGATCGCGCGACGCACGGGCTAGCATCGGGGCATGCCTCATGCCTGGACCCCGCACCGCCGCGACGACGGCGAGCTGCTCGGCTGGATCCATCCGGAGGGCGAGGACTGGATCGCCGTCGATGTCCTCGGGCGGAGAGTCTCCGGCCCGGGCGAGTGGCTCGACGCGGAGGCCGCGCTGGAGGACCACGGCATCGCCTGGCTCGCCGATCCGTGGATGCTCGAGGGAGAGGACGACCGCCCGCTGCGGGTGCGCATCCTCGAAGTGACGCCGGACGAAGAGGGCACGCCGGGGCGCATCGTCGTGAAGGTCGACGACTTCGGGGACATGACCCGTCCCGCGACCGCACAGTTCACCCTGCCGTGGCCGCTTCCCGCCCGGCTGCGGCCACCGCGTGCCGACGACCCGGATCCGCGCACGATCTCCCGCTGACCCTCCGCCGTAGGTCGCAGATCCGCCGTAGGTCGCACGTTCTGCGGGAATCCTTGCGACCTCGGTGCGAATCCACGATCGCCGAACGGGTCAGCGCAGCGAAGGGTGCTGCTCCGTGGAACGGCGTCGCGGGATGAACAGCGAGAGCACCACGGCCACGATGCCGGCGGCGATCGCGAGCCAGAAGCACACCTCGAACGCGGCCCTCGTCGGCACCGCCACGCCGCCGACGTCGACGCTCATCGCCGCGAGCACTCCGCCCATCACGGCCGAGGCCGTCGAGGTGCCCACGGAGCGGAACAGCGCGTTCAGCCCGTTCGAGGCGCCGGTCTCGTTCGCCGGCACGGAGCGCATGATGATCATGGGCATCGCGGCGAAGGTGAACCCGATGCCGACGCCGATGAAGATGTTGGCGACGAAGATGTGCCACACCTCGGTCGACCACAGCAGCACGAAGACGTAGGCGAGCACGATCGCGATGGCGCCGACGGTGAAGAGCGGACGCGGCCCCACGGTGCGCTCCAGCCATCCGGACAGGGGCGAGATCACCATCATGACCAGCCCCGCCGGCATGATGACGAGCGAAGCGGCCACCATGTCGAGCCCGAAGCCGGCACCGCCCACCGCCGGCATCTCCAGCATCTGCGGGAACGTGACGTTCGAGGCGAACAGGGCGAAGCCCATGCCGATGGCGGCGATGTTCGTGAAGAGGACCGCGGGCCGGGCCGCGACCCGCAGGTCGAGCAGCGGGTCGTCGGTACGGAGCTGATACCAGCCCCACAGCAACAGCACCGCGACGCCGCCGATCACGCACACGAGGGTGAGCGGTGCCGTCCACCCCCACTCGGCGCCGCGGGACACGAACAGCAGCAGACCCGTGAGACCGATCGCGAGTCCGATGGCGCCGAGCACGTCGAGGCGTCCGGGGGAGCGGAGCACGTCCTCCGGCACCACGGCGAGCACGAGGAGCAGCCCGAGGACCCCGAGGGCGGCCGCGAGCCAGAACAGCATGTGCCAGTCGGCGTTCTCGGCGAGGAGCGCGGCGACGGGCATGCCGATCGCCCCGCCGACGCCCATGGTGGCGCTCATGAGGGCGACCGCGGTGCCGAGGCGCTCGGGAGGCAGCACGTCGCGCATGATCGCGATGCCGAGCGGGACGACGCCGGTCACGGCCCCCTGGAGGGCACGGCCGATGATGACGCCGACGATCGACCCGGAGAGCGCGGCGATGACCGAGCCCACGATGAGAATCGCGAGCAGCGCGATGACGACCCGGCGCTTGCCGTACATGTCGCCGAGGCGGCCGGAGATCGGGGTCGCGACGGCGGCCACGAGCAGGGTGATCGTGACCACCCAGGTGGTGTCCTCGCGCGAGGAGTTCAGCAGCTGCGGCAGCTCGGCCTGCAGCGGCACGACGAGCGTGAACATGAACGACGAGCACAGGCCCGCGAACGCCAGCACCGCGATGATCGCCCACCGCGGAGGGGTACGGGAGAGGCGTTTCCTGGCTCTGTCGTCGTTCGCACCCACCGGTTCAGGCTATCGGCGTTCCCGGAGGCGAGGGGCCGATGTGGTTGCATGGCCGGATGACCGAGCACACCGCGCCCGCGCAGCACCCCGCCGACTCCGCGTACCACCGCCGGCTCCCGATCGGCGAGGTGCTCGACGCCTCGGCGCTCGCGCAGGGCCTGCCGTGGGCGTTCGAGAGCGTCACGATGCGGCCGCTCGAGCCGATGCTCGTGCCGGAGAAGCCCCGAGCCGGCGAGCAGGACCCGGAGGAGTGCGGCCACTGCGGTCCCAGCGTGCACACGATCTGGCAGGACGACCTCTGGCAGGTGCGTGCCGGGTGGGATGTCGGCGGCCTGCCGTTCATCGGCGGCGTCGCGCCGCGCGAGCACTGGCTCCTCGAGAACGCCCCGCAGGACGTGCTCGCCGCTCTCGGGCCGCTGATGCAGCGCGTATCGGAGGCGGTCAAGAGCATCCCCGGCGTCGCCCGCTGTCACTTCGGCCGCTGGAACGACGGCTCCGCGCACATGCACATGTGGGCGCTGGGTCGTCCGGCCGGGATGATGCAGGGCCGCGGCGCGGTGCTCGCCTTCTGGGACGGCGTCCTGCCGCCGCTTCCGGCGGAGATGGCAGAGGACCACCTCCGCATCGTCGCGCAGGCGCTCGCCGCGGGCGGAGGCGAGGCCTTCCCGCACCGGTGACCCGGAGTCGGTTTCCGCGAACAGGCGGAGGAGGGGCAGACTGGGATCGTGCGAACCATCCGCGATCTCGACACCGTTGAACTCATCCTCGACGCCCAGAGCCTGCTCGACTCCATCCGGGGTCCGCAGCGCGTGGTGGACGCCGGGACCCTGCGCGCCCTGCAGCAGTCGGGCAACTACGTCGTCGGCTTCTTCGACGGCGAGGGCGACGAGGAGCGCATGGTCGGCGCGTCGATCGCCTTCTTCGGCGAACCGGCCCGCCGCGCCATGCACTCGCACATCACCGCGCTGCTGCCCGAGTACCGGGGGCGCGGATGGGGCCGTGAGCTCAAGGAACACCAGCGGCAGTGGGCCTTCTCCCGCGACGTCGGCCGCATCACGTGGACCTTCGACCCGCTGGTCGCCCGCAACGCGCACTTCTTCCTGACCGTGCTCGGGGCGCGCGCCACGGGCTACTCGATCAACCGCTACGGCATCTTCGGTGGCGGCGATGCGGGCGACGAGAGCGACCGCCTCGACGTCGAGTGGGCGCTCGCGGACATCGCCAAGCCCCCGGCGGAGGACGCCGTCGTGGAGACGCTGGAGATCCCGGACGACATCGAAGGCATGCGGGAGTCCGACCCGGCGGCCGCGCACGAGTGGCGGCTGCGGCTGCGCGCACAGATGGAGGGTCTGCTCGGCAGCGGTCTCACGATCGCGGGCTTCGAGACCGGTCGGGGTTACCTCTTCACGGCGTGAGCGCCCGCACGGTCACCGTACCCCGCGCATGAGCCGCAGCACCGGCTTCACGCTCAACAGCAGCCCGATGCCGACGACGATCGCGATGCCGCCGAGGATCGAGAAGAACGGCACCTCGTTCTCCGGGTCGTAGAACCGCACCAGCTCTCCGGAGATCGCGGTCCCGAGCGCGATCGAGAGGAAGAACAGGGCGACCATCTGGGTCCGGAAGACGGACGGCGCCAGCTTGGTCGCCGCTGACAGACCCACCGGCGAGATCAGCAGCTCCGCGACGGTGAACACGAAGAGGATGCCGACGATCGCGAGCAGCGGCGTGGAGTTCGCCCCGCCGCCGGCGAAGGGCAGGAAGAGCAGGAACGCGGATCCCATGATGATCGCCGCCAGGGCGAACTTCACCGGCGTGGAAGGCTGACGCGTCCCGAGGCGGGTCCAGATCGCCGCGAAGACGCCGGAGAGGATGATGATGAAGACCGGGTTGATGGACTGCACCCAGGACACCGGCATCTCCCAGCCGAAGAGGCTGCGATCCAGGCGCTGGTCGGAGTAGATCGTCAGGACGGTGAACTGCTGCTGGTAGAGCGACCAGAAAGCGACGCTGGTGATGAAGAGCGGGACGAAGCCCCAGACACGGGATCGCTCGGTGCTGTCGATCCGGCGGCTGCTGAGGATCACCGAGAAGTAGACGACCGTGGCGACCACCGTGACCCCGATCACCAGCGCCGCCAGGTTGTCGGCGCGGATGACGCCGGTGAGCACCAGCACGGCGATGAGCACGATCGCGGCACCCGCGAGGAGACCGACCAGAGCGTAGCGGGCCCGAGGAAGCGGATTCGGCACCTCGCGTGCCGTGGCGGGGAGGGCCTTGCGGCCGAACGCGTACTGGATGAGGCCCAGCGTCATGCCGAGCGCCGCGAGCCCGAAGCCCCAGTGGAAGCCGAGTGTCGACTGCAGCAGGCCGGTGAGCAGCGGGCCGAGGAACGCGCCCAGGTTGATGCCCAGGTAGAAGAGCGAGAAGCCGGCGTCGCGTCGGGGATCGTCGGCGCGGTAGAGGCTGCCCACCACCGAGGTGGCGTTCGCCTTGAGGCCGCCCGACCCGAGCGCCACGAGGACGAGGCCGACGCCGACGCCCACCGCACCGGGGAGGAGGGCGAGCGCGAGGTGCCCCGCGACGATCACCATGGCGCTGACGAAGAGGACCCGTTCCGCGCCGAACAGGCGGTCGGCGATCCAGGCACCGAGGATGGTGGACAGATAGACCGAGCCGCCGTACGCGCCGACGATCCCGCCCGCCACCGCCTCCGGGATGCCGAGCCCGCCCTGGGTCACCGAGAAGTACAGATAGATGAGCAGGATGCCCTGCATGCCGTAGAAGCTGAAGCGCTCCCACATCTCCACGCCGAAGATGTGCACGAGCGACCACGGCTGTCCGAAGAAGCGGGTGTCCTCGTCGCGGGAGGCGGGCGGCTGCGCGGTGGTGCTCATGCGTGGGACGGTACTCTCCAGCGGTCCTCCCGGCCAGGGGGCGCGCTGCGACCACCGATAGAATGGGGGTGCCCGTGCTCACGGGCGTCCTCCGCATCCGACCATTGGAGCCACCGTGGCCGAACAGTCCCGCCTCGACAAGGTCATCGCCCTCGCCCGCCACCGCGGTTTCGTGTTCCAGGCGGGTGAGATCTACGGCGGTTCCCGGTCGGCCTGGGACTACGGACCCCTCGGCACCGAGCTGAAGGAGAACATTCGGCGGCAGTGGTGGCAGACGTTCGTGCGCGGCCGCGGCGACATGGTCGGCCTCGACTCCAGCATCATCCTGCCCAAGCGCGTGTGGGAGGCCTCGGGTCACGTCGCGACTTTCACCGACCCGCTCGTCGAGTGCCTGCAGTGCCACAAGCGCTTCCGCGCCGACAACCTCATCGAGGACTTCGAGGCGCGCAAGGGGCGCAAGGCCGAGAACGGTCTCGCCGACATCCCCTGCCCGAACTGCGGCACCAAGGGCCAGTACACCGAGCCCAAGTCGTTCTCGGGGCTCGTCAAGACGTATCTCGGGGTCGTGGACGACGATTCGGGTCTGCACTACCTGCGCCCGGAGACCGCGCAGGGCATCTTCGTGAACTTCTCGAACGTGCTCACCGCGAGCCGCAAGAAGCCGCCGTTCGGCATCGGCCAGGTCGGCAAGGCGTTCCGCAACGAGATCACCCCCGGCAACTTCATCTTCCGCACCCGTGAGTTCGAGCAGATGGAGATCGAGTTCTTCACGCCGCCCGCCGAGGCGCCGCAGTGGTTCGACCACTGGGTCGAGGCCTGCTGGAACTGGTTCATCGATCTCGGCATCGACCCGGAGAACATGCGGCAGTTCGACGTGCCGGAGGAGGACCGCGCGCACTACTCGGCCGGCACCATCGACGTCGAGTACCGCTTCGGCTTCGCGGGCAAGGAGTGGGGCGAGCTCATGGGCGTCGCCAATCGCACCGACTACGACCTCTCCAGCCACAGCGAGGCCTCCGGCCAGAGCCTGACCTACTTCGACCAGGCCACGGGCGAGCGCTACACGCCGTATGTGATCGAGCCGTCGTTCGGCCTCACCCGCGCCATGATGGCCTTCCTCGTCGACGCGTACGTCGAGGAGCAGGTGCCCAACGCCAAGGGCGGCACCGACACGCGCACCGTGCTCAAGCTCGACCCGCGCCTGGCTCCGGTCAAAGCCGCCGTGCTCCCGCTGTCGCGCAACGAGAATCTTTCGCCGCTCGCCCGCGAGGTCGCCGACACGCTGCGCGGCTCGTGGGCCGTGGACTTCGACGACGCCGGCGCGATCGGCCGTCGCTACCGCCGTCAGGACGAGATCGGCACGCCGTTCTGCGTCACGGTCGACTTCGACTCGCTCGACGACCGCGCCGTGACCGTACGCGACCGGGACACGATGGCCCAGGAGCGCGTCCCGATCGACGAGCTGCACGCCTACCTGGCGGAGCGCCTCCGCGGCGCCTGACGTGGCGGCGCCGGGGGGAGCCGACGCACGGGGGGAGTCCTCGCCCGTGCGTCCGGTCGCGGCCATCGTGCTCGGCGCGCTCGCCGTGTCGTGGATGATCCTCACGGTGCTCGACCTGCGCGACAACGACGGCGCCGGGCCGATCATCGCGATGTTCGGCATCCCGGCGCTCGCGGCGGCGGTCATCATCCAGATCGTGATGACGCGGCTGGGGGACGGGAAACGCGTGCCGAAGGCCGTGTTCTGGTGGGTGCTCGCTGTGCTCCCGCTGGGGACCCTGGCGGGCTTCGTCGTCGCGATCCTCCGCGACCCGGACTACTTCGTCGCCGACGAAGGCCCCTGGATGCTCCTCTGGGTGCCGGTCTTCATCGTCGTGGGGCTGCTGCTCGGCGCCCTCGTCTGGTTCTTCTTCGTGTTCCCGCTCGTATCGCTCGTGGCGGTGATCCGCCTGATCGCGCGCGGGGAGGCGCAGCCCGGCGCCCTCATCATGCCGATCGTGCTGCTGAGCCTCGGCGTGCTGAGCATCGTGGGCGGACTCTCGATCGACACGGACAGCAGCGGCCGCGCGTCGTGGGGATCGATCATCGCCGCGTTCCTCGGCCTCCCCGGGAACTACGAGGTGATCTGGGAGCCCGGCCTCTGGATCGTCCGCGGCATCGTCCTCGCGATCGTCCTCCTCTTCGCCGTCCCCGCCGCCCACTCCCGCCTCCGCCGTTCTTCTTCCCCTTCTTGACGCCGAGACCCCGGGTTTCCGTCGAGACCCCGGGGCGCGTGCGGGGGTACGTCGGGGTCTCGCCGGGAGAGCGGGGTCTGGTGCGCGCGGAGTGGCCCTGCTATGGTCACAGCTCGTGGGTACTCTGATTCGCTAGAGCGGGACGCCGCGTCGAGAGCTCTTCTCCGCGGCGGGTCCTGAGCGAACGCCCGATCCCGGGTGCGGTCGAGGTTCCCGTTCCCCGCGTCATCGACGCAGATCCCGGCGGTGCGCCTGCGCCGCTGGAGAGGACCCCTCATGTTCCCTGTACTCTCGACCCCTTCCGACTCTTCGGTCCGCACTCATCGCGAGTGCACGCTGCAGGCCGCGTCCGTCCGGTTCGCCGACCATCTCGTTCTGGACCGCGTCGACCTCGTCGTCGGCCCCACCGACCGCCTCGCCGTCATCGGCGACAACGGCGCCGGGAAGTCGACGCTCCTCGATCTGCTCGCCGGAACCCTCGTGCCCACGTCCGGGGAGGTGCGGATCGATCTTCCCGGCGGGGTCGCGCATGCCCGGCAGAATCCGATTCTCGCGGAGGGAGCGACGGTGGCCGACGCCATCGACGAGCTACTCGGCGACCTCCGCGCGCTGGAGCACGACCTCGGCCGTGCGTACGACCTTCTCGCCGTCGCGGGTCCTGCCGAGCCCGCGCAGCAGATGGCCGCAGTGGCCCGGCTGCAGGACCGCTTCGAGTCCCGCGGCGGATACGACGTCGACCGTCGCATCGACACCGCCCTCGAACAGCTCGGGCTGGGCGGGGTGGACCGCGCGCGACCGGTGGCCGCGCTGTCGGGAGGAGAGCGGGCGCGGCTCGCCCTCGCGGTCGCCCTCTCCGCCGGAGCCGAGCTGCTGCTCCTCGACGAGCCCACGAACGACCTCGACGACCGGGCGCTGACCTGGCTCGAGGACCTTCTCGCGGCGCACCGGGGCGCGCTGGTGGTCGTGACGCACGACCGTGACTTCCTGGACCGTTTCGCCACGGACGTCGTGCAGGTGGAAGGCGGCGGGCTCCGACGCTACGGCGACGGCTACCCCGGGTTCCTGCGGGCGCGCGCGGCCGAGAGACGTGCGGCGACCGCGCGCCACGAGGAGTGGAAGACCGAGGTCGCCCGCGCCGAGTCCCTGCTCGCCGCCAACGCGTTCCGGCTGCACGCGATCCCGCGGAAGCTCGAGCTCGACGGCTTCGGTCATGGCGCCTTCCGGGCGCGGAGTCGCGACCACGGTGCCGTCGGACGCATCCGCATGGCCAAGGAGAGGCTGGCGCGGCTCCGGGACAACCCGTGCCCGCCGCCGCCGGAGCCGCTGCGGTTCGTGGTCGCGGCACAGGATCCGGGGTCTCTTGACTGCTCCGAAGAGCCGCTCCTGACGCTCGATGCCGTCTCCTTCCGTGAACCGGGACGACGGCTCGACATGTCGCAGTGGACGATCGAGGCCGGTTCGCGGTGGCTCGTGACCGGGCCGAACGGCGCCGGGAAGACGACGCTCCTCGGCCTCCTCGTCGGCGAGCTCCTCCCCGCGTCCGGGACGGTCGTCCGTGGGGACGGGCTGCGGATCGCGTACCTTCGTCAGGAGGTCGACACAGGCCTGCGGGGCGCGGCCGTCGACGTCTTCGCGGCCCGGACCGGCACGCCGCCGGTGGAGGCGCGAGACGCTCTCCTGGCCCATGGACTCTTCCGCGGGCCGGAGGTGGACCGCGACGTACGGGCCATCTCGGCCGGGCAGCATCGTCGTCTGGATCTCGCGGTGGCGCTGACGTCGCGATTCGACCTCCTGCTGCTCGACGAGCCGACCAACCACCTCGATCCCGAGCTCGTGGAGCAGCTCGAGGACGCCCTCGTCGCGCACCCCGCCGCCGTCGTCACGGTGACGCACGACCGGCGGTGGAGACGTCACGCCGCGTACGCACGGCGCGTGCAGGTCGAGGAGGGCGTGGCCACCACCTGAGACCCCGCCTTCCCGCCGAGACCCCGGGCTCCGCACGTCCGCACGCCGGGGTTTCGGCGGGGACCCGGGGTCTCGGGGAAGGGCGGAGTTACGACGTGACCGTCAGCTGCATCCCCGCGCCGCCACCGGACTCGACCCAGGCGAGCGAACGCTCCAGGATCCCGCGCAGCACGTCGAGATCGACCTGGTCGAGGTCTTTGAGGTAGAGGCAGCCCACACCGGTCGTGTGCGGCCCGAGGGCAGCGAGAGCATCCGCGTGGGCGTCCACGCCATCGAGGAGGTAGATCGTGGTCGCGGACTTCCGCGGTGCGAAGCTCAGGATGCCGCTGTCGCCCTCCGTCCCGGTGGGGTAGCGGTAGTGGCAGGAACCGAATCCGATGATCGAACCCCACGTCTGCGGCTCGCGTCCGGTGATGTCCTGCAGGAGGGCGGTCAGCGTCTCGGCATCCCGACGGCGCACGGCCGGAGACGAGCGGGCGATCAGCCCCGCGACGTCGTCCCCGGTCGGCTGCACTACTTCGCCGCCTTCGCGGCGGCCTTCATCGCCTTCTTGTACTCGCGCACCTTCGTCAGCGACTCGGGCGAGACGATGTCGGCGACGCTGCGGTAGGAACCGTCCTCGCCGTAGGGCGCGGAGGCCTCCCGCCAGCCCTCGCCGGTGAAGCCATACTGCTTGCCGAGGAGCGCGAGGAAGATCTTCGCCTTCTGCTCGCCGAAGCCGGGAAGCGCCTTGAGCCTCTCGAGCACTTCGGCTCCGCTCGGCTGGGCCCCTGAGCCTGTCGAAGGGCGCGTCCACAGGGCGGCGGCATCGCCGTCCCACTCGTCGACGATCGCCTGGCACAGCGTCTGCACGCGCGTCGCCATGGAGCCGGGGAATCGATGAACGGCGGGCGTCTGCCGGAAGGCCTCCAGGAACTCCTCCGGTGCCATCCCCGCGATCGCCGCCGCGTCGGCGGCGCCCGTCCGCTGCTCGATCTTGAGCGGACCGGTGAACGCGGTCTCCATGGGGATCTGCTGATCCAGCAGCATGCCGACCAGCAACGCCAGCGGGTTCTCGGTCAGCAGGGCGTCGGCGGCGGTGTCTCCGGTGATGTGAAGGGCCATGCCCCCAGTCTCCCACCCCGCGGGATCAGGCGGTGGCGGCGTCCTCGACGGCGTCCGCGGCGGGGGTGATCCCGTACAGCGTCGACAGTGCGGCGGCGAACTCGTCCGCGCGCCCGGCGGCCGCGAGCTCATGAGCCCGCACGGTGGGTGTGTGCAGCAGCACGCCGGAGAGGTGCCGGAGCGCCTGTTCGACCTTGCCGTCCTCATCGCCACGGGCGCGCGCCCGGTCGATCTCGCGCTCCAGCAACTCGAAGATGTGCGACCGGAAGGCGACGACCGCGGGGGTCACGCTCTGGCGGGCGCCGACGACATGGAAGGTCTCCGCGGCTTCGCGGACGACGCTCCGTGCGGCGTCCGTCGCCTGCAGCTCCTCCAGCGGGGCGTGCAGGCGGATGGTCTCCAGGTCGAGCAACGCGACGCCCTCCAGCGCGGCCACGGCCGGGTCGACGTTCCGCGGCATGCCGAGGTCGACCACCAGCCGGCTCGGGACACCGGACGCACCGCTGGTCGCGGTGACAGGGCATCCCGCGGCGGCGAGGCCGACCGGGAGCTGCAGGTGCTCCGGTCCGAGCACGGGTTCGGTCGCGGATGTGCAGGTGATCAGCAGCGACGAGTGCGCCGCGGTGCGCGCGTACTCCTCGGCCGGAACCGGACGGATGTCGTGCTTGGCCGCGAAGATCTCCGCGCGGCCCGAGGGTGAGTAGACGGAGATGTCGACGGCGCCGCGCTCACGAAGGGTCGCGAGGGTGACGGCGGCGTAGGCGCCGGTGCCCACCAGGAGCACGCGCTCGGCGGACCAGTCGGCGATGCGGCTGTCGGCGAGCTCCAGTGCGAGACGCACGAGCGAGCGACCGGCGCGACCGAGGGCCGTGACGTTCTTGACCTTGCGCTGCGCCTGGCTCGCGCGCTGGAACAGACGCTCGAGTTCGGGGGAGGTGGTGCCGTCCTTGCGAGCGGACTTCAGCGCCCGTCGGACCTGGCCCGCGATCTCGCCCTCACCGGAGACGACGGACTCGAGGCCCGAGGCGACGGAGAAGAGGTGCTCGGCGACGCGGCGCCCAGAATGCACGGTGTAGGCACCGTCGAGGTCGGCGGCCGGTATTCCGGTTGCGGACTCGACAGCCTCGATCACGGCTTCGACGCCGATGGCGCCGGCCGCGGTCACGGGCTCGTCCATCTCCACGTACGCCTCGAAGCGGTTGCACGTCGCCAGGACCACGGCACCCTGCACGCACGGCGCCATGCCCACGATGGTGGGAGCGACGTCGTCGGGGGTGCGGCTCAGGCGTTCGAGCAGTTCGAAGGAGGCGGTCTTGTGACTCGCCGTCACACACAGCAGCACCCTTCGATTGTACCCGAGCGTGTGGAGCCGGGACTCGGCGGCTCCCTAGGCGCCGGATGGGAGGATGGGGGCATGGCACTCTCCGACGCCCCGCTGCTGCGCGCCCTCACCGGCGACCGCCCCGCCACCGCCCCGGTCTGGTTCATGCGCCAGGCGGGCCGGTCCCTGCCCGAGTACCGGGAGCTGCGGGTCGGCACACGTATGCTCGACGCCTGCCTCACCCCCGACCTCGCCGCCGAGATCACCCTGCAGCCGGTGCGGCGACACGGCGTCGACGCGGCGGTGTTCTTCAGCGACATCGTGATCCCGCTGCGTCTCGCCGGCGTGGACGTGGAGATCGAGCCCGGCCGCGGCCCGGTCTTCGCGAACCCCGTGCGGACGCTGGCCGATGTCGACCGCATCACGGCGATCGATGCGGAGAGCCTGGACGGCAGCGCCATCGCGGAGGCGGTCGGCATCGTCGCCGCCGAGCTGGGCGACACCCCGGTCATCGGCTTCGCGGGAGCCCCCTTCACGCTCGCGGCGTATCTCGTCGAGGGCGGACCGTCCAAGGAGCACCTGCGGGCGCGCGGCATGATGCACGCGGAACCCGAGGCCTGGCACCGTCTCGCCGGCTGGCTGGCGCAGATCTCTCGCCGTTTCCTGGAGACGCAGCGCGATGCGGGTGCCTCCGTCGTGCAGCTCTTCGACAGCTGGGCGGGCTCCCTCAGCCCCGCCGACTACCGCACCTTCGTGGCCCCGCACTCACGGACCGCTCTGGACGGCATCGGCGTGCCGACGATCCACTTCGGCGTCGGCACCGGCCCCTTCCTCGGCGACATGCGACTGGACGGCATCGCGGACGGCGTGGGGGTCGACTGGCGGCTGCCGCTGGACGAGGCCGCCGCGATCCTCGGCCCGGACGTCTCGGTCCAGGGCAATATCGACCCCGCTTTCCTCGGAGCGCCGTGGCCGGTGCTCGAGGCTCACGTCCGCGACGTGCTCGAGCGGGGCCGCGCGGCCCGCGGCCACATCCTCAACCTCGGCCACGGCGTGCCCCCCGAGACCGACCCCGACCAGCTCACGCGCATCGTCGAGCTGGTGCACGCGGGCTGACCCCCGTTCGAATCGCCTGCTTTGCGGCATCTGCGGCCCGGATGCAGCCATTTCAGGCGATTCGAAGCGCCCGCGCCAGCCGCAGGTCCGACAAGCCGAACCGCCCGGCGGGCAGTGCCGCGCGGATGCTGTCGTCGTCGAACGGTCGCGAGGGGCGGATGTCCTCCGGCGGCTCCGGTGCCCACGGGGCCGGCTCGCTGACACCCTCGGCGAGCATCCGCGCCTGCGCCTTCGCGACCAGGGGGATCACCATGGTCCACTCGGTGAGCTGCGCGAGAACCCGCACGACCCAGGTCGGCACGGGGAGGAACGCGGGCCGGCGTCCGGCGACGCGGGCGATCCGGCGGATGGCCTCTCCGAGCGTCACCTCGTCCGCGCCCATCACCGCGACCGTCGGCTCCGGGATCCGCCCCTCGAGCGCGGCCACCAGCACGTCCGCGGCATCCTCGACCGGGACCGGGCGGGCGGTGCGTTCGCGGTAGCCGACCGTCCAGAAGAAGGGGAGCGTGCGGACGGCACGGGTCACATGGTCGACCATGTGATCGCCGGGGCCGTAGATCATCCCGGACTTCAGGATCGTGTGCGGCAGCCCGGAGCCGCGGACGATCTCCTCGGCCTCCCACTTCGACTCGTGGTAGCCGGAGCCGCAGTCGGGACGGGCGCGGAGGAAGCTCACCATCACGAGGCGTCGGACCCCGGCGCGGCGGGCGGCTTCGACGACGGCGGCCGTGCCCTCGACGTGCACGCGGCGGAAGGTCTGGTCGCCGATCTCCCGGTTGATCCCGGCGCAGTGAGCCACGGCGTCGCATCCGGTGAAGGCCGCGGTCAGCGCATCGACGTCCGTGATGTCCGTGCCGGAGCGGCGGGAGATCACCACGGGCTCCTCCAGGCGATCGGCGAGGGCGCGGCCGACGAATCCACTGCCTCCGGTGATGGCGACCTTCATGGTGTTCTCCTTCGCTAATTAGCTATCTGGCGAAACTGTATCTAGCGAAGGTGCTATATTGCAAGCATGGCCGACAGCGCATCCGACATCTTCGCGGCGCTCGCCCATCCCACCCGGCGGCAGATCCTGCAGGACCTCAAGGAGGGGGAGCTCGCAGCCGGGGAGATCGCGTCGCGGTTCTCCGCGAGCGGGCCGACCATCTCGCGCCACCTGAGCGTGCTGCGGCAGGCGGGCCTCGTCTCCGAACGTCGCGACGCCAACCGGATCTTCTACTCGCTCGTCGGCGAACGTCTCGCCCTCTCCGTCGGCGACTTCCTCTCCACGGTCTGCCCCGAGCAGATCGTCCTCCGCGAGGTCCGCAAGCGCGGGCGGGTCTGACCGCCGTTCGACTCGCGCACCTGGCGGCATCCGCGGCGATTATCCGGCCGATCGGGCGATTCGAAGCGCAGAGGCGGTGAAAGGATGGAGGCATGAGCCCCGAGCGCCCCGCCCCCGCTGAACCGGCCGACCTGGCCGCCCGTGCCGCACAGAAGCACGTCGTGGTCGTCGGCGGCGGCGTCGGCGGACTCGTGGCGGCCCGCGAGTGCGCGAAGGTCGGTATGCGGGTGACGCTGCTCGAAGCGTCCGAGGCCCTGGGCGGCGTCATCCGGAAGGTCGCGCTGGACGGCGTCGTCATCGACGCCGGGGCGGAGAGCTACGCGACGAAGGGTGGTCATGTGCGGGCGCTCGTGGACGAGCTCGGTCTCACCGATCGCGTCGTGACGCCGCAGGCGGGCGGCGCCTGGCTCGCCGGGCTCCCCGGCGGCGGCGCGGCCCCGCTTCCCGCCGGCGGCATCCTCGGTATCCCGGGCAACCCCTTCCAGGACGATGTCCGCCGCATCATCGGGTGGTCCGGCGCCTGGCGGGCTTACCTCGATCGCGTCCGCCCACCGCTCACGATCGGGCACCAGCTGAGCCTCGGTCGTCTCGTCGCCTCCCGCATGGGGGAGAAGGTGCGCGACCGCCTCGTCGCCCCCGTCACCACGGGCGTCTACTCCGCGTCCCCGGACGATGTGGACATCGATGTCGCCGCCCCCGGTCTCAACGCAGCACTGACGCGCGTCGGCTCGCTGTCCGGCGCCGTGCTGGCCCTTCGCGGTGAGAGCGCGTCGCGCGGAGCGAAGACGCCGGGCGCGGCCGTCGAAGGGCTCGTCGGCGGCATGAGCGTGCTCGTCGACGCCCTCGCGACCGACCTCGACGAACTCGGCGCGACCGTGCGCACCGGTGTCAGGGTCCGCCGCCTCGCGGTCGACGGCAGCGCCTGGCGCATCGTCGTCGAGGAGCCCGTGGGCCAGGAGCTGCTCTCCTCGCAGGACGCCGTCGAGGGAGAGATGCAGGAGACGGAGCTCGACGTCGATGCGGTGATCGTCGCGACGTCCGAGCACACGGCGCGGGCGCTGCTCGCCGGCCCCGCCCCCGCCCTCGCCACCGCCGATCCCGCGCCGGCCCCGGAGATCGAGATCGTCAGCCTCCTGCTCGACGCCCCCGCGTTGCGCACGCCGCCCCGGGGTACCGGCGTGCTCACGGTGCCGCACAGTCACACGGCGAAGGCGCTCACGCACTCCACCGCGAAGTGGTCGTGGGTGCGTGAGGCCGCAGGCGACCGCGAGGTGGTCCGCGTCTCCTTCGGCGCGCAGGGCGAGCCGGCGGCCACGGCGGCGCTGGTCGACGAGGCAGCCATCGATCTCGCCCGCCGGGAGGCCTCGGCTCTCCTCGGCGTTCCGCTGACGGCCGATCAGGTCGTGGCCGGCCATCGCGGACGTTTCGTGCAGGCGCAGCCCGCGTCCATCATCGGCTCGGGTGAGCGGCGAGCGGCTGCTCGTCAGGCGGTGCAGGCGGTCCCCGGGCTGGCCGCGGTCGGTGCGTGGCTCGCCGGGACGGGGCTCGCCCAGGTCGTCCCGGATGCCGTGGAGGAAGCGGACCGTCTGCGTCGCGCGCTCCTCTGGGACTGAGCACCGGCAGAGCGCGCGAGTGCACTCGGGGGCTCCGTGTCAACCCTCTGATCGATTGATGCCGAAATCGGCATACGGCGTTACGCTGAGTACCTGATCGCGGTGGAGACGCGGGCGATCGGCGTCCTCCGGGACGGACCACAGCCGGAACAACGTGAGGAGACCCCATGAAGGGGAAGATCGGACTCGTCGTCGGACTCGGCGTCGGCTATGTGCTCGGCACCCGCGCAGGACGCGAGCGCTACGAGCAGATCAAGACGCAGTGGCTGAAGGTCTGGAACACGGACCCGGTGCAGGAGCGCGTCGACAAGGTCAAGGGGTTCGTCGGCGACAAGGCTGCCGCCGTCCCCGGTGCCGTCTGGACCGGTGCCGTGAAGATCGTCAAGTCGGTCAAGGGCGACGGCACGCCGGGGCAGAAGCTCGACGCCGTCATCGCCTCCGGCAAGGACGCCGCGGAAGAGATCTCGGACGCCGCAGAGGACGCAGTCGACGAGGTCAAGGAGCGTGCATCCGAGGCTCAGAAGCCTGCAGCGTCGAAGCCGGCTGCGAGCAAGCCCACACCGCGGAAGTCCGACGACTGACATGCCCCGCGGATATCGGGATCGCGCCGACGACAGTCTGCTGACGCTGCTCGGCGACCTGCCGGAGCTCGTCACCAATCTCGTCAAGGCCGAGATCGACGCGGCCAAGGCGTGGGTGTCGCGCACGGCGAAGGACGCGGGGGTCGGCTCCGTCTGGTTCCTCGTCGCGCTGTTCTTCCTGTTCTGGGCCGTGCCCGTGATCCTCGTGTTCGCGATCGCGGGGCTGTCGTCGTGGTGGCCGGTATGGCTGTCCGCGCTGGCGGTGTTCGGCATCCTCATCGTCGCCGTGCTGCTGTTCGCGCTGCTCGGCATCCTGAAGTTCCGCAAGGTGCTCCGGCGCCAGAACCCGGCCCAGGCCGTGGCCGAGGACATCCGAATCGTGAAGGAGGCCGGCGATGAGCACCCCTGAGTCGCTGCCGCGCACCGCGGTCCCCGCGGGCATCGTCGACCCCGTCACCTCGGCGCGGGCGGAGCTGAAGGCGGCCCTCGCCGCCATCGAGGTGAAGGGGAACATCCCCCGGCGCGTGGAGAAGGCATCGGCGCGAGCGGCCGTCAAGGCGCGCGCGTTCGCCGACCGGAATCCCGCCGCCGCGATCGCCGCGACGGTCGGTATCGCCGCCGCTGTCGGCGGAGCGGTGTGGGCGATCGCTCGCGCGATCGCCCGCTGACAATCCCTGCGCCGCCCTCGCGTGGAGGCAGTATTCCCCTGATTAGCGGCTCCTCCGTAAAGGGGGCAGACTGGGATCATGTCCGACCTGCGTGAAGAGAACCCGTCCGGTTACACCCTCTGGGCCGTCTGGCGACGCAACCCCGACGCTCCCGTCACCGAGAACGACGCGACCGAACTCGAGTCGATCGTCTCGCACATCGAAGATTCGGGCGTGACCGTCCGGGGCTTCTACGACGTCTCCGGACTGAAGGCCGACGCCGACCTCATGGTGTGGCTGCACGGCGCCACCGCGGAGGAGCTGCAGAAGGCCCTCCGTCGTCTGCGCCGCACCGAGATGCTGCGCACTCTCCTCCCGGTGTGGAACGCCATGGGCGTCCACCGCGATGCGGAGTTCAACCGCGCCCACGTCCCGGGTTTCCTCCGCGGCATCGAGCCGAAGGACTGGCTCGTCCTCTACCCGTTCGTCCGCACGCCGGAATGGTATCTCGCGCCGGAGGGGGAGCGCCGCACGATGCTCGCCGACCACGGCCGCAAGGGTGCCGCGTTCACGGGCGTCATCGCGAACACGGTCGCGGCCTTCGCGCTGGGCGACTACGAGTGGCTGCTGCCGATGGAGGCCGACGAGCTGACGGACCTCGTCGACATGATGCGCGACCTCCGCTACACGGACGCCCGCATGTTCGTGAAGGAGGAGGTGCCCTTCTACACCGGGCGCCGCCTGCGCTTCGACGAGATCGCGGACGTCCTGCAGTAAGCGCCATGAGCACCCCCATCCGTCTCGGCACCCGTCGCAGCGCGCTCGCGCAGGCGCAGTCCGGTCATGTCGCCGCCGCCCTGGAGAAGGTCACCGGTCGTCGCGTCGAACTCGTCCCGATCACCAGCGAGGGCGATACCAACCGCGCCTCCCTGTCCGAGATCGGCGGCCTCGGCATCTTCGCCACCCGTCTCCGTGAGGCCCTCCTCGCCGGCGAGTGCGACTTCCTCGTGCACTCCCTCAAGGACCTCCCGACCGCGGTTCCGGAGTCGCTCGTCATCGCCGCGACGCCCCGGCGGGAAGACGCCCGCGACGTCGTGCTCACCCGCCACGGCATTCCCCTGCACGAGCTCCCGGCGGGGAGCGCCGTGGGTACCGGGTCGCCGCGACGCATCGCCCAGGTCCACCGCCGTGCGCCTCGCGCCCACGTCGTGGACATCCGCGGCAACGTCGACTCCCGCCTCGCGCGCGTCGCGTCCGGCGAGTTGGACGCCGTGATCCTCGCTGCCGCCGGGCTCTCGCGCCTCGGCACGGATTCGCCCCTGCATCGCGAGGAGCTCGGCCTCGCGGAATGGCCGACCGCGCCCGGCCAGGGGTCGCTGGCCGTCGAGACGCGGGCGGACGCGCCGGAGGAGCTGCGCACGGCCCTGTCGGCGCTGGACCACAGGGAGACACGGCTCGCCATCACGGTCGAGCGAGCCATCCTGGAGGGACTGGACGCCGGTTGTCAAGCCCCCATGGCTGCGCACGCCGTCGTCCAGGGCGCCGAGATCCGCGTCAGGACGGTCGTCTACGCCCCGGACGGTGGTCGGCGGATCGGTCTGGACGTCACGGAAGCCCTGAACGGGGAGTATATTCATCGGAACGGCAGTGGCAATGGTGCGGATGCTGCCGATGGTGCAGACCCGATGCACGCAGCGCGTGAGCTCGGGCTCGCTGTTGCCCGTCGGCTGCTCGATCAAGGGGCGGCCGACCTCGTCCCTCAAGAGCAATCCGAATTGTCATGACCACTTCTGAAAGCAAGCAGGACCGACCGCTGGACGGCTGGCGCATCCTCGTGCCGCGTGGCGGCCCCTGGGGCGACAGCGTCGCCGCGAGCCTCCGGGCCCTCGGCGCCGTCCCCGTCGTCGCCCCGCTCATCAACTTCGCCCCGACGACGGATCAGGCCACGCTTGACCGGGCGCTGGAGCAGCTCGCGGCCGGTGAGTTCGACTGGCTGACCGTCACGAGCGCGACCACGGTTGACGTGCTGTTCGCCCACCGTGCCGTCGTGCCGAAGACGACGAAGATCGCCGCTGTGGGCGAGACGACGGCCGCGGCGCTGCAGGCCGTGGGCTACGAGGTCGCCCTGGTCCCCGAGCAGGACAACTCGGCGCAGGGCATGGCGCAGCAGCTCATCGCCCTGGAGCACGAGCCGCGCCGCATCCTGGCGCTGCGCAGCGAGATCGCCAAGCCCGTCCTCAGCATCCTCCTGTCCGAGGCGGGGCACGACGTGCACGGCGTCGTCGCCTATCGCACGGTCGGAGTTCCGGTGACGGAGCGCATCCGCCGCGATGTCGAGAACGGCCGGATCAACGCGATCCTCATCACCAGCGGTTCGGTGGCCGAGCAGGTGCGGGAGCAATTCCCCGAGATCCCGGACGAGACGCTCCTCGCAGCGATCGGCCCGCGCACGGCCAAGGACGCCGAGCGCGCCGGTCTCCCCGTCTCGGTCGTCGCCGACCGGCAGACCATCGATGCGCTGATCGAGGCCGTGTCGCAGTTCACCCTTCCGCACGCCGCAGACGAGTTCGCGCCGTGAGCTTCCCTGACATCCGCCTTCGCCGACTGCGCCAGTCGCGCGCCGTCCGCGACCTCGTGCGCGAGACCTCTCTCGAGCCGCGTCAGCTCGTGCTCCCGCTCTTCGTCCGCGAGGGCCTCAGCGAGCCGGTCGCCATCGGTTCCATGCCCGGCGTCGCCCAGCACTCGATCGATTCCCTACGCGCCGCAGCCGTGGAGGCCGCGGAGGCCGGGGTCGGCGGCGTCATGCTGTTCGGTGTCCCCGCGGTGCGCGATGCTCGAGGTTCCGGCGCGGACGATCCGCAGGGCATCCTGAACGTGGCCACGGAAGCGCTGGCGGCCGAGGTCGGCGACGCGCTCGTCGTACAGACCGACCTCTGCCTCGACGAGTTCACCGATCACGGGCACTGCGGCGTCCTCGCTGCCGACGGCTCGGTGGACAACGACGCGACGCTGGAGCGGTACGCCTCGATGGCGCTGGCCCAGGCGCGTGCCGGATCGCAGCTGCTCGGGCTGTCCGGGATGATGGACGGCCAGGTCGCCGTGATCCGTCAGGCGCTCGACGCCGAAGGCTTCACGAACACCCTGATCCTGGCGTATGCCGCGAAGTACGCGAGTGCGTTCTACGGCCCGTTCCGCGAAGCCGTGGACTCGCAGCTCCAAGGCGACCGCCGCACGTATCAGCTCGACCCCGGCAACCGCCGCGAGGGCGTGCGGGAGGCGTTGGTGGACGAGGACGAGGGCGCCGACATCGTCATGGTGAAGCCGGCGATGGCCTTCCTCGATGTGCTCCGCGAGGTGCGCGACGCCGTGACCGTCCCGGTCTGGGCGTACCAGGTGTCGGGCGAGTACGCGATGATCGAAGCGGCCGCCGCGAACGGCTGGATCGATCGGCGCGCCGCGGTCCTCGAGTCGCTGCTGTCGATCCGTCGTGCGGGCGCCGACGCGGTGCTGACGTACTGGGCCACCGAAGCGGCCCGCTGGCTGCGCGGCTGAGCCTCCCTCCTGTCCGCCGACGGCCTTCGAAGGGCAGGCGGCGGGTTAGCCTGGAAGGGATGCCGGGAGAGCTCCGTGCATCACGGAGGAGCCTCGATGACCGACCGCAATGACGACCTTTTCTCTGCCGCCCGTGCGGTGATCCCCGGCGGGGTGAACTCTCCGGTGCGCGCCTACGGGTCGGTCGGCGGGACGCCGCGGTTCCTCGCCTCGGCGCGGGGAGCGACCGTGACCGATGCCGCGGGCAACGAGTACGTCGACCTCGTCGCGTCGTGGGGCCCCGCGCTGCTCGGCCACGCACAGCCCGAGGTCGTCGCCGCGGTGCAGGAAGCCGCCACCCGCGGGCTCTCGTTCGGCGCTCCCACCGAGGGGGAGGTCGAGCTCGCCGCGCTCATCGCCGACCGCGTCCGGTTCGGCGAGATCCGTCCCGTCGAGCGTGTCCGTCTGGTCTCGACGGGCACCGAGGCCACCATGACCGCGATCCGTCTCGCCCGCGGCGCGACCGGCCGCGATCTGCTCGTGAAGTTCGCCGGTCACTATCACGGCCACTCCGACGGCCTGCTCGCCGAGGCCGGCTCCGGGGTCGCCACGCTCGCGCTGCCCGGGTCGGCGGGCGTGCCCGCGCCGATCGCCGCGCAGACGCTCGTGATCCGCTACAACGACCCGGAGGCGCTCGCCGCGGTCTTCGCCGAGCACGGCCCGCGGATCGCGGCCGTCATCGTCGAGGCCTCGGCGGCGAACATGGGCGTCGTCCCTCCGCTGCCGGGCTTCAACCGCCTCATCGCGGAGACCGCCCACGCCCACGGCGCCCTCATGATCCTCGACGAGGTCCTCACCGGCTTCCGGGTGCACCCCGCGGGCTTCTGGGGACTCCAGGCGGAGGCGGGCGAGGATTACCTACCCGACATCCTCACCTTCGGCAAAGTCGTCGGCGGCGGTATGCCGCTCGCGGCGCTCGGCGGTCGGGCCGAGGTCATGGACCTCCTGGCGCCGCTCGGCCCGGTCTACCAGGCGGGCACGCTCTCCGGGAACCCGCTGTCGGTGGCCGCGGGCCTGGCCACGCTGCGACTCGCGACGCCCGAGGTCTACGCGACCGTCGACGCCGCGGCCGCTCGGGTGTCGTCGGCGCTGGACCGCGCGCTCGGCGAGGCTGGCGTCACCCACGCTCTGGCGTCCGCCGGGAACCTCTTCAGCGCGTCGTTCCGGGCCTCCGCTCCGCGGGACTACGCCGAGGCGCAGGCGCAGGAGTCGTTCCGGTACGCGGCCTTCTTCCACGCGATGCGCGAACACGGCGTCGCCCTGCCGCCGAGCGTCTTCGAGGCCTGGTTCCTCACCGCCGCGCACGGCGAGGACGAGCTCCAGCGCATCGAGGCCGCCCTGCCGCAGGCCGCCCAGGCTGCCGCCACTGCTCGTCCCTGACTCGCGCCCCACAGGCTCCCGCGCCAGCACAGGCGTGCCGGCACGGGGTTGGGCATCGCGGCATCAGGCGCCCGCGCGAGGGCAGGCTCTCTGGTGCTGCAGAGCCTGAGTTGGCGTGAATGCATGCTTTGACGTGGGCGCCTGACGTCGCGTGGGCGCCTGACGTCGCGTGAGTGCCTGACGTCGCGTGAGTGCCTGACGTCGCGTGAGTGCCTGAGGTCGCGTGACAAGGGGATCGTTGCGTTCCTGTGAGCAACTTCCAGCCAACCGGGAGGGCGACGCTGGCAGACTGGGGACATGGTGACGTTGTTGCTGGACCAGACGCAACTCGAGGTCGTGCTCTCGCCCATCGAACGTGCCGCCACCTTCCACCGCGAGAACGTCCGCATCGTGCGGGATACGATCACCAAGGTCCAGCTCACGGATGATGCCTGGACCTGGCTCCGCGGCGTGCCCAATCCCGGTACCCACATCCCGGGAGTTCTCGCCGCCGGGAGCTGGAAGGCCGCGGGCAGCCTGGACTTCGTGCTGATCCGCCGTCGTCGCCCGAGCGTGGTCGTCGACCTCGAGGGTGACCCGCAGTACAACCGCCTGATCCTCACCACGCGGCACGGCCTCGCGCTGACGCAGGCTCTGCGCCTGCCGGTGTCCGAAGAACCGACCACGGTGGAAGAGATCGTCGCCACCGCGCCCACGCCCGTCTCGAAGGGCAGCCGGCGCCCCGTCATCCGACCGCGCCCGGCCTGACGCTGCAGACGCAGAACGCCCTCCCGGAGTGGGAGGGCGTTCGGCGTCTGCAGCGTTCAGCTCAGCCGTGCTGCTCGTCGTCGTGCTGGTCCCCGGCGGCCGTGTGCTCCTCCGCCGGAACGTCCTCTGCGGGGGCATCCGAGGGACCATCGGCGTGCGCCTCCTCGTCCTGCGGGGCGGATTCCGTCGCCGTCGCACCGGCGTCGGCGCTCTCCGCGACCCCGCCGTCTCCCTCCGAGGAGGAGAGCGGATAGTCGCGAGGCTCGTCCTCGTAGTAGGCGCGCGCGGCGGCGGCCAGCATCGAGCTCACGGCTGCGGATCGTGGGTCCTCGTCTGCGGCGGCGTCGTCCGTCTTCCCCTCGGGCTCGGAGGCCGGCTCCGTCTCGGACGTCTCGTCGGGGTGGGCGGACCCGTCACCCGAAGCGGGGGAGGCGCCGAGGTCGGAGAAGAACTCCACGCCCGCGGGCTGCTCGGCACCGGACATCGGGTCCTGAGTGTCGGTCTCGGCCTCGCCGGCGCCGTCGGCGTCCTCCGCAGGCGCGTCATCGACCGTGGGAGCCGGCCCGGCGCTCTCCGCCTCCACCTCGACCGACGTGTCGGCCTCCGTGGGCTGCACGGACGACCCGTTTGCAGGAGAGGCGGCGTCGTCGGATACACCGGCGGACGCCGCGAACAGGGCGGCGAAGGAGCGCCGGGGGGACTCGACGGCCGCCGGGGCGGGTGCGCCGAAGACGATGTCGTCGAACGACCGCGCGGCGTCGGGATCCGTGGCGTCGCCATCGGCGGCGACGTCCGTGGCCTCTGCCGCATCGGCAGACGTCGGCGTGCCGGTCTCCTCGACCACGGGCATGACGCGAGTGGCGTCATCGTCCGCGGTGTCCTCGACCACGGGCATCACCCGGGTGGCATCGTCATCCGCGTCATCGTCCGCGGAGGTCTCCGGGGCGGGGACGTCGCCCGCGGTCTCGGCGTTCAGGTCGTCGGCGAGAGCCGCGGCTCCACCGGCCGCGAGAGCCGAGGCGGCAGCGCCGGCGGCGGCCTCGCCCGTCGTCGTCTCCGTCGCGGTGTCGCTCTCGGCGGAAGCGTCGGCGGACTGCTCGACCGCGGGCGCGGTGTCGAAGCGGCCGCCGCGCATCAGGTCGATGAACACGTCCTCCAGCGTCGGACCGCGCTGCACGAGCGTGCTCAGGGCGATGCCGGCCTCGGCCGCGACCGCGCCCACCCGGCTCGCGTCGGTGCCGCGGACGGTCAGGCCGGAGCGGAGCACCTCGATGTCGAACCCGGCGGCGACGAGGGCGGTGGTGAGCCCGGGGCGGTCGACGGAGTCGACCACGACGGAGCCGCCGGCCGGGTCGGCCAGGGTCTCGATCCCGCTCGACAGCACGAGGCGTCCCTTGGACAGCACGAGCACGTGGTCGGCCACCTGCTCGATCTCGCTGAGGACGTGCGACGAGACGAGCACCGTGCGGCCCTCATCGGCGAGGCGACGCATGAGCAGGCGCATCCAGCGGATGCCCTCCGGGTCGAGACCGTTCGCCGGCTCGTCGAACACCAGCGCTCCGGGGTCGCCGAGCAGCGCGTGGGCGACGCTGAGCCGCTGACGCATGCCGAGCGAGAAGCCACCGATGCGGGTATCCGCCTCGCTCTCCAGGCCGACGAGCGAGATCACCTCGTCGACGCGGGCCAGGCGGATGCCGTTGGCCTTCGCGGCGATGGTGAGCTGGCGGCTCGCGGTGCGGCGCGGTCGGTAGGCCGTCTCCTCCAGCACTGCGCCGATCGTCCGCAGCGGCTGACGCAGCTCTGCGTACGCGACGCCGCCGATCGTGGCGGTGCCGGACGTGGCGCGCACCTGACCGAGCAGGATGCGCAGGGTCGTCGTCTTGCCCGCGCCGTTCGGGCCGAGGAAAGCAGTGACCGCGCCGGGCTCGACCCGTGCGGAGAAGTCCGAGACGGCCGTCACCTCGTTGAAGCGCTTCGTCACGTTCGTGAACTCGAGCACCTGTCCTTCGGGCATCCGGGACCTCTCGTTGCGATGAACAGTTCCTCCTATCCTGCCGGAAAACCGCCTCTAAACCCGCATTTCGTGCGGAATCCGGCCGCACGCGACGGGGTAGCCTGGCACCCGTGACCGATACCCCCGCCGCGCCCCGTGTCCTCATCCGCACCGAAGGAGCGCTCGGGCGGCTCACGCTCAACCGCCCCGAGGCGATCAATGCGCTCGACGAGGACATGATCGCCGACATCACGAGGGCGCTCGTCGCCTGGCGCGACGACTCCGACGTGCAGATCGTCCTCATCGACGGCGAGGGGGAACGCGGCATGTGCGCCGGAGGCGACGTCCGCCGCTTGCATGCCCAGATCACGTCCGGTCATCCGGAGCGGTCCGCGGAGTTCTTCCGCGCGGAGTACGCCATGAACGCCATGATCGGCGAGTACCCGAAGCCCGTCGTCGCGCTCGCCGATGGCATCACCATGGGTGGTGGCATCGGCCTCGCGGGGCATGCCGCGATCCGCGTGGTCACGGAACGCTCGAAGCTCGCGATGCCGGAGACGCGGATCGGCTTCACGCCCGACGTCGGCGGCACGTGGCTTCTGGGCCGGGCGCCGGGGCGGCTCGGCGAGTACCTCGGTCTCACCGGCACGACGATGAACGGTGCGGACGCCGTGTACGCGGGCTTCGCCGACCATTTCGTCCCCTCCGACCGCCTCGATGCGCTGCGGGACGCTCTGGCCTACCGGGCCGATCCGACCAGCCCGAGTGAGATCGTCCTGCTCTTCGACGAAACCCCCGAGCCGTCCACTCTTCCTGCCGCGCGGGCCTGGATCGACGAGGCGTTCGCCGCCCCGACGGTGCCCGAGATCCTGGAACGGCTCCGAGCGCTCGGCACCGACGAGACGGCTGCCGTGGCCGACCTCCTCGACGGGCTGGCCCCGACCGGCCTCGTCGTGACGCTCGACGCGGTGCGGGAGGCTCGCGAGATGACCGACCTGCGCCGCGCGCTCGAGGGGGAGTACCGCCGGGTGCTGTGGTTCGTGAACGAGCACCCCGATCTCGTGGAGGGCATCCGCGCGCAGCTCGTCGACAAGGACCGCAACCCGAAGTGGCAGCCGGCCTCGCTCACCGAGCTCGACCCGGACGCCGGGGCAGCCGCCCGCGCCTACGTCCCGCAGCCTCCGCTGTTCTGACCCGCTGCTCAGCTCTCGCCGGGGAGGGCGGCGGGCCGTTCGAAGTTCACGTGCCTTGACCGCCAGATCGTGCGGAGGGCGTCCGTCACGTCAGCGGCATCGATTCCGGCGTCTTCTGCGGAGTCGACGAGTTCGCGGATCCGACGGATGACCGCTGCGGGCAGAACGGCGGCCGAGTCGGCGACCCGGGTGCCTGCGGCCGTGCGTGAGACGACCAGCCCGTCGGCCTCCAGCATCTTGTAGGCGCGGGCCGCTGTCCCCGGGGCGACCCCGAGGTCGCTGGCCGTCTGGCGGACCGAGGGGAGGCGCTCACCGGCGCCGAGCTGTCCGGAGACGATGAGACCGCGGAGCTGTCGGTAGATGTCGCGCGCCGGGAGCGCGTCGTCTGCGCCGGCCAGCGGAGAGCGTGGCGTCATCGGACGCCCTCCGCCGGCAGCGGCTCTGCGGGGGACGGGCCGGCAGATCCGCGGGAGATGGCCGGCCGCATCGCCAGCGCCGACAGCACCAGCAGCACGACAGCAGTGACCTCCAGCGCGGGCGCCACCACGCCGGCCGCGCGAGCGATGTCGGCATAACGCCAGACGACCTCGAACGTGCCTTCGCCTTCGATCGTCAGGGGGCCGATCCGCCCTGCGTTCCCGATGAACCGCCAGGCGGCCGCCACCGTGAGCAGGACGCCGCCCGTCGCGACCTGCGCGATCCCTGCGGCGATGCGGCGGCGCTCGTGGTGTTCGGCCGGAACCGTCTCGGGGCGCAGGAACGGACGGGTGGCGTTCGCCGACAGCGCCCATACCGCGGATGCGACGAGCAGCCCGCAGGAGAGCAGCACGGGGAGGCCGTAGGCCCAGCCGAAGAACCAGAGCCGCACCGGGTCGACGTCCGTGTTCGGCGCGGGGATCGCCAGGAACACGAAAGGGCCGCCGTCGACGTTCGACGAGGCGCTGCCGGACGCGATCGTCGTGAGGACGAGCACGAGCAGGGCGGATCCTGCGGCCGGGAGAGCGCCGCGGGCGCTGAACGAGAGCCAGGTCCGGCGGGTTCCCGTGACCACCGGCAGCGTCGCATGGCGGGCGCGCCGCGCCGCGATCGCCAGGGCCAGCGCAGCCAGGGCGAGGGTGGTGGCGAGGACGGGGGTGGCATAGCGCCACCAGGACACGTGATCGTCCAGCCGCAGCACGTGCCGCGCGAGCACCTCCACGGTCACCCCCGCTCCCAGGACGACCACAGCCCCGACGGCGAGGAGGCGACGTTCGGGGCCGTAGCGCGCGACGACAGCACCGGCTTCGTCGCGCGACAGCCGGGTCGCGGCAGCCCGACCCCCTCGCCACCAGGGAGTGAGCGCGAGCAGCGCGGCGACCACGATGCCGAGCGCCAGTGAGACGGCGGGCGACGAGAACACGGCACCGGCGATATCGGGCGGGGTGGCGTTCGGCATGGGGGCTCCGTTCGTTTGTGTCACCTGTCTATCACAACTTGTGTCATCTCAGTGATACATCGGGGGGTTCGCTGTGAGCGAAGGTCCGCCTGGAGGGGGATCCGAATGTCGCCGCTTCGTGGCACCCTGTCCTATGGCCGGTCGTCGGTCGGCATCCGTCTGCCGGGAGACCCGCCGCCTCCTCCTTCCTAGAAAGTCCGCCTGTGCTGGGAAAACTCCTCCTCCGATATCTGTCTCGCTACAAGTGGCTCCTCGTCGCCGTGCTGGTGTTCCAGTTCGCCAGCGCGGCTGCCACCCTCTACCTGCCGTACCTCAACGCCGACATCATCGACGAGGGCGTCGCGCAGGGTGACACCGCGTACATCTGGCGCACCGGCCTGTTCATGCTGGTCGTGTCGCTCGGCCAGATCGTGGCCTCGGTCATCGCGACCTTCTTCGCTGCCCGCGCCGCGATGGGCGCCGGCCGTGACATCCGGGCCGACGTGTTCGCCAAGGTCAGCGGCTTCTCCGAGCGCGAGGTCTCGCAGTTCGGCGCCGGATCCCTCATCACCCGCAACACGAACGACGTCCAGCAGGTGCAGATGCTGGCGATGATGGGCGCGACCATGCTCGTCACTGCCCCCCTGCTCGCGATCGGCGGCATCATCTTCGCCGTGCAGACCAGCCCCGAGTTGAGCTGGTTGATCGCCGTCGCCGTGCCGGTGCTCCTCGTCCTCGCCGCGCTGGTCATCGGGCGGATGGTGCCGCTGTTCCGCAGCTACCAGGGCAAGCTCGACAACGTGAACCGCATCATGCGGGAACAGCTCACGGGCGTGCGCGTGGTGCGGGCCTTCGTCCGCGAGCGGATCGAAGAAGAGCGGTTCCGGGGCGCGAACACCGACATCATGGTCGTCGGCCGCAAGGTCGGCTCGCTGTTCGTCCTGCTGTTCCCCCTCTTCATGCTCATCCTCAACGTGACCGTGGTCGCCGTCATCTGGTTCGGGGGCATCGAGGTCAACAACGGCACCGTGCAGGTGGGCACCCTGTTCGCTTTCATGCAGTACATCGGTCAGATCATGGGCGGCGTCATCATGGCGAGCTTCATGGCGATGATGATCCCCCGTGCCGCTGTCTCGGCTGAGCGCATCGGCGAGGTGCTGAACACCGAGTCGACGATGACCCGCCCGGCGGATGGCGTCACCGCCTTCCCGACGCCGGGCGCCGTCGCGTTCGACGACGTGGAGTTCACCTATCCCGGCGCCGACGCCCCGGTCCTCACCGGCATCAGCTTCGCCGCCGAGCCTGGCGAGACCGTCGCGATCGTCGGCTCCACCGGGTCCGGCAAGACCACGCTCGTCTCGCTGATCCCGCGCCTGTTCGACGTGTCCGCCGGCTCGGTGCACGTCGGCGGCACAGACGTCCGTGACGCCGACGTCGAGGCGTTGTGGGACAGCATCGGCCTCGTGCCGCAGCGTCCGTTCCTCTTCACCGGCACCGTCGCCTCCAACCTGCGCTATGGCCGGGAGGACGCCACCGACGAGGAACTCTGGCACGCACTCGAGATCGCTCAGGGTCGCGACTTCGTGGAGGAGATGCCGGACAGCCTCGACTCCCGCATCGCCCAGGGCGGTACGAATGTGTCCGGTGGTCAGCGGCAACGCCTCGCGATCGCGCGGGCTATCGTGCACCGTCCGCAGGTGCTCGTGTTCGACGACTCCTTCTCGGCGCTGGACCTCACGACGGACGCTCGTCTCCGCCAGGCATTGTGGCGGGAGCTTCCGCACGTGACGAAGATCGTGGTCGCGCAGCGGGTCTCCACCATCACCGACGCGGACCGCATCGTGGTCCTCGAGGGCGGCACGATGGTCGGCGTCGGCACCCATGAGGAACTGTTGGAGACCAGCGAGACGTATCGCGAGATCGTCGAGTCGCAGTTGGGGGTGGACGCATGAGCGAGCAGGACCCTTCGACAAGCTCAGGGACCCAGCGGCGCCGCGGACGGGGCACGGCCGCCGCTCCCACGGTCGAGCGCGAGCTCACCGCCGAGGAGCAGTACGAGGCGGAGTTGGCCGAGCAGGCCCGGCAGAACTCCGGTGACTGGGACAGCGTCGCGCCGGGCAAGGCCGACAACTTCGGCACGAGCTTCGCCCGGATGATCGGGCTCCTCAAGCCCTCCGCGGTCTGGTTCGTCTTCGTGTCGATCCTCGGAGCGATCGGCGTCGTGCTGACCGTCGCGGCCCCGAAGGTGCTCGCCGAGGCGACGAACATCGTCTACCGCGGCTTCATCTCGATCCAGCTCGGTCAGCCCAACGGGGACTTCCCCGGCTTCCCCGCAGGGACGCCGCAGGACGTCGTGGCCGATGCCCTGCGCGACGCCGGGCAGACCGACTTCGCCAACCAGGTCGGGGCGCTCGGCGACTTCCGGGTCGGCGACGGCATCGACTTCGACGCCCTGCGCTGGGTGATCGCCGCGGTCCTTGCGATCTACGTCGTCGCCGCGTTCCTCAGCTGGCTGCAGGGGTACGTCATCAACGTCATCATGGTCCGCACCATGTGGCGCCTGCGCGAGGCCGTCGAGGCGAAGATCAACCGGCTGCCCCTGTCGTACTTCGATAAGGTGCAGCGCGGCGAGCTGATCTCCCGCGTGACGAACGACATCGACAACATCACCCAGACGATGCAGCAGTCGTTGTCGGGTGCCCTGACCGCCGTGCTGACGGTGATCGGCGTGCTGGTGATGATGTTCTCGATCTCGTGGCAGCTCGCTCTCGTGGCTCTCGTGGCACTCCCGCTCATGGGCGTGATCTTCGGGATCATCGGTCCGCGGTCGCAGAAGGCCTTCGGCACGCAGTGGCGCAAGGTCGGTCGACTCAATGCCCGGGTCGAGGAGGCCTTCTCCGGCCACGCCCTGGTCAAGGTGTTCGGCCGCGAGCAGGACGCCCTGGACAAGTTCAAGGCGGAGAACGAGGAGCTGTTCCAGGCGAGCTTCAAGGCGCAGTTCCTCTCCGGCATCATCATGCCGGCGATGACCTTCGTCGGCAGCCTCACCTACGTCGGCATCGCGGTGCTCGGCGGCCTCATGGTCGCGAACGGGCAGCTGCGACTCGGCGACGTGCAGGCGTTCATCCAGTACTCGCAGCAGTTCACGCAGCCGCTGTCCGAGCTGGGAGGCATGGCCGCGGTCGTGCAGTCCGGCACGGCGTCGGCGGAGCGGGTGTTCGACCTGCTCGACGCCGACGAGCAGGAGGCCGATGCCCCGGACGCCCCCGCCCTCCGCGAAGGGGAGGGCGTGATCGAGTTCGAGAACGTGTCCTTCTCCTACTCCCCGGAGCGTCCGCTCATCACCGACCTGTCGTTCCGCGTGGAGCCGGGGCAGACCGTTGCGATCGTCGGCCCCACGGGCGCCGGCAAGACGACGCTCGTGAACCTCATCATGCGGTTCTACGAGCTCAGCGGCGGGCGGATCACGCTCGACGGCCAGGACATCTCGACCATCACGCGCGACGACCTGCGGTCCCGCACCGGCATGGTGCTCCAGGATCCGTGGCTCTTCGCCGGCAGCATCCGCGAGAACATCCGCTACGGCCGCTCGACCGCGACCGACGAGGAGGTGCTGGCCGCAGCGAAGGCGACCTACGTCGATCGCTTCGTGCACGCGCTTCCCGAGGGGTACGACACCGTGCTCGACGAAGACGCCTCGAACGTCTCCGCCGGTGAGCGCCAGCTCATCACGATCGCGCGGGCCTTCGTCGCGCAGCCGTCGATCCTGATCCTGGATGAGGCGACATCGGCAGTGGACACCCGCACCGAGTTGCTGTTGCAGAACGCGATGGCCGCGCTCCGGCAGGGGCGCACCTCGTTCGTCATCGCTCACCGCCTGTCGACGATCCGCGACGCGGATCTCATCCTCGTGATGGAGCACGGCGACATCGTCGAGAAGGGTACGCACGACGAGCTCATCGCAGCGCAGGGCGCCTATTGGCGCCTGTACCAGTCGCAGTTCGAGCAGGCGGCGACCGACCTCGACGCGGAAGCCGCGCTCACCGGCTCCTCGCCGGTGGTCGTGACCGGCGACGCGGACGCGGAAGCCAGCGCGGAGGAGCAGGCCGTCGACGCGGTGGCCGGCGCCGCGGTCGGCGTTCAGGTCCCCGCGGCGGAGGCCGCGGCCGCGAAGGCCCTGCTGGACGACGGAGCCGACGGCACCACGCCCCGCGCCTGATCGGCATGATGCACGACGCCCCGCTCCGGATACGGAGCGGGGCGTCGTCCGCAGGGGCTCAGTCGTCGGCGGCGATCCCGAGGAGCTCGAGGGGGTGCGTCAGTCGCCACCACGGGCTCGGGCCGTCCACGGCGTCGTCGAGGACGAGCGTGGTCTCCGCGGTGTCGACGGGGCCACTCGTGGTGAGGGTGCCCACCGCTGCGTCCGCATCGCGCTCCTCGCCGAGATCGAACACCGGCGCGGAGGTCGCGCTCGCTCCGTTCCACAGCACGACGTCCGCGTCCTCCTCGGTGACCACGTCGACGTTCTCCCCCCAGACGGTGACGATGCGCCCGACCACCGTTCCCGCGGGAACCGCGGGGCCCTGCGCCTGTAGCGCCGCCTCCGTCTGGGTGAACAGGGCGCGGGTGAGGGCCAGGCGCGCCTCGTCGTCCTCCTGATTCAAAGCCGCTGCATACAGCCGGACCGTCGAATCGCCGACGGTGATGTCCTTGGCGGTCAGCAGATTCCATCCGACGAGGGTGCCGGTCTTGATGCCCACGACGCCCGGGTCGGCGAGCATGCCGTTCGTGTTCTCGACGGTGCCGGCTCCCGGCAGTTCGACGGAACGGGTGCCCACGATCTCCGCGAACACCGGGTTGCGCATCGCCATCTCCCCGAGAGCCACGAGAGCCTCCGGGGTGGCGACGTTGCGCTCGTCGAAGCCGGAAGGCGTGACCACGGTGATCCCGGAGAGTCCGCGCTCGCCGAGCCAGATCTCGGCCGCGGCGGCGAACTCCCGGTCGGACCCCCAGATCTCCGCCGCCAGCCGATCGATGTAGTTGTTGGCCGAGCCGAGCAGGGTGCCCTGCAGGAGCTGGTACTCGGTCAGCACTCCGCCCACGGGGACGTCGAGCGCGGACTGATTGGCGATCCGATAGTCCCAGTAGCGGATGCTGTCGGCGAAGGTGAAGGAGAACTCCGGTCCCTGCTCGCCCGGTGCGAGCGGCAGGCGGTCCAGGACCATGAGGCTGCTGACGACCTTCGTGATGCTCGCGATGCTCACGGGCGCCGTGGTGGACGCCGCGGTGGTCATGCCGGCGATCCCCACCGCACCGTCGCCGACCGCAGGCCAGGCAAGGGCCGCGGTCGGGGCGGCGACGGGAGTGAATTCCACCGCCTGCACGGTCGGCGCGACCTCGTGCAGAGGCCACAACAGGGTCGTGCCCGCGTAGGAGGAGGCGAGTCCGACGAGGACACCGAGGGGCACGAGCAGACCCGGAGCGGCGATCGCGGGCCGTAGCTTCGCGTCGCGCAGGAGTCCCGTCCCGTCCTGCACCCCCGGAGACGCGTCAAACTCGGGGATCGACGACCCCGCGGCGACGAGCGTCGGATCGACCCAGGTCAGCGCCGTCGCAGGTGCCGACGCATCAGCCCAGGCGACCGGCCCCGTGGTGAGCGACCCGGCCGCGGAAGGTCGTTCCGCACCGACGGCGGCCTCCTCCGGCGCGTCGCCGGTGGACGCCGAGGACAGCGGGATGGAGTCCTCTGGCCGCGCGTCGACGTCGACGCCGCCGGACGCCTCTTCAGGGGGATCGGAAGCGGTCACTCGCTTACGGTACCGAATGCCGCCCGGAATCCGCCGTGCACGGCTCGGAACGTGCGGGCGGAAGGCGGTAGGATCGACAGCACAACCACGGGAGTCCGGCGAGCCGGGCTGAGAGGGAGCGAATCGCGCTTCGACCGTCGAACCTGATCTGGGTCATGCCAGCGCAGGGAGGAGTTCACATGAGTACGTCCACGTCCGCATCCCCGTCGGCGAAGACCACGGCCGCTCCGCGCAGTTATCTGCGCTGGCGCGTCGTCGACATCGTGGTCGCCAGCGTCCTCGGCGTCGCCGCCGGGCTGATCTTCCTGGCCTGGAACGTGGGGTACCTGGGCCCGAAGGCCCTGCTCGAGCCGCTGCTCCCCGGTCTCCAGGGCCTCCTCGACGGCCCGTGGCTGTTCGCCGGCGTCCTCGGTGGACTCATCATCCGCAAGGCGGGCGCCGCGATCTACGTGGAGCTGCTGGCTGCCGTCGTCTCGGCGCTCATCGGCAACCAGTGGGGCGGGTTCCTCACGCTCGAGGCGGGACTGGTGCAGGGGCTGGGCGCGGAGCTGATCTTCCTCCTGTTCTTCTACCGCCGCTGGTCGCTGCCCGTCGCGATCCTCGCCGGTGCGGGGGCCGCGCTCGCCGGCGGCATCAACAACCTCATCCTCTGGTACGCCGGTTCCGGTCCCGCGTTCACCGCGATCTACCTCGTGAGCACGGTCATCTCCGGAGCGGTCATCGCCGGAGCGCTCTCCTGGGTGCTTGCCCGCGGCATCGCCGCGACGGGAGCACTGGACCGTTTCGGGTCGGGGCGCGAGGCGCGCGTCCGCGTCTGATGGCGTCAGAGCAGGTGGCTCCCGCCGCCGTGGAGGCCCGCGGCTGGGGGTGGCGCCACGCGAGCCGCCTCGCCTGGGCGCTGCGCGATGTCTCGTTCCGCATCGAGCCCGGCGAGCGCGTGCTCGTGCTCGGGGCCTCCGGGGCGGGCAAGTCCACGTTGCTCCACGGCCTCGCCGGTGTGCTCGGTGGCGAAGAGGAGGGCGAGAGCGAGGGGGAGCTCCTCGTCGACGGCGAGCCCGCCGTGGCGACCCGCGGTCGGGCAGGGCTCGTCCTCCAGGATCCCGACTCGCAGGTGATCCTGGCCAGAGCGGGCGACGACGTCGCCTTCGGCTGCGAGAACCTCGGAGTGCCGCGCACCGAGATCTGGCCCCGGGTCGAGGCGGCGATGGCGGCGGTGGGCCTGGACGTACCGCTCGACCACCCGACCAAAGCGCTGTCCGGCGGGCAGAAACAGCGCCTTGCCCTGGCGGGGATGCTCGCCATGCGCCCGGGACTCGTCCTGCTGGACGAGCCGACAGCGAACCTCGACCCCGACGGCGTGCGCGAGGTCAGGGCGGCGGTGGAGCGGATGCTCGCGGCGCGACCAGCGACACTCGTCGTCGTGGAACACCGGCTCGAGGTCTGGCTGCCCCTCCTCACCCGGGTGATCGTTCTCGGCGCCGGGGGCGTGGTCGCGGACGGCCCTCCCGCGGACGTGCTCGACGCGCAGGGGGAGCGCCTCGCGGCGGACGGTGTGTGGGTGCCCGGCCGTCCTCCCGTCGAACCCCCGCCACCGCGGGCGGTGCCAGGGGAGGTGCTGCTGTCGGCGCGTGCACTCGCCGTGGCGCGGGTGAAGGGGCATCCGGTGGCCCGCGGCATCGACCTGGACGTGCGTGCGGGCGAGGCCCTCGCGATCACCGGTCCGAACGGCGCGGGCAAGTCCACGCTCGGTTTGACCCTCGCGGGCCTGCTCCCGCCCGCGGAGGGGGCCGTGATCGCGACGCCGATGCTCACTCGGGGCGCCGATCCCGCGCCGATCCGCTGGGCGTCCCGCGACCTCCTCACCCGGATCGGAATGGTCTTCCAGGAGCCGGAGCACCAGCTCCTCGCCACGACCGTGCGGGACGAGCTCGCCATCGGTCCGCGCGCGCTGGGCGTCTCCGAGGACGAGGTCGCGGCGCGCGTCGACGAGCTGCTGGCGCGCCTGCGTCTGTCCCACCTGGGGGCCGCCAACCCGTACACGCTCTCGGGTGGGGAGAAGCGTCGTCTCACGGTCGCGGCCGCCATCGCCACACGACCGAGGGTGCTCATCCTCGACGAGCCGACATTCGGTCAGGACGCCCGCACCTGGGCGGAGCTGGTCGCGATGCTCGCCGCGCTCAGGGACGAGGGCTCCGCCGTCGTCACCATCACCCACGACCTCGATGTGGCGCGCGCCCTGCACGCCATGAGGTTCACGGTGGGGGCGCACACATGACGGATCTCGCCACCATCTCCGCCCGCACCGGCGTCGTCGCCCGGATCAACCCGGTCGCGAAACTCGGCGTGAGCGCGCTCATCGCCGTGCCGTTGATCCTCACGCTCGATCCGGTCTCGGCGGCCGTCGCGCTGGCGCTGGAAGCGGTGTTGTTCCTGTTCGCCGGCATCGGCTGGCGGGAGTTCTGGGTGCGCACGTGGCCGGTCTGGCTCGCGGCACCGCTGACCGGCCTCACCATCGCCCTCTACGGCGAGACGAGCGGCACTGTGTACGTCGACTGGTTCGTGCTGCGCATCAGCGAGGGGTCGCTCGCGCTGGCGTTCGCGACGATGCTCCGGGTGCTCGCGATCGCCCTGCCCTCCGTGGTGCTGTTCATCACGGTCGATCCCACGGATCTCGCCGACGGTCTCGGGCAGATCCTGCGGCTGCCGGCCCGTTTCGTGCTGGGCGCACTCGCGGGCCTCCGCATGGTGGGGCTGTTCCTCGACGACTGGCGAGCTCTGGAACTCGCGCGCCGGGCGCGCGGCGTCGCCGATCGCGGACGCATTCGGCGCTTCTTCGGCATGGCCTTCGCCTTGCTCGTGCTGTCGATCCGCCGCGGGGCGAAGCTGGCGACGGCGATGGAGGCTCGGGGCTTCGGCGCGCCCGGACGCCGGACGTGGGCACGGGCGTCGCGCTTCGGGGCGGCCGAGTGGATCCTGCTCGCCGTCGGCGCGGGGATCTCCGGGACGGCCATCGCCGCCGCGGTCATCACGGGGTCCTGGAACTTCATTCTCGGTCCGTCCTGACTTGCCCATTCGGGACGAGGGTCCCTAGTGGTGCGTCGAAGACAGGTCTAGCGTGCGCAGGAGACAGTGCCAATCGTCACCGACCGAAAGGGACGTCCCATGAGCATCTCCGCCGCCGATGATCAGCCGCTCTTCACGCGGCCGGGGGAGGCCACCGTCGCCCCGCGACACGTCATCCCGGACTCCGAGTCGCTTCCGGCGACCGCGAAGCAGATCGTCGAGGACGAGACCATCCTCGACGGCAATGCGCGCCTCAACCTCGCCACCTTCGTCAGCACCTGGATGGACGACGAGGCGAAACAGGTCTACATGGCCTCCTTCGACAAGAACATGATCGACAAGGACGAGTATCCGCAGACGGCCGCCATCGAGGACAACTGCTGGCACATGCTCGCGAACCTGTGGAAGGCGCCGGATGCCGCGCGCAGCATCGGCACGTCGACGATCGGCTCCTCTGAGGCGTGCATGCTCGGCGGCCTCGCGTTCAAGCGGCGCTGGCAGCAGGCGCGCCGCGCTGCCGGCAAGGACGCCTCGAGCCCGAACCTCGTGATGTCGAGCGCGGTGCAGGTGTGCTGGGAGAAGTTCTGCAACTACTTCGACGTCGAGCCGCGCTACGTACCCATCAGCGAGGAGCACAAGACGCTCGACGGTCACGATCTCGAGAAGTACGTCGACGAGAACACCATCGGGGTCGTTGCCATCATGGGCGTGACCTACACCGGGATGTACGAGCCGGTGGCGGAGATCGCCGCGGCACTCGACGCCATCCAGGAGAAGGCGGGTCTCGACATCCCGATCCACGTGGACGGCGCCTCGGGCGCGATGATCGCCCCGTTCCTCCAGCCCGACCTCGTCTGGGACTTCCGGCTGGAGCGCGTGCACTCCATCAGCACTTCGGGACACAAGTACGGTCTCGTCTATCCCGGCCTCGGCTGGGTGGTCTGGCGCGACGCCCAGTGGCTGCCCGAGGACCTCATCTTCCAGGTGAGCTACCTCGGCGGAGAGATGCCGACCTTCGCCCTGAACTTCTCCCGACCGGGAGCGCAGGTGCTGCTGCAGTACTACCTGTTCCTCCGTCTCGGGTTCGAAGGGTACCGCGCCGTCCAGCAGGCCTCGCAGGACGTGGCGAAGTTCCTCTCCGCGGGCATCGCGAAGCTCGACGCGTTCGAGCTGTGGAACGACGGCAGCGACATCCCGGTCTTCGCCTGGCGCCTGAAGGACGGGCACACCGACAAGTGGACGCTCTACCACCTCCAGGACCGCCTCCGGATGCGGGGTTGGCTCGTGCCCGCGTACCCCATGCCCGCGGACCTCGAAGACCTCACGGTGCAGCGCATCGTCGTGCGCAACGGGCTCAGCATGGACCTGGCCGCCGAACTGCTCGACGCCATCACCGCCGAGGTGGCCCACCTCGACGCGCTCACGGCTCCCATGCCGTCCGATCACCCCGACTCGGCGTTCCACCACTAGGGGGCCGACATGTCCGCCCCGCAGTCCGGTGCCGCCGGCGCCGCCTCGACGCCGCGCGTCTCCCGTCCCGCCGTCGCCGTCCTCGGCGTCGGGCAGCTCGCTCTCCTCACGCTGGTGGTCGTCGCGAGCCTGCGCTCCCTCCCGGCGATGGCGATCTACGGTCTCGGCAGCGTCACGCTGTACATCATCCCGGCGATCCTCTTCCTCATCCCCACGGCTCTCGTCGCGGCCGAACTGGCGACGGGATGGAAGGGCGGCGTGTACGTCTGGGTGCGCGAGGCCCTCGGCAACCGCTGGGGGTTCACCGCGGTGTGGCTGCAGTGGATCCAGAACGTGGTCTGGTTCCCCACGCAGCTCGCGTTCGTGGCCGGTGCTCTCGCCTTCGTCTTCCTCGACCCGTCGCTGTCCAGTTCCGGCTTCTTCACCGCGGTCGTCATCATCGTCTTCTACTGGGGCTCCACCCTCGTCACCCTCCGCGGCGGTGACCTCTTCGCGAAACTCGGCTCGTGGGGCGGCATCATCGGCACGCTGTTCCCCGCGGTGCTGCTCATCGTGTTCGGGGCGGTGTGGGTCTTCAGCGGGGAGAAGAGCCAGGTGCCGCTGGACGCCTCGGCGATGATCCCGCCGTTCACCGGGCTGGCCTCCATCGTGCTGATCGTGTCGAACGTGCTCGCGTACGCCGGTATGGAGGTCAACGCGGTGCACGTGAACCAGATGAAGGATCCCGGCAAGGGTTACCCGCGCTCCGTGTTCCTCGCCGCGGGGCTCATCCTGCTCGTCTTCATCCTGCCGACCATCGCGATCGCAGTCGCAGTGCCGAAGAAGGAGCTCGGCCTGACGAACGGCATCATGCTCGCGTTCGGGGAGTACTTCGACCACTGGGACATGGGGTGGGCGACGGCCGTCGTGTCGGCGCTCATCGCCGCCGGGGCCCTTGCCTCGGTCGTGACCTGGGTCGCCGGTCCGTCCAAGGGCGTGCTGGCGGCGGCGGAGACCGGGCTGCTCCCGCCGCTGCTGCAGAAGCGCAACAAGGCCGGTGTCCAGTCGGGCATCCTGATGCTCCAGGGCACCATCGTCACGATCCTCGCGGCGATCTTCATCATCGTGCCCAACGTGAGCGCCGCCTTCGTCGCGCTCATCGACATGGCCGCCGCGCTGTACCTCATCATGTACATGCTCATGTTCGCTTCGGCGATGGTGCTGCGGCGGAAGGCCCCCGAAGTCCACCGGGCGTACCGCGTGAAGGCGCTGCCGTTCGTCGCCGGGGTCGGATTCATCGCCTGCCTCGCCGCGTTCCTGCTCGCCTTCATCCCGCCCGACGGCTTCACGGCGTTCCCGGCCGCCGCGTATCCGTGGATCGTCGGTCTGGTGATCGTCGTGCTCGGTGCCCCGCCGCTGCTGTTCTCCGCGCTGCGCAAACCGTCGTGGGATCGGCGGCCGGCCGACGGGAGCCTCCTCAGCGACGCGCATCCGGAAGCCTGAGGCGGGCGTCGGCTCAGGTCTCGTTCCACAGGCGCCGGTAGTACTCGAGGCGGGCGTCGTCGGGTTCGACGCCGTAGGCCGCGATGAGGGTGGCCTCCCAGCCGGGGCCGAAGTTCCAGAGCGTGCTCATCGCGGCCACGGCGATGTCGGCCCACCGGTCGGCGACCCCGAGCGCGGCGAGGTCGACGTGGGCCACGGGGCGGCCGTCGTCGTCGAGCAGGGTGTTGGGCAGGCAGGCGTCGCCGTGGCAGACCACCAGCCGGTCGATCGACGGCGGCTCGTGCAGGTCCGTCGGCACCGTCGTGCCCCGGGCGGCGGCGTTCGCGATGCGCTCCGCCGGGCTCCAGGTCCAGGGGCACTCCGCGACGGGCAGGGCGTCGTGCAGGAAGCGGAGACCGATACCGACCGCGCGGACGGCGGTCGCCGGAGACGACGCCCACCGCGGGTCCACGGCGCTGTGCCCGGGAAGCGCCGCCGTGACGAGCCACTCGTGCGCCTCATCCTGGCCCTGGGAGATCACCTCGGGCACCGTGATCCAGCGGCGGGCCCAGCGCATCCGCTCGGCCTCGTCGCGCATGTTCGCCTCGGGGTCATGGGGGCCCCACTTGATGTACCGGCCGTCGTCGGTGCGGAACGTCAGCCCACCGATCGCGTTGCGCCAGGCCGGTGTCAGCGCGGCGCCGGCGGCGAGATCGCGCACACGGTCGGGGACCTCGATGGACGCTGCGGGGATGCTCACCCATCCCATCCTGTCGGAACCTCGGTGTCGTAGGCTCGGGAAAGACGCGGCGGGCCTGCGGTGACACCAAGAACCGCCTAGGCTGGGACTGCGTTCCATGCATGTCGCACGACGACGTTCGAAGGAGAACATCAGATGCAGATCAGCGGACAGGGTGCTTTCGTCACCGGCGGCGCATCCGGACTCGGACTCGCGACCGCCCGTCGGCTCACTGCCGCGGGCGCGCACGTCACCATCATCGACCTCGCCTCGTCGAAGGGGGAAGAGGTCTCGGCGGAACTCGGCGGTCTCTTCGTCCCCGCAGACGTGACCAGCGTCGACGAGGTCCGGGCCGCGGTCGCCGCGGCGCAGGTCGCCGCGCCGCTGCGGGTCGTCGTCAACTGCGCCGGCATCGCCCCGCCGGCCAAGGTGCTCGATCGCGACGGCAACCCTGCGCTCCTCGCGGACTTCGAGCGCATCGTGCGCATCAACCTCGTCGGCACGTTCAACGTGATCTCGCAGGCCGCCGCCGTCATCGCCGCGAACGAGCTGCATGATGAGGAGCGCGGCGTGATCGTGAACACGGCGAGCGTCGCGGCGTTCGACGGGCAGATCGGCCAGCCGGCGTACTCGGCCTCCAAGGGCGGGGTGCACGCGATGACCCTCCCGATCGCCCGCGAGCTCGCCCGCCACGCCATCCGGGTGTGCACCATCGCCCCGGGCATCATGGAGACGCCGATGCTCATGGGTCTGCCGCAGGAGGCGCAGGACTCGCTCGGCCAGCAGGTGCCGTTCCCCGCCCGCCTGGGTCGCCCCGACGAGTACGCCGGCCTCGTGCAGCAGATCGTCGAGAACGGCTACCTCAATGGCGAGACCATCCGCCTCGACGGCGCCATCCGCATGGCCCCGCGCTGACCCCTCCCGGTTCGAATCGCCCGAATGGCCCGATTCGACCCGGAAATCCAGCCAATCAAGCGATTCGAAACGAGAACCATGAGCACACTCGCCGGAAAGACCATCCTCATGTCGGGCGGCAGCCGCGGGATCGGTCTCGCGATCGCCCTGCGCGCGGCCGCCGATGGCGCGAACATCGCGATGCTCGCCAAGACCGACTCCCCGCACCCGAAGCTCGAGGGCACCGTGCACAGCGCGGCCGAGCAGATCCGCGCCGCCGGCGGCCAGGCCCTGCCGATCGTGGGCGACGTGCGGGACGACGACCACATCACCGAAGCCGTCATGAAGACGCAGGGCGAGTTCGGCGGGATCGACATCGTCCTCAACAACGCCAGCGTCATCGACCTCTCCCGGTCGCTCGACCTCTCCGCGAAGAAGTACGACCTGATGCAGGACGTGAACGTCCGCGGCACCTTCATGCTCTCCCGGGCCGCGGTGCCCATCCTCAAGGACGCCGAGAACCCGCACATCCTCTCGCTCTCGCCGCCCCTGAACCCCACCCCGAAGTGGCTGGGTGCGCACACCGGGTACACGCTGGCGAAGTACGGGATGACGATGGTCACGCTCGGACTCGCGGCGGAGTTCGCGGCCGAGGGCATCGCCGCCAACACGCTGTGGCCGCGCACGACCATCGCGACGGCCGCGGTGCAGAACCTCCTCGGCGGCGACAAGGTGATGGCCGCGAGTCGGACGGCCGACATCTACGCCGACGCCGCCTACGCCGTCCTCACCCAGCCGGCGCGCACCTACACGGGGCAGTCGCTGATCGTGGAGGACGTGCTCGAGGCGAACGGCGTCACCGACTTCTCGGGCTACGCCGCCGTCCCGGGGACTCCGGACAGCGCGCTGTTCCCGGACATCTTCCTCGACTGACGCGCTTCGACAGGCTCAGCGACCCACCCCTGGGTCCCTGAGCTTGTCGAAGGGTTGGGTCCCTGAGCTTGTCGAAGGGCTAGAGCAGCAGGTACACGGCGCCGAGGACCGTCAGCACGACCACGATGCGGTCGAAGAGCCGCTGGTCCAGGCGACGCGCCACCCGCAGCCCGAGCAGCGCGCCGAGCACCACGAGCGGCGTGAGGATCGCGTCGGTGAGCAGCACAGGCCCCGTGAACAGCCCGATGCCGGCGAGGAACGGCACCTTGATCAGGTTGATGATCGCGAAGAACCAGGCGGAGGTGCCGAGGAACACCTGGACTGGGGTGCGTGTGGCGAGGAAGTACATCGACATGACCGGCCCGCCTGCGTTGGCCACCATGGTCGTGAAGCCGCCGAGCGTCCCGTAGACCCCGGCCAGCAGTGCGCCGCCCCGGGCCGCCGCCTCCTGCTCCGCCCTGGCCTGCCGCCATCGCCGCCACAGCGTCACGGCGATCATGAGCAGCAGGATCACGCCGATGGCGCGGCGTACGACCCCGTCTCCGGTCAAGGCGAGGAACGCGAAGCCGAGGAGAAGTCCAGCCACGACCGCGGGTGCGAGACGCAGCAGCGTGGGCCAGTGCGCGTGCCGTCGGTAGGCGAGCAGCGCGAACACATCACCCACCATGAGCAGCAGGAGCGTCGCCGCTGTGGAGGTGCGCGCGGGGAGCACCGCGGCGAACAGGGCGATCGCGAGGATGCTGCCGCCCGGAAGAGCCGTCTTCGAGATCCCGATGACGACCGCGGCCACGCCGAGTGCAGCCCAGGCCCAGGGATCGAGGGCTGTCACCGCCGGAGCTCGGCGGCGATGGCGTCGTACCCGCGGTCGGTCGCGAGGTCGACCGGCAGCACACCGTCGCCGTCGCGGATGGACGCGTCGGCGCCGCCGTCGAGCAACGCGTTGACCACCTCGACGTAGCGGGCCGAGCCGTCGCCGAGCACGATCGCCTCGTGCAGCGCAGTCCAGCCGAGATTATTGATGTGGTTCGGATCGACGCCCGCGCCCAGCAGGATCTCGACCGTCGGCAGCAGGCCCCGCTCGGACGCGGGGATCAGCGCTGTGCCGCCGAAGCGATTCGTGCTGCGGAGGTCGGCGGCGTGCGCCAGGGTCATCCGCAGGATCTCATCGTGCCCGCGGGCACCGGCGTACAGATAAGCGGAGTCCTGGATGTCGTCCCTGGCGTTCACATCGGCGCCGGCCTCGATCAGGAGCCGCGCCGCGTCGATGTGGTTCGCCTTGGTCGCCGCGACCAGCGGGGTCATGCCGCCGTCGCCGCGGGCCTCGATGTCCGCTCCCGCGTCGAGCGCGCGGTGGAGGGCGTCACTGTCGCCGGCGGCGGCGGCGGCGAGCAGGTCGGACGTGGCGTCGTTCATGGGAGCGCTGATCTGCCGTTCAGCCCCGCGTGGCAGCGAGGGCGGCGGCGAAGCGCGCGGCCCGCTGCTCGATGTCCGCCCAGTCCGCGTTCGCGATCGCAGTGCCGTTCGCGAGGTCTCCACCGGCCCCCACGGCGACGGCGCCGGCCGCGAACCAGTCGGCGATGTTGTCGGGCTTCACGCCGCCCGTGGGCATGAGGGGGGCGTCCGGGAACGGCCCGCGCAGCGCCCCCAGGTAGGAGGGACCGCCGAGCGAGGCCGGGAAGATCTTCACGACGTCGACGCCGAGTTCGAGGGCGCCCATGACCTCGGTCGGCGTCATCGCGCCGGTCATCACGACGCGGCCGGTGTCGAGCATGGCGCGGGTGAGGTCGGGGAGGGTGCCGGGGCTGACGAGGAAAGCGGCGCCCGCGTCGGCGGCCTGGGTCGCCTGCTCCGCCGACGTGACGGTACCGGCGCCGATGTACGCGGCGTCACCGTGGCGGGCGATGAGCTCGCGGATCACGGCAGGCGCGTCGGGCGTCGAGAAGGTCACCTCGATGCCGGAGACCCCGCCGCGGATGATCGCCTCCGAGGCCTCCAGGGCCGACTCCGGGGAGGGGGCGCGGAGGACGGCGAGGATGCCGGTGGTGCGGGCACGGGCGAGACGGTCGGACATGGCGCTCCTTGATCGAGGGGATGCGCCCATTCTCGCGCACGAAAACTTGTCATTACAAGCGATGGCCGTCCGCTCGATGGCGGTATCCCTGCCCAGCCGCCTTTCACCCGCGTCCCGGTACCCTGGAGGGATGGCCGAGAACCCCCGCACACCCGAGACGCGCCCCGCGACCGCGCCCGCGTCGTCCCGTTCGGGGGCGATCCGCGAGACGCGCGCCCCGCAGGTGCGCCCCGCGACCGAGGGCTGGACCCAGAAGAAGGATGCCGAGGGGCGCCCGCTGCTGCAGTTCGCGAGTCCCAAGCGCGGCAAGCCGCCGGTCCATCTCGCCGACCTCACCCCGGCCGAGCGCATCGAGAAAGTGAAGGAGCTGGGGCTCCCCGGCTTCCGCGCCAAGCAGCTCGCCACCCATTACTTCCGGCACTACACGTCCGACCCGGCGGAGATGACCGATCTGCCCGCCGGGATCCGCGACGAGCTCGTCGGCGGGATGCTCCCGCCCCTCATGACCGAGGTGCGTCGGCTGGAGACCGACCGCGGCGACACCATCAAGTTCCTGTGGCGTCTGCACGACGGTGCGCTCGTCGAGTCCGTCCTCATGCGCTATCCCGGCCGCATCACCCTGTGTGTGTCGAGCCAGGCCGGCTGCGGCATGAACTGCCCGTTCTGCGCCACCGGGCAGGCCGGACTGACCCGCAACATGTCCACCGCCGAGATCATCGAGCAGATCGTCCGGGCCAACCGGGCCATCGCGAACGGCGAGCTGGGCGGGAAGAAGCGCGACGACCACAGCATGGAGCGCGTTTCCAACATCGTCTTCATGGGGATGGGGGAGCCGCTCGCCAACTACAAGCGCGTCATGGATGCGGTGCGCACCATGGTCGCCCCGCAGCCCGACGGTCTCGGCATGAGCGCGCGCGGCATCACGGTGTCGACCGTCGGCCTCGTGCCGGCGATCAAGAAGCTCGCCGACGAGAACATCCCCGTCACGTTCGCGCTGTCGCTGCATGCCCCCGATGACCACCTTCGCGACGAGCTCATCCCCGTGAACTCGCGGTGGAAGGTCGACGAGGCGCTCGACGCGGCCTACGACTACTACGCCAAGACCGGTCGCCGCGTGTCCATCGAGTACGCGCTCATCAAGGACATGAACGACCATGCGTGGCGGGCCGACCTCCTCGCCGAGAAGCTCAACCAGCGCGGTCGTGGATGGGTGCACGTGAACCCGATCCCGCTGAACCCGACGCCGGGCTCGATCTGGACGTCATCGGAGAAGGGTGTCACGGACGAGTTCGTGCGGAGGCTGAACGACGCCGGCATCCCGACGACCCTGCGCGACACCCGCGGCAAGGAGATCGACGGCGCGTGCGGGCAGCTCGTGGCGACGACCGAGGACGAGGCTGCCGCCGCCGCGATGGCGTGAGCCTGACCCTCAGGAGCCGAGGCGAACCGTTCGCCGACCGTCCCGGATGCCGAGGCGCTCGGCGTCGGCGAGCCACCGGGCGATCGTGGATTCTCCGGCGTTCCTCACTCCCAGCATCCGATGCGTCCGGACGGACCGCACGCCGCAGAACCTCAGGGTGCCCCGCGCCACATGGATCCGTGCGGGGAGGCCGGTCATCGGGACCGCATACCAGGGGGTATCCGCGAGGAGGAGCAGTCGTCCGCGGCGCGCGGCCAGGAGGCCTTCCGGGAAACCCGCTCCCGTGTAGCGGAACTCCTCCTGTGGCAGGAGGGCGCGGTCGAAGAACCCCTTGAGCAGGGCCGGGACGGAGCCCCACCACAGGGGCGTGGCGACGACGATGGTGTCCGCGTGGTGAAGCGCCTGCTTCGCCACGACGAGATCGGGCTCCAGGCTCATCCGCTCGCGGTACCCGGCCCGTCTGACGGGGTCGAACTCGAGGTCCCTCAGCGCGAGGACCCGGGCCTCGCCGTGCCCGGCGGCGTAGCGCTGAGCGATCGCGGACGTCAGGGAGCGTCCGTCTGGGTGGCCGTCGATGACGAGAGCGGTCATGGTGATTCCAATCTGGACAGTGTCAACCTGATGGACACTGTCAAGATAGGAAACAATGTTGCGCATGTCAAGTTCAAAGGCGGGATATCATCACGGCGCGCTCGCGCGAGCATTGGAGGACGCCGCGATGCAGCTGCTGGAGCGGGTTCCGGCCTCGGACATCAGCTTGCGGGAGGTGGCGCGCGCGGCGAACGTCAGCCACAACGCGCCGTACCACCACTTCTCCGATCGCCTTGGCCTCCTCAAGGCGATTGCCGAACGCAGCATGGCCGACCTCCTCGGCGAGGTCCGCACGGCGACGCAGCAGGCGTCGACCCGCACGGCCGCTCTCGCCGAGGGTGGCCGCGCCTACATCCGCTTCGCTGTCGAGCATCCGCACGCCTTCAATGCCGTCTACGACCCGACGGTCTGCGTGCCCGGGGATCCGACGCCGACGATGGCCCCACTGATCCGAGCTCTCGAAGACGTCCTGGCGGACAACGCGAGCTCGGCGGGACTCGGAAGGCCGGGCGAGATCACCGCGCTCTGGGGCCTGATGCACGGGCTGGGCACCCTCGCCGCCGCCGGGCACTTCGGGCTCGATGATGCGCTCAGCGCGTACTCCGCCGCGCTCGATCGGCTGCTGCCCTCGGAGTGACGCGGCGAGGATCCTGAACGGATGCAAAGGGATCTTCCACGGTATGCACAGGCGGAGTTTCGTAGATTATCGGGATGCCCTATTCCGCCCACCGCCCGGGTCGCTTCGACTCGCAGGGTCGGATCATCCTCGACTCGGACCCGAACGCCGAGACGGATGACCTCGACTTCCTCCGCGAGTACGAACCGATCGGTGACTCACCCGCGCGGCCTGACGCCGCGTCCGACGCGCCGGCGTCCGACCCCTGGGACCACACGGAGACCATCGACGACCGGCCGGCCCGTTCACGGCGCGTCCGAAAGCCTCGCCGTCGCCGCACCGCCGCCGAGCGTCTCCGCGCTCTCGCGATCCTCGGCGGGGCCGAGGGCGAGATCCTCGACCGCGTCCCCGGCGAGACCCCGCGCTTCGTGCAGATGTTCTTCGTGCTCGCCGGGACGGCCCTGGTCAGCGCGATCTCCATGCTCTTCGCCCTCACGACGGGCGTGCGCGCGGCGGTCTGGCTCGCCATCCCGCTCGCGATCGTGTGGGCGCTGATCATCTTCAACCTCGACCGCTTCCTCACCTCGACCATGACGTCGACCCGCAACGTCTGGAAGCTCATCGGCCTTGCGATCCCTCGCGTCATCATGGCCGCGATCATCGGTTTCGTCGTCGCGGAGCCGCTCGTGCTGCAGATCTTCCACAACGACATCTCGCGTGAGGTCGCCGCGACCAACATCGTCCAGGCGCAAGCCGACCAGGAGGCGCTCGAGACCGGTCCGGAGAAGAAGGCGCTGGACGCGGCGTCCGAGCGCGTCGCGGCACTCGAGAACCAGGCGGCGACGGGCATCGTCGCCGGCACCGAGTCGTCATCGGCGACCGAGTCCGCCGCCCAGTCCACGGTCGACGATCTCACGGCCAAGCTCACGGAGCAGCAGGCCGTGATCGATCAGGCGCGGACGCTGTACCAGTGCGAGCTCACCGGCGAGGGCGCGGGCACCGTTCCCGGTTGCACCGGTGTGAACGGCGAGGGCGCGAGCTCGCAGGCCGCGCAGGCCCAGCTCGCCGAGGCCCAGCAGACCTACGACGCCCTCGCGGCGCAGCTCCGGACGGCGAACGAGGAACTCGCGGCCGCCGGTAGCGCAGCCAAGGAGAACACCACGGCATCGGAGTCGCAGAACCGCCAGCAGGCGAAGGACGAGCTGCCCGCCGCCCGCGACACGTACGAGCAGGCACTCGCGGCCTACAACGCCCGGGCGGACTCCGTTGCGGAGGGCAATGCCGGCGCGGTGGGTCTGCTGAGTCAGATCAGCGGCCTCAACCGCCTGAGTGAGAAGGAGCCCGCGATCCTGTGGGCGCACATCCTCATCGCGGCATTGTTCTTCATGATCGAGCTGCTGCCGGTGCTGGTGAAGGTGCTCACGAGCTACGGCGACCCGAGCCTCTACGAGAAGGCGCTGGCCATCCGCAAGCAGGTCGCCCTGGACAGGGTGACGGCGGAGGGCTTCCGCGACCGCGCCGACATCGTCACCACTCCCGGGGCTCAGGCCACCTGACGCTCCTTCGCTTCGAGTCGCTCACTTTGCTCCATCTCCGCCGGATCGGGGACGAAGTGGGCGATTCGAACGTGGGAGAGGTTCCCGGCCCGGGCCGCCATGGCGAGGGAACGGGTCAAGGCGACCGTGGACGGGGCAACGGTGGACGAGGCGGTCCGCCAGGGGGTGCCGGTCACGGCGGCCTCGATGAGCGCCAGCGGTCCGCGGAGGCTGGGGTCGTGGGTGCGGGCGTCGTCCTCACACCACTCGAGGAGTTCACCGATGGTCCAATCGCGGTCGATTGGACCGAGGTAAGGCGGGAAGTTGGTCGTGGAAGCTGTCATTGGTCCAGAATCAGGTCTCATGGATACCCTCGACAGGGCCAATGCGGCGCCGATGGCCCACGGATCGGCACCCGGCCCCCTCGTCCAGGGCGGGGAAGTCTCTGCCTCCGCCCTCGCCGCACGGCTCGGGCGCTGGGCGCACGGCGACGGCACCCTCTCCACCCGACTCGACGCGGGGATCGCCGCTCTGATCGGCAGCGGTGAGCTGCGCCCCGCCGACCGCCTGCCTGCCGAACGCGCCCTCGCCGCGGTGGTCGCGGTCTCGCGGGGCACGGTCGTGTCCGCCTATGCGTCCCTCGCGGAGCAGGGTCTCGTCGAGCGTCGGCAGGGCAGTGGGACGCGGGTCTCGGGCTCGAGGACGGCGCCCGCGGCGGACCGCCGTCCCGGCCGCGGCGAGGCCCTGTTCTCAGCACTCCCCAACGCGATCGATCTGCTCCGCACGGTGCCGCAGATCCCCGATCTCGGTGTGCAGCTCATCCGCGACCACCAGCCGCGGCTCGACCTCGCCCTGCTCCCGGAGACCGACCCCGCGGGGCTCCCCGCGCTCCGCGAACTCATCGCCGATATGTACCGCGCCGAGGGGACACCGACCACGCCCGAGCAGATCCTCGTGACCCATGGCGCGCAGCAGGCCATCAGCCTCGTCGTCAACGCGCTCGTGGAGCCGGGCGACGTCGTCCTCGCGGAGGGGATCACGTGGCCGGGCGTGACCGACTCCGTGGGGTTGCGCGGCGGGACGGTCCACGGCGTGCCGATGGGGGCGGACGGCCTCGACGTCGATGCGCTGGAGCAGGCGATGGCCCGACTGCGTCCCGTGCTCGTCGCGCTCAACCCGCACCACCAGAACCCGACGGGGACGCGTCTGCCTGGGGCGGCGCGGCATCGCGTGGCCGAACTCGCCGCGCAGTACGGGGTGCCCGTGATCGAGGACCGCGTCGTCGCCGGCATCTCGTTCGACGGGGTCGTGCCGCCCACGCTCGCCTCGGAACGGCCGGACGCCCCGGTGCTCGTCGTCGAGTCCGTGTCGAAGTGGGCCTGGGCCGGGCTGCGGATCGGGTGGCTGCGCGCCGACCCTGTCCTGGTCCGACGGCTCCGCGGTGCACGGCAGCTCGCCGACCAGTCCACGAGCGTGCCCGGCCAGCTGCTCGCACTCGACCTCATCGCCCACGCCACGGAGCTCCGCCGCGCCAACAGCCGCGTGCACCAGCAGCGGCTCCTCCTGCTGCAGAACCTGATGGCCGCGCACCTCCCCGACTGGACCTACGAGGCCCCTCGGGGCGGACTCTCGCTGTGGGCGGCGCTGCCTCGGGGCTCCGCATCGGCTCTCGCGCGCGTCGCCGCGGCCCACGGGGTCTCGATCGCGGGCACCGGGGCCTTCGCGGTCTCGGCCGCCGCCCCGGACGACCACGTGCGTCTGCCGTTCACCGCGCCGGACGACGTGCTCACCGAGGGCGTGCGTCGGCTGGGCGACGCCTGGCGCGAGTACCGGGAGACTCTCAGCAGCCCTGCCTAGGGTGACCGCATGACACCGGTGCCACGCCCCACTCTCTGGATCTCCATCGCGGGCGTGCTCGCCGTCACCGCGTACGCCGCCCTCGCCGCGGTGCAGATCCTCGTGCTGAACCCGCTGGCCGCGGCCCCGGGCGGTCTCTCCCTCGACGAGGTCCGGGCCGCGATGTCGAACGCCGGGGAGAGCCTCATGCCGCAGGCGGTCCTCGGTATCCTCGGCGCCGGCGTGTGCCTGGGGATCGGGACCGCCGTCGTCTGCGTGGTCACACGCGTGCACCCCATCGTGCCGGCCATGACCTTCCTCGCCGTGCTGATGGGCGGGGCTCCCGCGTACTTCGTCGCGTCGTTCGGCCCTGGCATGGGGCTCGCCGACACGTTCGGCATCAGCGGCGCCGATGCCTCCCCGTGGGCCCTGCCCCTGTACGCCGTCAGCGCGCTCGCCGCGGTCGGGGTGCTGATCGGGGCCGCGCTCACGTCCCGCCGCCGCGGACCGGCGTCCGCCACCGCCTGACGATCGCGGCCGATCCGGCCCGGCGGTCCCCCTGGCGGGACTAGCGTTGGTCCATGGTCAACTATCGCTATCTCGGCAACAGCGGTCTCAAGGTCTCGGAGATCACGTACGGCAACTGGGTCACACACGCCTCGCAGGTCGAGGACGACGCCGCGGTCAAGACCGTGCACGCCGCCCTGGACGCCGGCATCACCACGTTCGACACCGCGGACACCTACGCGAACACCGCCGCCGAGGTCGTGCTCGGCAAGGCGCTGCAGGGCCAGCGCCGCGAGAGCCTCGAGATCTTCACGAAGGTCTACTTCCCGACCGGTCCCAAGGGTCCGAACGACACCGGCCTGAGCCGCAAGCACATCATGGAGTCGATCAACGGCTCGCTGCAGCGTCTCGGCACCGACTACGTCGACCTGTACCAGGCGCACCGCTTCGACCACGAGACCCCGCTGGAGGAGACGTTCCAGGCCTTCGCCGACATCGTGCGGCAGGGCAAGGCGCTCTACATCGGCGTCTCGGAGTGGACCGCGGAGCAGCTCCGTGACGGCCACGCCCTGGCGAAGCAGCTCGGCATCCAGCTCATCTCCAACCAGCCGCAGTACTCGATGCTGTGGCGGGTCATCGAGGGCAAGGTCGTCCCCGCGTCGGAGGAGCTCGGCATCTCGCAGATCGTCTGGTCGCCGATGGCGCAGGGTGTGCTCAGCGGCAAGTACCTCCCTGGTCAGCCGGTCCCGGAGGGCTCGCGGGCGACGGATCAGAACTCGGGCGCGGGCTTCATCAAGAGCTTCCTGCAGGACGACATCCTCACCGCGGTGCAGCGCCTCAAGCCGATCGCGGAGCAGGCGGGTCTGTCGATGCCCCAGCTCGCCATCGCGTGGGTGCTGCAGAACCCGAACGTCGCGGCTGCCCTCGTCGGCGCCTCCCGCCCGGAGCAGCTCGCCGACACGGTCAAGGCCTCCGGCGTGAAGCTCGACGCCGACACGATGGCCGCGATCGACACCGCGCTCGGCGACACGGTCAACCGCGACGCCGAGCACACGTATTCGGTGTCGCCGAAGTCCCGGCTCGTCTAGGCCTTCGAATCGCGCAAATGGTCCCATTCCGTCAAGGAATGGGACCATTTGCGCTCCTCGGACGGGTTACTCCTTGACGGCCCCGGCCGTGAGGCCCTGGACGATCCAGCGGCTGGCGAGGGCGAACATCACCATCGTCGGGAGGATCGTCAGCACCGCCGCGGCACTCATGGAGCCCCAGTCGATGTTGAACGTCGAGATGAAGCCGTTCAGCGCCGAGGGCACGGTGCGGTTCGCGTCGGTGTTCATCAGCACGACCGACAGGAACAGCTCGTTCCAGCAGTTCACGAAGTTGAAGATGAACGCGGCGATGATGCCCGGGGTCATCACCGGCACGAGCACCCGGAACAGGGCGCCGAGGCGCGAGCAGCCGTCGATCATCGCCGCCTCCTCCAGCGCATCGGGGACGTTCTCGAAGAAGCCCCGCAGCATGACCGTGGAGAACGGGATGCAGATCGCGATGTAGACGAGGATGAGGCCGGGCTTGGTATCGACGAGTCCGAGGTCGGTCATCATCGAGTACAGCGGTCCGAGGGCGATGAACGCCGGGATCATCTGCGTCAGCAGGAACGCGATGAGCACCGTGCCCTTGCCGCGGAACTCGAATCGCGCCAGCACGTAGGCGCTCAGCAGGGCGATGAGCGTCGCCACCGCGCCCGCCGACACCGCCACGATGGCCGAGTTCGCCAGGAACGTCCCGAACGAGCTCTTCTCGAACAGGCTCGTGAAGTTGTCCAGCGAGGGCTCGCTCGGCCAGTACTCGATCGGGAAGCGGTTGATGGTCCCCGGCGACTTGAACGCGGTGAGCGTGATCCAGTACAGCGGGAACAGCGTGATGAGCAGCCACAGGCCCAGGCCGACGACACGCACCACGCCGCCCACCGTGACGCGGGGCTTCGGTCGCGGGGCGGTCTTCGGGTCGGGCACCGTGATGCGGCGGGTCTCCGTGACCGACGATCCGGTCCGGACGGATGAGGTGATGGTCATCGCTGCACTCTCCGCATCGCCATCAGGTAGAACGCGCAGAACACCATGAGGAAGGCCACGACGATGAGCCCGATGGCGCTCGCGATGCCGTAGTTGCCCTGCTGCGTGTAGTTGATCATCCACGTCGTGATGATGTGGGTCTGGTTGGCCGGGCCGCCGTTCGTCATCGCGTAGATGATGTCGGGGAAGTTGAAGATCCAGATCACGCGCAGCAGGATCGTCAGCAGCAGCGTCATCGAGATGTACGGGATGATGATCGAGAACAGCTGCCGCACCTTGCCGGCGCCGTCGAGGCTCGCCGCCTCCAGCATCTCGTCCGGCACCGACTGCAGAGCCGCGAGGATCATGATCGCGAAGAAGGTCACGCCGTACCAGATGTTCGCGACGATCACGGCGAACATCGCGAGCTTCGGGTCGGCCAGCCAGGGCAGCGGGGCGTCGATCAGCCCCGCCTTCATGAGCAGGTCGTTGACGACGCCGAACTCGGCGTTGAACATCCAGCGGAACAGCATGCCGATGAGGAAGCCGGACACCGCCCAGGGGAAGAAGACCAGCGCCTGGTAGAGACCGCGGAAGCGGAACCGCTTGCGCAGGGCGAGCGCGATGAGGAACCCGATCACGAGCTGCGGCACGAGCGAGCCGACCACCCAGAGCACGGAGTTCCACGCCACGGTCGGGAACGCCGGGTCGCGGAAGACGGCGAGGAAGTTGTCGAAGCCCACGAACGGCGTCGACGTGAGATCCCACAGGTTCCAGTCGTGGAAGGCCATGCGGGCGCCCTGCAGCATCGGCCAGTAGGTGAACCAGCAGACGAAGACGATCGCCGGCGCGAGGAACGCCAGCAGCGTGAGCGCGGTGCGACCCCGGAAGGGGCGACGACGCGATGCCGGGGAGGCCCCGCCGGCGGTGCCGACGGAGCCCCCTTCACGGATGGTGCGGGCCACGGATCAACCCTTCTCCGCGGCGTACTTCTCGGTCCAGAATGCGTCCCACGAGGCGAGGAGGTCCTTCGTGGTCATGTTGCCGAGCAGCACGCTCTGCACGTCCTGGTCGGACTTCTGGATCCACTCGGTCCACCAGCTCACCCCGCGCGGCTGACGCACGTTGACGTAGGTCTCCGGGTCCTCGGTCATGGTGACGTAGCTGGTCCAGGGGCCGGTGGAGTAGAACTCGTCGTCCGCGGCGGCCGCGATGATCGGGACGAGGCTGTTCGCCTGTGCGAACTCGGTGGCGGGCTCGGCGGACGACAGGAACTCGACGAGCTTCACCGCCGCCTCCTTGTGCTCGCTGTTCTCCGCGACACCCCAGCCGGCGACGGCGAGGGGCTGAGCAGCCTTGCCGGTCGGGCCGACGAGCAGCGGAGCGGTGTCCCACTGGTCCTCGGTCAGCGAGGAGTCCTGCACCGTCGCGATGACCTCCGGGTCCTGCAGGAGGAAGGCCGTGGTGCCGTTGGTGAACCCGGCGACCATCTCGGGGTAGCCCCAGGAGACGGCCGAGGGCGGCGAGGCCTCGGTGAACAGGTCGAAGTAGTCGTCGACGGCCTCCTGCGCCTCGGGAGCCGCGAAGATCGTCGAGCCGTCCTCCATGAGGAATGCGTCCTCCGTGTCGAGCCCGTCGATCGTGTAGGCCTCGATCGCGGCGACGACGTTGCTGTTCGCGTTCTGGCCGCCGCGGAAGGCGTAGCCGTAGATGTTGTTCGACGGGTCCTGGATCGCCGACGCCTGCTCCAGCAGGTCCTTCCAGCTGTGCGGCGGGCCGTCGAAGCCGGCCTGCTCGACGAGGTCGGTGCGGTAGAACAGCGACAGGCCGTAGAAGCCGTAGGGGACGAAATAGCTCTTGCCGTCCTCCGCGACCGAGGCCGACTGCGCGTTCTCGGTCAGGGCGTCCCAGCCGTCCCACTTCTTCAGATCGGCGCCGAGGTCGTAGAGCCAGCCGTTGTTCGCGAACGGCCCGACGGTGATGTCGCGCACCTCGAGCACGTCGACGCCCTTGCCGGACTGCAGCATCTGCTGGATCTTCTGGTCGGCCTGCTCGGTGGGGGGGGAGACGAGGTTGACGGTGATGTCGGGGTTGTCCTTCTCGAACTCGTCGAGCAGTCCGCGGAGCAGCTCGGTGCGCGCCGGGTTCGTCAGGCTCTCGACCATCTGGAGGGTGACGCTGCCGTCGCCGCCGGACGAGCCGGAGCCTCCGGAGCAGCCGGTGAGTGCGAGGACGGCGACGGTGCCGACTCCGGCTGCGGTCGTCAAGATCTTGTTCTTCACGATGTGCCTCTCGGTGGGGATGGGTGGGTGTTCGGGTGGTTCGTGCGGGAGGTGGTGCGGGTCAGGGGAGGATGAGGGCGTCGGCGGGGCGGATGCCGGCGCGGCGCAGGATCGCGGGGACGCAGCGCTCGACGAACGCCTCGATGTCGGAGGCCTCCGTGTACAGATGCGCGGAGAGGCGGAAGTAGCCGACGCCGCGGAAGCTCGTGAATGCGGTCTCCACGCCGACCTCGTCGAGGAGGTCCATGCGCAGCGCGTCGGCCTCCTCGCGGGTGGCACCGAGGCCGAGTGGCAGCCGGATGAGCCGCATGGACGGCACCGGCGAGGGGAGCGCGGTCAGCGGGTCCTCGTCGCTGAAGGGGCGCAGGGCTTCGGCGATGAGCTCAGCACCCGCGTCGGCGCGCGCGGTCATGGCGTCGCGGGCGGACGCCCATCCGAACTCCGCCTCGATGAACTCGATCGCGGTGGGGGTGGCGAGGTAGGTCGTCGCGTCGATCGTGCCCTGGGTGTCGAAGCGCTCGGGATACGGCTCGCGCGCGGCCCAGGAGTCGATCAGCGGCCAGAGCTCGTCGCGGTCGGGGGCGGTGGTGACGAGGAGGGCGGAGCCGCGCGGGGCGCAGGGCCACTTGTGCAGATTGCCGAACCACCAGTCGCCGCCGGCGACGGCCGCCGCGTCCGGGATGAGGCCGGGGGCGTGGGCGCCGTCGACCAGGGTGCGCACGCCGCGCTCGGCCGCGAGGTCGGCGATGCGGCGGGTGGGCAGCAGGCGGGCCGTGGGCGAGGTGATCTGGTCGACGACGAGCAGCCGCGTGCGCCGGGTGAGGGCGTCGGCGAACAGCTGCACGATCTCGTCGTCATCGGCGAGCAAAGGCAGGGTGACCGTGCGGACGGCGGCGCCGAACCGGCGGGCGAGGCGCTCGGCCCCCATGGTGATGGCGCCGTAGCCCTGGTCGGTGACGAGGATCTCGTCTCCGCTCTCGAGCTGGAGGGCGTTGTAGACGACGGTGGCTGCGGCGGAGGCGTTGGGCACGAACACGCTGTCCTCCGCGCGGGCGCCGACGAACGGGGCGGTCCGCTGCCTCGCCTCCTGCACTCGCTCCGCGATCCGAGGGAACCACTCGACGGGGCTCAGGTCGGCGCGGCGGCGCAGAGCGTCCTGGTGGGCGACCACCACCGACGGCACCGCCCCGAAGGACCCATGGTTGAGGTGGATCACGGTCGGGTCGAGAGGCCAGGCATCGCGCGCTCGCAGGCCGGAGTTCAGCGTGAGCGGAGCGGGGAACTGCGGAGCGGGCATCGGACCTCATCGGTGAGTGGGGGCGAGTTGTTGCACAACTTTGCCACACGCCTTCGGTTTTGGCTACGAAACCGCGAAGATGAAACATAGTTGTCATACGAGTTTGCGGCGCCCGGGGCGTCCGACAGACTTCACGAGGGGTGGGGGAGTGGCAGAGAGGATCACGATGAGCGCACTCGACACGGCGCTGCACGGCCTGCGGGCTCTCATCGCCGACGGCGCTCTGCGCCCCGGCGACCGGCTGCCGAGCGAGGGGGAGCTCTGCGAACGGCTGGGCGTCTCCCGGGGGTCGCTGCGTGAGGCGATCCGCACCCTCGCCGCGCTCGGCGTGCTGGAGACGCGGCACGGTTCCGGGAGCTACGTGAGCGAGCTCCGCGCGGCCGACCTCATCGGCAGTCTCTCGCTCACGGTCGGGCTGCTGCCGATGGCCGGGGTGCTGGAACTGACCGAGCTCCGACGGGTGCTCGAGCCCCATGCGGCGGCGCTCGCCGCGGCCCGGATCGACGAGGACACGGTGGCCGCGCTCGACGAGGTGCTCACGGAGATCGAGTCGACGACGGACTTCGAGGCGCAGTCCCGCCTCGACCACGAGTTCCACATGGCCATCTCGTCGGTCGCGGGCAACGAGGCCCTGACGAGCCTCATCGACGTGCTGCGCTCCCGCTCCCGGGCCTACCGGATCTCCGACCCGGAGGACGCCGCGGAGCTCAAGATCCACTCCGACGCCGGCCACCGCGCCATCCTCCGCGGCCTCGCCGCTGCGGATCCGGTCGCCGCGTCCGCGGCGGCGTCCGCCCACGTCGCCTACACCGAGTACTGGGTGCGGCGGTACTCCGGCCTCTGACCGCTGGTTTCCCGCCCGAGCCACCCCCTTTCGTGCGCCCCGGCCCTCTTCGGACGTCCGAAAGGGGGTGGGCGGCACCGAAAGGGGTGGGTCGGCGAACCGCTACCCGAGCGTGATGTCGACCTGGATCTCCGACGCGAGGCGCTCCAGGTCGGCGCGCAGGGCGTCGAGGTCGACCGTCGGCGGGACCTTCGCGATCACCGACGCCTCGAAGAGCCTTCCGCCGGCCATCGCAGCCTCGCGGGTCTCGGTCGTGAGCTCCTCGATGCTCAGGGCGTGCGCGTTCAGCACCGCCGAGACCTCGCGCACGATGCCGGGGCGGTCGTTGCCGAGCACCTGCATCACGAGCAGCTGCTCCTCGTCCTCCGACGGCCCCGGCGTGCCGGTGAGCACCGACAGTGTGAGCAGCCCCTGGCCCTGGATCGCCCGGAGGGCGGTCTCGAGCTCCCCGGTGCGCTCCGTCGGCACGGACACCTCGATGACACCGGCGAACGTGCCGGCGAGCTCGGCGAGGGAGCTGTTCTCCCAGTTGCCGCCGTGGGCGTCGACGACATCGGCGACGGCGGCCACGAGGCCCGGACGGTCGGCACCCGCGACAGTGAGGATGAGTGTGGTCATGGGGTCAGCGTAACCCGCGGATCACTCGGCCCAGACCCCGGTCTCCAGGAACCGCTCCAACCGCGCACGGTGCGGCGCGAGATCCCACCCCTGGTGCGCAACCCACTCGTCCGAGTAGTACGTGCCGGCGTACCGCACACCGCTGTCGCAGATCAGGGTCACGACGCTGCCGGTCTCGCCCGCGGCACGCATCCGGGCGATGAGCTGGAATGCGCCGTAGAGGTTCGTGCCGGTGGAGCCGCCCGCCCAGTGCAGGGTGCGCTCGCGGAGGAGGCGGATCGCGGCGATGGAGCCCGCGTCAGGGACCTGGATCATCTCGTCGATCACGGACGGCACGAACGAGGCCTCCACCCGTGGCCGCCCGATGCCCTCGATGCGGCTCGGGCGTCCGGCCGGCGGGTCGACCGTGCCCGCCCAGCCGTCGTAGAAGGCCGAGCCCTCGGGATCGACGACGGCGATCCGGGTGTCATGGCGACGGTACTTCACATAGCGGCCGAACGTGGCGCTGGTGCCGCCGGTGCCGGCGCCCGTGACGATCCAGCGGGGGATCGGATGCCGCTCCTGGGCGAGCTGGCTGAACACGCTCTCAGCGATGTTGTTGTTGCCGCGCCAGTCGGTCGCGCGCTCGGCGAAGGTGAACTGGTCGAGGTAGTGCCCGGTGCAGTCCGCCGCCAGGCGCTGCGCCTCGGACGACATGTCCTCCGGACGGTCGACGAAGTGGCAGGTTCCGCCGTAGAACTCGATGAGGTCGATCTTCTCCTGCACCGTCGACCGAGGCACGACCGTGATGAACTTCAGCCCCAGCATGCGGGCGAAGTAGGCCTCCGACACCGCGGTCGACCCGCTCGAGGACTCCACGAGGGTCGTGTCCTCACGGATGCGCCCGTTGACGAGCCCGTAGAGGAGGAGGGAGCGCGCGAGGCGGTGCTTGAGCGAGCCGGTCGGGTGCACCGACTCGTCCTTGAGGTAGAGGTCGATGCCCCACTCCAGCGGCAGCGGGAACAGGTGCAGGTGTGTGTCGGCGCTGCGGTTGGCATCGGCTTCCAGCAGGGCGATCGCGGTGCTGGTCCAGTCGCTCATGCCTCGAGCGTACCGGGGCTGCTGTCAGCCCACCGTGCCCGCGGGGGAGGCGCCGCCCGATCCGTCCACGTGCATCAACGACGCCTGGGACTGCTCCTGCTGGAGCTGGAATTCGAAGCGCGAGCGGTCGCCGCGGTGGTACGCGATGAAGTACTCGATCGGCAGCCCGTCCTCACTGCGGCTGATGCTGCGCAGGCGCAGGAGGGCGGAGCCGGCGCTCACACCGAGGTGCTGAGCCTGCTCGTGCGTGGCGACCGTCGCCTCGGCCGAGCGGACGCCGTGCGTGGCGATGATGCCGTGGTCGGCGAGCAGCCGGTACAGCGACGCCTCGGTGAGGTCGGCGCCGAGCGTCACCGCCCCCACCGCCTCCGGCATCCACGTGGTGGAGAGCGACCAGGGCTCGCCGTCGACGTGCCGCAGCCGCTCGAGCACGATCACCGGCGATCCGACCGGAACCTCCAGGGCGAGGGCGACCTCCTCGTCGGCGACGGTCTGCTCGTGCCGGAGGACGTCGCTGTGCACGTGGCCGCCGCGCCGCTCGACGTCGTCGTACAGCCCGACCAGCGTGTGCACGAGACTCTCGCTGGTGCGCGGACGGGAGACGAAGGTGCCCTTGCCCTTCACGCGCTCGACGAGTCCCTCGTGCTCGAGCTGGGCGAGCGCCTGGCGCACGACCGTGCGGGAGATGCCGTAGCGCTCGCACAGCCGGTGCTCGCCGGGAAGAGGATCGCCCGGCTGCAGACCGTCGCGGGCGATGCCGTCGATGATCAGCTGCCGGAGCTGGTCGTACATGGGAGCCGCGCTGTGGCGGTCGATCGCGTCCTCGATGAGAGACATCAGTACGCCACCCCCGCGTGCAGGATCACGTTCGCGTACGGGGTGAACTCCCCCGAGCGCACGAAGGCGCGGGCGGCGTGCGTGCGCTCCTTGAACTCGACGTGCGGGACGAGCTCGATCTCGAAGCCTGCGTCGGCGAAGCGCTCGCGCAGGGCATCGAGCACCTCCGGGCTCTTCTCGGCGACCTCGGCCGACACCGTCGCCCCCTCGACCACGAGCTCCGCGAGCACCGTGTCGAGCACGTCGAGGAACGCGGGAGCGCCGGGACGGTAGGCGAGGTCGATGCGCTCGGAGCCCGGCGGGATCGGCAGCCCGGCGTCCGTCACGACGATCAGATCGGTGTGCCCGGTCTCGCTGATGACGCGGGAGAGCGCGGGGTTGATCGTGGTCGAGGTCTTGCGCATCGTGTGCTCCTGGTTCAGTTCGCGACGGGGGCCGCGGTGCGCGCGGCGAGGAAGGCCTCGACGTCGGCGCGGTGGGGGAGGCTCGGTGAGGCCCCCTGCTCCGTGACGGTGAGGGCGCCCGCGGCGGTCGCCAGCCGCACCGCATCGGTGAGGGCCGCTCCGCTCGCGAGCGCGGCACCGAGGTAGCCGGCGTAGGCGTCGCCCGCGGCGGTGGTGTCGACGGCCTCCACGGGGAACGGCGGGACGACGGTGGCGCCCTCGGCGGTGACGACGCAGGACCCCTGCCCGGCCAGGGTGATGACGGCGGCGCCGACGCCCTGCTCCAGGAACCAGTGCCCGGCGCGCTCGGCGGACGCGGCATCTGTCACCTCGATGCCGCTGATGAGCGATGCCTCGGTCTCGTTCGGGGTGACGATGTCGATGCTCCGCCAGATCTCCGGTGCCAGCTCCGCAGCCGGTGCCGGATCGAGGATCACGGTCATCCCGTGCTCGCGGCCGCGGGCCGTGATGTGGGCGGTCAGCGCGGACGGGGTCTCGAGCTGGGTGAGCAGCACCGAGGTCGTGGGGGCCAGAGCCGCGAGGGCCTCGTCGATCTGTCCCGTGCTCAGGGCGGCGTTCGCGAGCGGCACCATCACGATGTCGTTCTGCGCGGAGGCGTCGACGCGGATGTGCGCGATGCCGGTCGGGCCCGGCACGGTGCGCAGGTGCGCGAGGTCGACGCCGGCGGCGGTGAGCCCGTCCACCACGAGATCGTGGAACAGGTCGTCGCCGACGCAGCCGACGAAGCTCGTGCGGGCGCCGGAGCGTCCCGCCGCGACGGCCTGGTTCGCGCCCTTGCCGCCGAGCATCAGCGTGAACTCGTCGCCGAGGATGGTCTCGCCGCGGGCGGGGAGCCGCTGGGAGAAGGTCGTGACGTCGGCCGTCACGCTGCCGACGATGACGACGCCGGAGCGGTCGCCGGGGTGTTCGGGTGTCATCTCGCTCCTGATCCTCCTCGACAGCGCGGGACTCCCGGTCTTTGACAAGGTTCGGGAGCTGTCATTACATTAGCCGAAGCCCCACCTGTAACGACAGGTTGCCCGCGAGGAGACCCCGATGACCGCGATCGCGCCCCGCCTGTACGTCGACAGCGCTGACACCGACCGTGTCGCGCGGCTGCTCTCCGCAGGGGTCGTGCACGGCGTCACGACGAACCCCACGATCCTCGAGCGTGGCGGGCGGACGGCCGCGGAGATGCCCGACCTCTACGCCCGCTGGGTCGAGGAGGGCGCTCGGGAGGTGTTCTTCCAGACGTGGGGTGGTGACACCGCCTCCTTCCTCCGGAACGCGGAGGGCATCCGCGCGCTCGGCGAACGCGTTGCGGTCAAGGTGCCCGCGACCGCAGCGGGTTTCGCGGCGGCTTCCGCCCTCGTCCGGGACGGCGCCACGGTCCTCGTCACCGCGGTCTACTCCGTCGCGCAGGCGCTCGCGTGCGCCTCGATCGGCGCCCAGTACATCGCGCCCTATCTGGGGCGTATGCGCGACGCGGGCATGGACGGCGACGCGCTCATCGCCCGGATGCAGGAGATGTGCGCGGGCAGCGCCGCCAACGTCCTCGCCGCCTCCCTGCGCTCCGCCGACGACATCACCGGGCTGCGCGCAGCCGGAGTCCCCTACTTCACCGCCGCGCCCGACGTGCTCGACCAGCTGCTGTTCCACGAGGTGAGCGACAGCTCGGCGGCGGAGTTCGACGCCGCGATGCAGCGGCTCGGGGCCTGACGGCTCAGGCCGAAGCGGCCTGCCGCAGCCACCGCTCGACACCCGCGATGTGGGCCGTGGCGAGGGAGGTCGCCAGCGCCGAGTCGCGCTGGGCGATGGCATCGGCGATGGCGCGGTGCTCCGACAGCGTGCGCTCCGCGGCGCCGCCCTCCGTGAGTCCCCGCCAGACGCGCGCCCGGACCGTCTGGCTGCTGAGGTGCTCGATGAGGCTCGCGAGGTAGGCGTTGCCCGCCATGCCAACGATCTCGCGATGGAAGCGGATGTCGTGATCGACGAGCTCCTCGATCCCGACGGAGGCGTCGACGGCCTCGACCTCCTCCTGCAGGGTCGCGATCGCCTCGTCCGTGCCGAGGGTGGCCGCGAGACCGGTGGCCTGCGATTCGAGCATCCGGCGGACGGCGAACATCTCCAGCATCGAGTCGTCGTCGTGCATGTCGACGACGAACGCGATCGCCTCCAGCAGCAGGTGCGGCTCCAGGCTCGTCACGTAGGTGCCGTCCCCGCGGCGCACGTCCAGCACGCGGATGACCTCCAGCGCCTTGACCGCTTCGCGCATCGAGTTGCGGGAGAGGCCGAGGCGCTCGGAGAGCTCCTTCTCCGGGGGCAGGCGATCGCCGGGGGCCAGTTCGCCCGACACGATCATCGCCTTGATCTTCTCGATCGCCTCGTCCGTGACTGCCATGGCGCTCATCCTCGCACAACATCCGATGTCTGCGGCAGGATGGGGGCATGCGCATCCTCGACTCGCACCTGCACCTGTGGGATCCGGAAGCCCTCGGGTACACGTGGCTCGAAGGGCCGCTCGCGAGGCGCTTCGGAGCCGACGAGCTCGAGCGTGCGCGGGTGGAGCAGGCCACGGACGAGCGGGCCGTGTTCGTGCAGGCCGAGACCGCTGAGGACGACTTCCTCGCCGAGGTCCGGTGGGTGGCCGGGCAGGCGGAACGCCTCGGGGTGGTCGGCATCGTCGCCGGCGCTCGGCTCGACCGCGGCACCGACACCACGGTGCACCTGGAGAGCCTCACCGCGGAGCCCTTGGTCGTCGGGGTGCGCCATCTGCTGCAGGGGGAGCCGGACGGCGTGATGCTCTCGTCCGCCTTCATCTCCGGAGCCCGCGAGGTCGCGGCGCACGGGTGGACCTTCGACGCGTGCGTGCGTGCCGCGCAGCTCCCCGACCTCGCGCGACTGTCGGGCGCGATCCCCGAGCTGCGGATCGTGCTCGATCACCTGGGGAAGCCGGAGGTCGGGACGGCTTCTGCCCCGCTCCCGCCTTCCGTGGAGTGGGAGCGCGACCTCGCCGAGCTCGCGCGACACCCCGAGGTGTTCTGCAAGGTGTCCGGACTGCCGGCGGAGGCCGGAGGGGACTGGAGCCTCGCGCAGCTCGAGCCCTTCCTCGACACCGCGGCCGACGTCTTCGGTCCCGAGCGCCTGATGTGGGGGAGCGACTGGCCCGTGTCGGCGGTCGGCTCCGTGGAGCCGGACGACCCACGCGCGTCCGCCGACGGCGCGCCCGCGTACCAGCCGTCCGCCCGCAGCCGCTGGGCCGACGCGGTGGCGACGTGGGCCGCCTCCCGCGGCATCGATCACGACGCCCTCTTCCACGCCACCGCCACCTCCTTCTACTCCCTCTAGTCCCGCCCTCCCCCTCCGGCTCCCCGCGCGGGTGCAGGATGCCACCTCCGGGGACTTACGCGGGCCCGTATTCGATCCCGGGTCGCGTGCGCGCCGTACCGCTTACGGTCGTACCGGAAGCCGCTCACGGTCGTAACCGGGGAGCGCCTTGGGGCGCGGGATGAGAAACGGTCCGCGGCAGCGCGATGGGGGAGCGTTTCTGATCCTGCCGGCGGCGTGAGGAGGCGTGCGGGATGAGAAAGGGGCGTGCGGGGCGGGGCGGAGGGGCGGAATTGATCCCGGCTGGGCCTGGGGGACGGGGGACGGGCAGGACGGGACGGGGACGGCCCGGGGTCTCGCGGGGAGACACCGGGCCGTCGGGCCGTCGGAAGATCGGGTCACTCGGGGCGGAGGCGGAGTTGCGCCATCCCCCCGTCGACCTCGATGAAGGTGCCCGTGGTGGAACCCGCGGCGGGGCTCACGAGGTAGGCGACGGCGGCGGCGACCTCGTCGGGGCTCACCAGGCGCCCGTGGGGCTGTCGTGCCTCCAACGCGGCCCGCTCGGCGGCGGGGTCAGTCGCGGAATCGAGCAGTCGTCCGACCCAGGGCGTGTCGGCGGTGCCGGGGTTGACCGCATTGACACGGATACCCTCGCGCAGGTGGTCGGCGGCCATCGCGCGGGTCAGAGCCGACACGGCGCCCTTCGACGCGGAGTACAGCGCCCGCTGCGGGAGCCCGGTCGTGGAGGCGATCGACGCCGTGTTGCACACCGCGGCGGCGGGGGACTTCCGCAGCCAGGGCAGCGCTGCCGAGGTCACCCGTGCGATGCCGGTGACGTTGATGGAGAGGACGCGGGCCCACTCGTCGTCGTCGTTCGCGGCGATGTCACCCTGTGCGCCGATGCCGGCGTTGTTGACGACGATGTCGATGCGGCCGAAGCGCTCGGCGACGGCGGTGACGGCGGCGTCCACGCTCGCGCGGTCGGAGACGTCGGCGGTGAACGCGGCGAACCGCTCGTCGGCGTGGGTGGTGTCACGATCGAGGACCGCGACGATGACGCCGTCCTCGTGCAGACGGTCGGCGATCGCCGCGCCGATGCCGGAGGCGCCACCGGTGACGATGGCCACGAGGCCATCCGTGCCGGCGTCGGGTCCCTGAGCCTGTCGAAGGGTCACTTCTCTGCCTCCCATGCGATGAAGTCCTGGCGCTGACGGCCGAGGCCGTCGATCTCGATCTCGACCACGTCGCCCGCCGCCAGGTAGGGGTACTTGCCGGACAGGGCCACGCCCTGCGGGGTGCCCGTGAGGATCAGGTCACCGGGCTCGAGCGTCACGTACTGCGACAGGTGGTGCACGATCTGCTCGACCGTGAAGATCATGTCGCTCGTGTTCGAGTCCTGTCGCGGCTCGCCGTTCACGAAGCTGCGGAGGCCGAGCGACTGATGGTCCACCTCGTCGGGCGTGACCAGCCACGGACCCGTGGGGTTGAAGCCGAAGGCGATCTTGCCTTTCGACCACTGCCCGCCGGAGACCGCCATCTGGAAGTCCCGCTCCGACACGTCGTTCGCGGCGACGAAGCCGGCGACGTGCGCCATCGACTCCTCCGGGGAGTCGAGGTACGCGGTGCGGGTGCCGATGACGATGCCGAGCTCGACCTCCCAGTCGGTCTTCTCGCTCCCGCGTGGGATCGTCACGGTGTCGTTCGGGCCGACGACCGTGTTGGGGGTCTTGAGGAAGATGATGGGGATGGTCGGCGGCTCCGACCCCGACTCCGCGGCATGGGCGGCGTAGTTCATCCCGATGCAGATCACCGCGCTCGGGCGGGCGATCGGGGCGCCGATGCGCATCGTCGCGGCGTCCGGCAGCTCGGAGAGCTCCCCGGCGTCGCGGGCGGCGGCGACGCGGGCGACGAAGTCTCCCGCAAGGAAGTCGCCGTTGACATCGGATGTCACCGGGCGGAGGTCGAGGTAGCGGTCACCCTCCAGGAGGACGGGGATCTCCGCCCCCGGGGTGCCGAGCCGCGCGAACTTCATGATTCTCCTGATCGTTCGGGAGGCCGCTGCTCAGCGGCCGGTCTCGTTGACAGTATAGACATCGGATGTTTACACTCCAAGAGATCCGCGCGGAAGAATGACCCGCGCATGGAGAGGAACCCCGTGAGCCGTATCGTCGCCCTCGACACCACCGACATCCGCTTCCCCACGTCGCTGAGCCTGGACGGCTCCGACGCGATGAACCCGGACCCCGACTACTCCGCCGCGTACGTCATCGTCCGCACGGACGCCGGCGACGGCATCGAGGGGCACGCCTTCGTCTTCACGATCGGCCGCGGCAACGACGTGCAGGTCGCCGCCATCGACGCGCTCGCCGGGCACCTCGTCGGGCGCGAGATCGAGCCGCTGCTCGACGACATGGGCGGCACGTTCCGCGAGATCATCGGCGACTCGCAGCTCCGCTGGCTGGGACCGGAGAAGGGCGTCATGCACATGGCCATCGGCGCGGTCGTCAACGCGCTGTGGGACATCAAGGCCAAGCGCGCGGGCCTGCCGCTCTGGCAGCTGCTCGCCCGGATGACCCCGGAGGAGCTCGTCGACCTCGTCGACTTCCGCTACCTCACCAACGCCCTCACCCGCGAGGAGGCGCTGGAGATCCTGCGGGCGGCGGAGCCCGGGCGGGCCGAGCGCGAGCAGCAGCTCCTCGCCACCGGCTACCCCGGCTACACGACGAGCCCCGGCTGGCTCGGCTACTCCGACGAGAAGCTCGAGCGCCTCGCCCGCGAGGCCATGGCCGACGGGTTCACGCAGATCAAGCTCAAGGTGGGCGCGGACCTCGACGACGACATCCGCCGCTTCCGGAAGGCGCGCGAGGTGTGCGGCCCAGACTTCCCCATCGCGATCGACGCCAATCAGCGCTGGGAGGTGTCCGAGGCGATCGAATGGGTGAACGCGCTCGCCGAGTTCCACCCCGCCTGGATCGAGGAGCCCACGAGCCCCGACGACATCCTCGGCCACGCTGAGATCGCCCGCGGCGTCGCGCCCATCCGGGTTGCCACCGGTGAGCACGCGCAGAACCGGATGATCTTCAAGCAGCTCCTGCAGGCCGACGCGATCTCGGTCATGCAGATCGACGCCGTCCGCGTCGCGGGAGTCAACGAGAACATCGCCAACCTGCTGCTCGCGGCGAAGTTCGACGTGCCGGTGTGCCCGCATGCCGGCGGCGTCGGGCTGTGCGAGGCCGTGCAGCACCTGTCGATGTTCGATTTCGTCGCCGTCTCCGGCACCCGCGAGGGCCGCCTGATCGAGTTCGTCGACCACCTGCACGAGCACTTCGTCGTGCCGACCGACATCCAGGGCGGCTCCTACATGGCTCCCACCGCACCGGGCACGGGCATGGAGATGAAGGCCGACAGCATCGCGGAGTACACCTGGACGGGCGCGCATGTCCACGCCTGACCGCCTGACCGTCCCGGCCCTCGGCTACGGTGCCGCGAACGTCGGCAACCTCTTCCGTGAGCTGTCCGACGACGACGCGTGGGCCGTGCTGGACGCGGCGTGGGAGAGCGGCATCCGCTTCTACGACACCGCTCCGCACTACGGCCTCGGACTCTCCGAGCGCCGACTCGGAGCCTTCCTGCGGACCAAGCCGCGGGACGAGTACGTGCTCTCGACCAAGGTCGGCCGGCTGCTGCGCCCGAACCCCGACCATGATGGCGGGCTCGACACCGCCAACGACTTCCACGTGCCGGACGACCTCCGGCGCGTGTGGGACTTCTCGGCCGACGGCATCCGGGCGAGCCTGGAGGAGTCCCGCGAGCGGCTCGGCATCGAGCGCATCGACCTCCTCTACCTGCACGACCCGGAGCGGCACGACCTCGACCTCGCGCTGGCCGAGGCCCTTCCCGCCCTGGAGCAGCTGCGCGCGGACGGCGAGGTGACGGCGATCGGCATCGGCTCGATGGTGTCGGACGCCCTGGCGGCGTCGGTGCGGTCCGCCGACCTCGACCTCGTGATGGTGGCCGGTCGGTACACGCTGTTGGAGCAGCCCGCCGCCGTCGACGTGCTGCCCGCGTGCCGGGAGACGGGCACCGGGATCGTCGCGGCGTCGGTGTTCAACTCCGGACTCCTCGCGGCGAACGAGCCGCGTCGGGACGGCCGGTACGAGTACGGGCAGCTCCCCGACGAGCTGTGGGACCGCCTCGTGCGCATCGCCGCGGTGTGCGCCGATCACGACGTGCCGCTGCCGGCCGCGGCGATCCAGTTCCCGCTCCAGTCCGACGTGGTGCGCTCCGTGGTGGTCGGCGGCAGTCGCCCGGCGCAGCTGCGGCAGAACGCCGAGTACGCTGCCCAAGAGATCCCGTCGGCGCTGTGGGAGAACCTCGCGGCCGAGAGCCTGATCCCCGCATCCTGACCTCCATCCACCGAGAGGAGCCGCCGTGCTCGAAGGAATCCACCCGCTGCTGACCGGGGAGCTGCTGCTGCATCTCGACCGCATGGGGCACTCCGACGCCGTGGTCGTCGCCGACGCGCACTTCCCGGCCTGGGGTCTCGGGGCGCGGGTGGTCGATCTTCCCGGCACCACGACGCCGGAGGTCGTCGCTGCCATCCGCAGCGTGCTGCCGCTCGACGATGCTCCCGGCATCGATCTGATGACCTCGGCCGACGGCGAGGTGCTGGACGTGCAGCGCGAACTCATGGCCGCCGCCGGCACGGAGGTCGACACCACGCGCTTCGTCGAGCGCTTCGCGTACTACGAGGTCGCGAAGGAGGCGTATCTGATGGTGCGCACCGGCGAGACACGCAAGTACGGCAACGCACTGCTGCGGAAGGGCGTGGTCGGTCACCCCTCCGCCTGACCCGGGGGTTCAGCGCCCGACGGTGGACTCTCGCACGATGAGCTCGGCGGGGAACGGCGTGGGCGCCGGAGGCGCGGCGGTCGGATCGGCGAGGAGCTGCAGCAGCGCGGCCCCGGCGGCGCGGCCGATCTCATAGCCCGGCTGGCGGACGCTCGTCAGCGGCACCACGCTCTGATGCGCGGCGGCGACGTCGTCGAACCCGACGAGGGCGATCTCCTCCGGCACGCGGATGCCGTGGCGGAGGAGCTGCGTGAGCACGCCGAGGGCCACCCCGTCATTCGCGGCGAAGACCGCGTCGGGGCGCTTCTCCGCCGGGAGGTCGACGAGGCCTGCGCCGGCACGGAGACCGTCCTCGGTCGTGAGATGCTCCACGTCGAGCACGGAGATCCGCGCGTCGGTCTCCGCCACCGCGTCGCGCAGCCCGGCCAGACGGTCATTCGACTGGCTCACGGTCGAGGCGCCGAGGAACAGGATGCGGCGCCGGCCGAGAGAGAGCAGATGCTCGCCGGCCAGCCGCCCGCCGCCGCGGTCGTCGAAGGTGACCGCGGCGACCGAGGGGGAATCGCGAATGGGGCCGACGACCACCGCGCGGATCCCGCGGGTCGCGAGCTGCTCGAGTCGCGGCAGGACATCGCCGCGCGGGTAGATGACGATGCCCTGCACCCGGTGGGCCTCGAACATGTCGATGTTCTGCTCCTCGCGCGCGGCATCCCGCGCACTGTCGCTGAAGAAGAGCGACCAGCCGCCCTCACGAGCCACGTCGTCGACTCCGCGGGAGAGGTCGTTGAAGTACGGCAGCCAGGCGTCGAGGAGGATGAGGGCGAGGGCCTTGCTCGACCCGGCGCGGAGCTGACGGGCCGACTCGTTCGGCACGAAGCCGAGCTCGGCGATCGCGGCGCGCACCCGCTCGCGGCTGGCGGCGCCGAGGACGTGCGGGTGATTGAGGTAGTTCGAGACCGTCGACGCGGAGACGCCCGCGAGAGCGGCGACGTCCTTCACGCTCGCAGGCATGGAACTCCTCGTCATCGAACCGGATGACTCAGAGTATCCGACGATTTGTAACGTGCCAAGAAAGTCCTTGACCTCCGGGCAGACGGGACGTAGCGTGACTCGAACACCGGACTTGTAACGTGCCAAGTCCGTGCGGCGACGGTGCCGGACACCCGCCGGAGGAGCGCTCATGAACATCGGCTGCCACGGACTCGTCTGGACGGGGACCTTCGACGCGGACGGCATCCGCCTCGCGGTGGAGAAGACGAAGCAGGCGGGCTTCGACCTCATCGAGTTCCCGCTCATGGACCCGTTCTCGTTCGACGTCGCCGCCGCCCAGGCCGCCCTCGCGGAGCACGGACTCGCGGTCAGCGCCTCGCTCGGGCTCTCCGACGAGACCGACATCACCAGCGGCGACCAGGCCGTGGTCGCCGCGGGCGAGGCGCTCCTGCTCCGCGCGGTCGACGTGCTCGCCGAGCTCGGGGGCACGCACTTCTGCGGCGTGATCTACAGCGCCATGAAGAAGTACATGGATCCGGTCACGCCCGAGGGTCTCGCTTCGAGCCGCCGGACCATCGCCCGGGTGGCCGACCACGCCGCTGAGCGGGGAGTCTCGGTCTCGCTCGAGGTCGTGAACCGGTACGAGACCAACGTGCTGAACACCGCGCGGCAGGCGCTGGCGTACCTCGGCGAGATCGACCGCCTCAACCTCGGCATCCACCTGGACACGTACCACATGAACATCGAGGAGTCGGACATGTTCGCGCCGGTGCTCGATGCGGCTCCCGCCCTGCGGTACGTGCACATCGGCGAGAGCCACCGCGGCTATCTCGGCACAGGGACGGTCGACTTCGACACGTTCTTCAAGGCGCTCGGGCGCATCGGCTACGACGGCCCCATCGTGTTCGAGTCGTTCTCCTCGGCGGTGGTCGCGCCCGACCTCAGCCGCATGCTCGGCATCTGGCGGAACCTCTGGACCGACAACGACGAGCTGGGTGCCCACGCGAACGCCTACATCCGCGACAAACTCGTCGCGGTCGACTCGATCCGCCTCCACTGACGCCGGCGGCGGTTCGAGACCAAGATGTTATTACAGGTCTTCCCTCGCCGCCCATCGTTAGATACATTTAGATACAACTTGCACTGACCCGGGTGCAGGTCGCAGAATTGATCCGATGTTTACGGCGGAATGGTCCGCCGCAATCGCGACAGAACCTTCAAGGAAGCAGGTGAGCGCATGAGTGGACCCATCCTGAGGGTCGAGGGGATCAGCAAGGGATTCCCCGGTGTCCAGGCGCTGAAGGACGTGCATCTCGAGGTGCGCGCCGGCGAGGTGCTCGTGCTCGTGGGTGAGAACGGTGCCGGCAAGTCCACCCTGATGAAGATCCTCTCCGGGATCTACACCAAGGACGAGGGCACGATCACGTTCGAAGGGCAGGAGGTCGAGCTCACCAGCCCGCTGCAGGCGCAGGAGCTGGGGATCACGATCATCCATCAGGAGCTCAACCTGATGCCTGACCTCACGGTCGCACAGAACATCTATGTCGGCCGCGAGCCCACGACGGGCCCGTTCCTTTCGGAGCGGAAGCTCAACCGGCAGACAGCCGAGCTGCTGCAGCGCCTCGACATCCACCTCGACCCCCGCCAGCGCGTGGGCGAGCTGACGGTGGCGGAGCAGCAGATGGTCGAGATCGCCAAGGCGCTGTCCTTCAACGCCAAGGTCCTCATCATGGACGAGCCGACGTCGGCTCTCACCGACAGCGAGGTCGAGACCCTCTTCGTGCTCATCGAGCAGCTCAAGGCGCGCGGCACCGGCATCGTCTACATCTCGCACCGCATGGACGAGCTGCGCCGCCTGGCGGACCGGGTGACCGTGCTCCGCGACGGCACATACATCGGATCACTCGACAGGTCCGAGATCACGATTCCGACGATCATCGAGATGATGGTCGGCCGCGTGATCGACGAGGGCACGCGTCCGCAGGCGCGGGAGCACCTCAACGACCCCGTGGTGCTCGACGTGCAGGGGCTGTCCACGCGGAAGCTCCTCAAGGACGTGTCGTTCCAGCTGCACAAGGGCGAGATCCTCGGATTCGCGGGGCTGATGGGCGCCGGCCGCACCGAGACCGCGCGCGCCGTCATCGGCGCGGACCACCGTGACGGCGGCACGATCACGATCAGCGGCCGCACCGCCCGCATCGCGCAGCCCGCGGACGCGGTCAAGCACGGCGTCGGCTACCTCTCCGAGGACCGCAAGCTGCTCGGCCTCATGCTCGAGCAGGACGTCACCTTCAACACCGTGCTCGCCTCGCTCGGCTCCTACGCCAACGGCATCGGCTGGATGGGTGACAGCAAGGCGAAGAACCGTACCAAGGAGTACGTCCAGCAGCTGCGGGTGAAGACCCCCTCGGTCAACCAGGTCGTCAAGCTCCTCTCCGGAGGGAACCAGCAGAAGGTCGTCATCGCCCGGTGGCTGATGCGCGACTGCGACATCCTCATCTTCGACGAGCCGACGCGAGGCATCGACGTCGGCGCGAAGGAGGAGATCTACCGCCTCATGCAGCAGCTCGCCGACGCGGGCAAGTCCATCATCGTCATCTCGTCGGAGCTCCCCGAGATCCTCCGGGTCGCGAACCGCATCGCCGTGTTCGCGAACGGCCGCATCACCGGGACACTCCGCAACGAGGAAGCCAGCCAGGAGAAGATCATGCAACTCGCAGCCCACGGGGAGGAAGACTGATGAGCACCCCACAGCAGTCCGGATCGTCGACGACGACGATCATCCAGACGGCCGTCAACGAGGACACCGACAAGCGCGACGTCGCCGGGTTCCTCAAGCGGCAGTTCCAGCAGTCGCTCGCGTTCGGCACCCTGATCGTCCTGGTCATCTTCTTCTCGATCGCCAGCCCGAACTTCTTCACGTTCAGCAACATCGCCACGGTGCTGCTGTCGACCGCGGTCATCGGCATCCTCGCCCTGGGCACGACGTTCGTCATCATCACCGGCGGCATCGACCTGTCGATCGGCACTGGCATGGCACTCTGCGCCGTGATGACCGGTGTGCTCATCACCAACATGGGCCTGCCCGTGTGGATCGGCGTGATCGGCGGCATCGCGACAGGTGTGCTCATGGGGCTCGTGAACGGCGTGAACATCACGTTCCTTCGGCTGCCTCCGTTCATCGCGACGCTGGCCATGATGATGATCGCCGGCGGCCTCGCCCTCGTGATCTCGAACGTCGCGCCGATCTACTTCTCGACCTCGGCTCCCGACTTCAAGAAGATCGCGCTCGGCGTTCTCATCCCCGGCATCCCGAACGCGGTGCTCATCACCGCGGCCCTCGCGATCGTCGCGTGGCTCGTGCTGTCGAAGACGCTGCTCGGCCGGTACACGTTCGCGATCGGATCGAACGAGGAGGCCACGCGCCTCTCCGGCGTCAACACCCGCCGCTGGACGATCCTCATCTACATGTTCGCCGGCGCCTTCACCGGCATCGCGGGCATCGTGATCGCCGCCCGCCTCGACTCGGCACAACCGCAGATCGGCACGGGCTACGAGCTGCAGGCCATCGCGGCCGTGATCATCGGGGGCACCTCGCTGCTCGGCGGCCGCGGCTCGATCCTCGGCACCGTGATCGGCGCGCTCATCATGAGCGTCCTCGTCAACGGCCTGCGGATCATGTCGATCCAGCCCGAGTGGCAGAACATCGTCGTCGGCGTCGTCGTCCTGCTGGCCGTCTTCCTCGACTCGCTGCGCAACCGCCAGCGGACCTGAGACACGGCGGCGGCGAAACCCGTGCCCGCCGCCGTCCCCGGCTCCGGCCGGACCCCGCGGAACCCTCCGCACAGGCACCACGAATGTCCACCCGCCGGTCCTGGCCGGCACCCACACAGAACAACGGAGTTTCCATGAAATTCGGCAAGAAGACCGCATTCGCGGCACTCGTGGCCGCATCCGCGCTCGTGTTCGCCGGCTGTGCCGGCGGCGGCGACGTGATCGAAGAGGGCTCAGGCGGCGACACCGGCAGCGGCGACGGCGAGATGTACATCGCCATGGTCTCGAAGGGCTTCCAGCACCAGTTCTGGCAGGCCGTCAAGAAGGGTGCGGAGGAGAAGGCCCAGGAGCTGGGCGTCAAGATCACCTTCGAGGGCCCGGCCGCCGAGACCGAGATCGCGCAGCAGCTCGAGATGCTGACCGCCGCGATCGACAAGAACCCGGACGCCATCGCCTACGCCGCCCTCGACCCCGAGGCGTGCGTCGCCCCGCTCGAGCAGGCGAAGTCGAAGGACATCCCGGTCGTCTACTTCGACGCCCCGTGCAACGGCGACGTCGGACTCAGCCTCTCCGCGACCGACAGCAAGGTCGCCGGCGCGCTGGCGGCCGAGCACATGGCCGAGCTGATCGGCGGCGAGGGCGAAGTTGCCATCGTCGGCCACTCGCAGATCAACTCGACGGGTGTCGAGCGTCGCGACGGCTTCGTCGAGAAGATCGAGGCGGACTACCCCGACATCGAGATCGTCGACATCCAGTACGGTGACGGCGACCACCTGAAGTCGGCGGACATCGCCAAGACGCTCATCGCGGCCCACCCGGACCTCAAGGGCATCTACGGCACCAACGAGGGCTCGGCCATCGGCGTCGTGAACGCCGCGAACGAGCTCGGCCTCGAGAAGGGCAAGATCACCATCGTCGGCTTCGACTCCGGCGCGGCCCAGATCAACGCCATCAAGGACGGCACCATGGCCGGCGCCATCACGCAGGACCCGATCGGCATCGGTGCCCAGGTCGTGCAGGCGGCGTACGACGCGGCCAACGGCGACGACGTCGAGGAGTTCTACGACACCGGTTCCTACTGGTACGACGCGGACAACATCGAGGATGACAAGATCGCCGCGGTCCTCTACGAGTGACCCCCACCACGGAGCCCCTCGCCTTCGGGCGGGGGGCTTCGTCGTGTGCGGGGGAACTCCGGCTCCGGTCCGTGGTCGATCCGTGATCCGCATGCACGATCCCGGGGCGGCTGCACGATCGGACCCCGGTTTCCTCGTGCACCCGTCTCGGGGTCGTGCAGATGAATAGGGTCCGAGGTCGGGTCGGTCTCGGGTAAGTCTGGGCTGATCCGGGCCGGGGATGCGACCGAGGGCGGGGCAGGGGGTGGGACGGATGCACGACGGGGGGACGGGGGCGCGACGGGAGGCCGGAACGGGGCGTGCGGGCGTGGCGAGGTCGTGCAGGTGAAACAGGGAGACGGAGAGGGGAGACGGAGTGGGGAAGAGGGGCGGGGTCAGAGGGGGCGGAGGAACGTGAGGATCGACGTGGGCTCGACGATGAGTTCCTGCAGGGCGGCGTTGAAGGGGATGCCGGCGGGTGCGTGGAGGTGGGCCTGGAAGGCGTCCTCGTCGCGGTAGACCTCGTAGACGAAGAAGCGGTCGGGGTCGTCGACGAGGCGGTGAGCGTCGAAGACGATGTTGCCCTCCTCGGCGCGGACGACCTCGGCGAAGTCCCGCAGCAGCGCGGCGACCCGGTCGGCGGCTCCCGGCTGCGCGGTGAAGACGGCGTGGAGGACGGTGGGTTCGGACATGACGACTCCTCGGGTTCGGGTGGTCAGGGGCGGAGGGTCAGGAGACGCGCCGGCGTCGTCACGAGCATCCGGTGCACGGCGTCGTCACCCACGGCTTCGCGGAGCCGGGGGAGATAGCGGTCGCCGAGGTAGGCGAGACCCGGCATGCCACCGTAGGCGATGTACCGGGTGCGACGGGCGACGTCGCCCCCGAGCAGGATCCGGTCGCCGGCCCCTCGCTCCACCACGGCGACCGTGAGTGCCAGCAGCTCGGCGTCGGAGCGGGTGCGCGGCCGGGCGAAGCCGTCATAGCCGAGGTGGGCGCCGCGCTCGGCGAGCGCGACGTGCAGACCGGGGTCGGGGTCGCGGTCGGCGTGAGCCAGCACGACGCGATCCGCCGGCACCCCCTCGGCTCCCAGCAGGTCGAGGACCTCGTGGGCCGCGGTGCCGAACTCCAGATGCACCATGACGGGGGCTCCCGTCTCCCGGTGCGCCTGGGCGACGGCGACCAGGGTCGTCCGCTCGAACGGACTGAGGCGCCAGTAGTCGGCCCCGCCCTTGAGCATGCCGGCGCGGACGGGCTGCCCGTCGGGACCCGCGGCGAGGGGCACGTCGGGCGTCTCGAACACCGCCGCGTCGTCCGCCGGCATCCCCCGCGTGAGGTCGGACACGAACAGGGCGGCGAGGCGGTCCGAACCCCACACCTGCATCGGGTGGTCGGGGCCGTAGTGGGCCTCACGGTGTCGGCCGGTCGTCGCGACGACATGCAGCCCGGTCGCGGCGCTGATGCGAGCGACGGCGGCGGGGTCGCGACCGAGGCCGAACGGGGTGGCGTCGCCCATGGCCTCGAAGCCGCTCGCCCGCAGCAGACCTGCCTCCTCGCCGGACGCGGCCTCGTCGTCGAGCTCGTCCCCGACCAGCAGCGGCGACACCTGGAAGAGGTGCTCGTGGTAGTCCACGCGCCCGAGCTGCGACGGGTCGATGTCGCCGAGGACGGTCCGCACGGTGGGCATCAGCGCACCGACTCCGCAGCCTCCGCGAGGCGCTCGACGATCTCGGGCGTGAGGTCGAGGTCGAACACGTCCGCCACGACCTGCGACCAGCCGTGGATGAAGTACCGCCACCCGTCGACCACGTGCAGCCCGCGGCCGTCGTGCTGCGCCTCGGCCTGGTGCAGGAACTCCAGCGACCCGCGGTAGTTGAACTCCCACACGTACGCGCCCTCGGGGAACACGACGGCGTCGGTCAGCGGGGAACCCGGTCGGTCCTTGCCGAGCCCGGTGGCGTTCGCGATGACCGATCCCGCGGGCGCGGCGGCGACCAGGGCGTCGGCCTCCTCCGGCGTTTCGGTGACGACGTAGCGGAGCAGTCCCTCGGGGGTGCCGTGCTGGCGGTGCACCTCGCGGAGGTGGTCGAGCTTGTCCTGCGTGCGCGCGGTGACGGTGAGGAGGGCCGGGGCATCCTCCCGCTCGGCGAGGGCCCAGCTCAGCGCGGTGCCCGATCCGCCCGCACCCAGGATGACGACCTCGGCCCCGGTGCGCGCGAAGTGGTCGGCGGGGAGGAAGTCGCGCAGGGCCAGGTCGACCGTGATCGGGTCCTTCGCACGGCCGGACAGCGTGGACCCGCGCTTGGCGATGCTGGAGACCTCGGCGCAGGACACAGCGAACGGGTCGAGCTCGTCGAACAGGTCGGACGCCGCCGCGTACACGTTCATCTTGTGCGTGGTGACCAGCGCGCCGCGGTGGTGCGGGTCGTCGCGGATCTGCTCGACCATGGCGCGGTACTGCGCGGGGTCGGCATCCATCGGCAGGTCGTGGCCGACGAGGGTCCGGGTGGGGAGACCGAGGATGTCGGCCCACAGCGGGAACACCTTCATGATCGACGACGAGGCGGTGGTGACGCCGACGAAGCCCATGTAGTCGGCGGTGGCAAGGGCGGACGTCGCGGCGGTGGTCATCGGTTCTCCTCGAGAGCGGACGCGGGTAGGGGCACGGGGTGGGCGGGGTCGGTGCCGCGGAGGACCGCGATCACGTCATCGAGGGACAGCGCCCCCATGTTGTCGACGGCCTGGGTGGTCTGGGCGCCGAGGTGCGGGGTGACGATGACACGGTCGGCGAGGTCCGCGGCGAGCAGGGGGCTGCCGTGCGCGGCGGTGTCGCCGTCGAGCGTGTCGGCCGCGTACCCGGCGAGGATGCCGTCGCGGAGCGCGTCGGCCACGGCCCGCTCGTCCACGAGGTCGCCGCGAGCGGTGTTGACGAGCACGGTGCCCGGTCGCATCCCGGCGAGGCGCTCGGCGTCGACGAGGCGCTGACCACCGGGGGCATGCAGCGTGATCACATCGGCGGTGCGGAACAGGACGTCGAGGTCGAGGGGTTCGGCGCCGCGGTCCCGCACGAGGTCGGCGGGCAGGAACGGGTCGGAGGCGAGCAGCCGCGGACCGAACCCGCCCAGTCGCCGCGCGACCCCCTGGCCGATCCGTCCGAAGCCGACGATGCCGACGGTCGCGGCGCCGAGCTCCCGCCCGCGGCGCACGCTCCAGTCGCCGGTCCGCACGCGGCGGTCGCCGTCCGGGATCGTGCGCAGGGCGGCGAGCATGAGGCCGACCGCATGGTCGGCGACCGCATCCGCGTTCGCGCCCGGGGTGTTCGTGACCGGGATGCCGCGGTCGCGCGCCGCCGCGAGGTCCACCGCCTCCGTGCCGACCCCGTAGCGCGCCACGACCTTGAGCTTCGGGCCGGCGGCAAGGTGCGCGTCGGTGACCGGTCCGGTGCCGGCGATCCAGGCGTCGGCGCCGTGCAGCAGCACGCGCAGCTCGTCGAGGTCGTGATGGGCCGGCCCGCGGAGGATGCGGTGTCCGGCCTGCGCGGCGCGCCCGACCAGGTCGAGGTCGCCGTCCGAGAAGGAGCGGCTCGTGACGAGGATGACGCCCATCAGCGCGGCCTTCCGGCGAACCACGGTGCGAGGGCCGTGTACGCGTCGGTGAAGCGGGCGTGGCGCTCGGCGTAGACCGCATGCCGGGACGGGTCGGGCGTGAACTCGGCGGTGACCTCGCTGAGCGCTCGGGCGGCCGAGAACTCGGTCAGGCCGAGGCCGACGGCGCCCGTGACCGCAGCGCCGAGGCTGTTCGCCTCCTCCACGATCGTGCGGCGGCGGACGGGCACGCCCCAGACGTCGGCGAGGACGGCGAGGTAGACGTCGCTCTGCGCCCCGCCGCCGACCGCGTCGATGCGGTCGATGGTCGCGCCGGCCTCGCGGAACGCCTGGATGCAGGTGAGGAGGTTGAACGCCGTCCCCTCCAGGACCGCGCGCACGAGGTGGGCCCGCCCGTGGTGGCGGGCGAGACCGACGAAGGCCCCGCGCGCATCCGGGTCCCACAGCGGGGAGCGCTCGCCGAGCAGGTAGGGGAGGAAGTAGAGGTCGTCGGTGTCGATGTCGCTCGCGGCCTCGGCGACGAGGCGCCCCGTCTCCGGGTGCGCGGGGTCGACGGAGAGGGCTTCGGCGATCCACTGCACCGAGGCGCCGCCGGCCTGCATGGTCGCGGTCGGCACGAACGACGCGGGCACGACGTTGTCGAACGTGAAGGTCCGCATCGCGGGGTCGTGCAGCGGGGCGTCCGCCGCGAAGGAGATCCACGAGGAGGTGCCGAGGCACACGTAGGCGCCGTCCTCCGGGGCCACGACGCCGGAGCCGACGGCGGCGAGCGGTCCGTCGCCGCCGCCCATCACGACCTGCACGCCGGTGTGGAGCCCGAGCGCCTCGGCCGCGGCGGGCGTGAGGGGGCCCGCGATCTGCGTCGACTCCAGGATCTCGGGGAAGAGCGCGGGGTCGAGCCGCGCAGCGGCGAGGATCTCCGGCGACCAGGTGCCGGCGACCTGGTCGTACGCGTTGGTGCCGGAGGCGTCCGAGCGGTCCGTGGCGAGGCGCCCGGTCAGCCGCAGCACGATGAAGTCCTTGGCGACGCACACCCGGCGCACGCGCTCCCACACCGCGGGCTCGTTGTCGCGCACCCACATGATCTTCTCGAGGGAGTAGGTGGGGTTCAGGCGGTGGCCGAGGATCCCGTAAGCGCGCGCGGCGCCGACCGCCGCCTCGAGCTCGCGCTGCTGGGCGCCGGCGCGGGTGTCGGCCCAGATGATCGCGGGCCGCGCGGGCTCGCCCTCGGCGTCGAGCAGCACGGCTCCCATCATCTGTCCGCTGACCACGAGGCCGGCGACCTCGGCGGCGGCGGTGCCGGTGCGCGCGAGGAGGTCGCGGGTCGCCGTGACGACCGCGTGCCACCAGTCGGCCGGGTCCTGCTCGGCGACGCCGCCGGCCGCGAAGTGGGCCGGGTACGGCACGGTGACCGCGGCGATCGGACGACCGTCGTCGTGATGCAGGGACGCCTTGTTCCCGGTGGTGCCGAGGTCGTGGGCGATGATCATGGCCGGAGCCTATTCCGCGTAGGGGCGCAGGTCGACGCCGGACTCCGCGCGGAACGCCCGCGAGCCCATGCCGTGCTCCAGCACCCAGCCGTAGTCGTGGCCGGCGCCCCCGGGGTACACGGCGAGGAACGAGTACGGCTCGTCGCCCGTGTTCACGGAGCGGTGCGCCCAGCCCGGCGGGATGTAGCCGATGGTGCCGGGGAGCATGTCGAGCCACTCGGTGCGCTCGCCGTCGAACATGAGCAGTCCGCCGCGGCCGTGCAGCGCGAGGTAGATCTCGCCCTGGTGGTCGGGGTGCTGGTGGCCCTTGGTCATCCAGAGCTCGCCGCCCGTGTCGCCGGGCATGATCGTGGTGATCGACTGCGGCAGCTCCCGCTCGATCTCGGGGACAGGGGAGCTGACGACCGTGTAGACGATCGGGTCCTCGCCCGCGGCGGCGGCCGCCCAGGCGTCGTGGTCGCGGAACAGGCCCTCGAGGTCGGACATCCGCCGGGTCAGGGTGGGGCCTTCGGGGGAGAGGGTGAGCTTCTCGGCGTCGAAGGCGATCGCCATCGGGGAGATCGGCGGGGTCTGGTACTCGGGCATCCATGCTCCTCGAAACGGGTGCTGCGTCGTCGCGCAACCTGTAATGACAAGCTCACTGTACCTGTTATGACAGGTTGCGTCCAGTGCTCTCCTGCGCGGAGCAGGCCGCGCGCGCGATGGCCGTCAGCCGCCGAGCACCCGTTCCAGGTGCTCGCGCCCGCCGCGGATGGCGCCCGCCGTCACGTCCGCCGACCCCGGGTACTCGGCGTGACCGGCGGGAAGGACCGCGAGGTCGAGGTCGCGCGCCCCGGCGGCGACCGCGAACTGTCCCTGCGGGGGCACGTACTGGTCCCACAGCGCCGCCTCCACCCGGACCGGCACCGTCGCGAAGCCGATGCTCGTGGAGGAGTCGAACCAGCGCAGCACCTCCCGTGCCTCGGGGTGGCGCTGCACGTGCTGGCGCACCGTCTCCCCGCTCCCCAGACAGGGAACCGCCAGTCGTTCGTCGTACTGGCCGAAGCTCGGCACGATGAGGGTGCCCCCCACGAACCGGTCGTCCCACGGCAGGGCGAGCGCGCCGATGCCGCCCCCGAAGCTCTCTCCGACGTAATAGAGAGGAAGGGCGCCGACGAACGAGACGAGCACGTCGGCCGCCAGCCACAGGTCACGGGCACACAGGCCGAGCACGTAGCGCTCGGGATCGTCGATGCCCGCGAGCACGTGCTCCGGGGTCGGCTCCGGGGCTCCGATCCCGGCGTTCAGCACGCCGAGCCCGCGGGCCACGGGATAGATCGCCGCCATATCGTCCGGCACCCGGGCGAGATCGACCGCCTCCCGACCCCCGTAGCCGTGCCCGTGCACGACGCCCGCGCGGGGAGGGCTGTGAAGGGGCTCGACCACCCACGCTCGCAGCCGCACGCCGTCGACGCCGCCATGCTCGACGACGGACACCCGGCGGCCGTGCTCCTCGGAGGTGGCGAGGACCACAGGGGCCGCGTCCACCGCGGCGGCCTCCCGCCGCCAGCGCCGCCAGCGGTCGGCGAAACCGGGCGGCGCGGGCACGGGGAGGACGGCGCGGAGGTCGGCTTCGGTCCGGCCGTAGCTGCCGTCGAACGCGGCATCGGGGAACCAGGTGGCGTAGGGCTCGGGGAAGGTCATGCGGGCTGAGGGATCCTGTTCCGGGAGTGGGGCGGGCGGGGGTGCGTGGCAGACTGGAGGCTCCATCGGAAGGAGACCGCGTGCTGGTCACGGAACGACGCGAGCGCATCCTCGCCCTGACCCGCGATCGCGGTACCGCCTCCATCGGCGAGCTCGCGGCCACGCTGCAGGTGAGCGAGATGACCGTGCGGCGCGACATCGATCAGCTGGCCGAGGAGGGCGCGGTCGAGCGCATCCGCGGCGGCGTGCGAGCGCGGGGCCTCCAGCGTCTGGTTCCGGCTCCGGCGGCCTCGGCGGAACGGCGCGCGATCGTCGCGGCGGCCGCGGGCCTCGTCGAGCCGGGCATGGCGGTCGGCATCTCCGGCGGACCCACCGCCCTGGCGCTCGCGCGGGAGCTCGTGCGCGTCCCCGAGCTCACGATCGTCACGAACGCCCTGCCGGTCTCCGACCTGTTCTCGCCGCCGGATCGCGCGGACGCTCCGTACACGCAGACGGTCGTGCTCACCGGAGGTGTCCGCACGCCGTCGCAGGCCCTCGTCGGACCGGTCGCCGTGCGCGCCCTCGAGCACCTGCACTGCGACCTCGTGTTCCTCGACGCCCACGGCCTCGACGAGCAGGCCGGCATCACGACCATGAACCTCCTGGAGGCCGAGACCAACCGGGCGCTCATGGCTGCGGGGCGGGAGGTCGTCGTCCTCGCCGAGCACACCCGCTGGGGCGTGGTCGGGCTCACGACCGTGGCGGACCTCAGCGACATCGACCGCTTGGTCACCGACGACGGCCTCGACGACTCCGCGCGGGAGCTGCTCGCCGCGCACGTCGGCACGCTGCACATCGCGCCGCGGGACGGCGGCGACGAACGTGCGCTCGCGACGGCCCTCGCGGACTGAGTCCGCCGCCGTCATCGGGCCGTGCTCGCCCGCGGGATCAGCCGGGCGCCGACCGTCACGTGCCGCACCGGGAGGTCGGCTCCCGGAGGCGCGGCGATCTGCCGTTCCAGCTCGGTGAACGCCGCGTCCACGAGGCGTGCGTGGTCGGGGGCGATGGTGCTGAGAGCGGGAACGGCGAAGCGCGCGGCGCGGATGTCGTCGATGCCGACGACAGCGACGTCGCCCGGCACGCTCCGTCCCTGGGCCTGGAGGGCGGCCAGTGCACCGAGGGCGACCGAGTCGTTCGAGCAGACGATGCCGTCGAGATCGGGGATCGTGGCGGCCATCGCCCCGGCGACGCGCTCACCCTCCTCGGCCGTGAAGGCGTCGACCTGCGCGGTGAGCGCGGGGTCGACCGGGATGCCGGCGGCGGACAGAGCCTCCAGGTACCCGGCGTGCCGACGGTCGGCGGCGTCCGAGGGGCGGGCGTCACGGCGTCCGACGAACCCGATGCGGCGGCAGCCGACCGCGAGCAGATGCTCGGTGGCGGTGTAGGCGGCGGCGCGGTTGTCGATCGTCACGTGCGTGAACGGGCTCACCTGGATGTGCTCGCCCAGCAGCACGAGCGGCCCGGGGGAGGTGCGGCGCGTGAGGTCGGCGACCGTGAGCGAGCGCGGGATGTGGATGAGCCCGTCGATGGGCGGCAGGCCGACGCCGTTGGCGACGTCGATCTCGCGGCCGTGGTCGCCCTCGGTCTGCACGATGAGCACCGCCAGGCCCCGGTCGTCGGCGCCGCGGACGATGCGCGAGCCGAGCTCCGCGAAGTACGGCTCCTCCAGATGCGGCACCGCGAGCGCGATGAGTCCCGTGCGGGTGGCCCGCGCGACGGGGAGCACGCGGCCGCCGGGCGAGGTGGTCACCTGCGGCCTCCTGGAGGGACGACGGTCTCCGCCGGGACGACGGATGCCCTTCACGTTAGCGCTCTCCGTCACGATTGTACTCGGAACGCGATCACGCGTGCCTCCGCGACGCCGTTCGTCCGCTCCACCACGAGGCGGGCGGCCGTGAGGGCGCCGAGGTCGTCCGGCAGGGGATGCACCCGCAGGCGATGGCGGTTGTCGCGCTCCTCCGCCACGGTGCGCCACTCCTCGGAACCCGCCTGCTGCACCTCGACCCGGTAGTCGCGCACGAGCTGGGGCAGCACCTCGTCGGGGCTGCGGTGGTGGTGCAGGGTGTTGAGCTCGAGGTCCACGTCGTCGTCGAACACCAGGCGGATCTCGGAGGCCGTGACGGGCTGCTCCCAGTCCAGGCGCAGCCACTGCGGGCCCTCGGCCTCCGGGGCGGATGCCCACAGGTGCGGACCGCCGAACGGGCGGTTGTACCCGGAGACGGCGCGCTCCGGGGCGACGGCCTCGGAGCGCGGGCTCGTGCGGAATGCGGGCACTCGCCCGCGCAGCGGCTTGGTCGGCCACTGCACGAGGAGGCCGTCGCGGTCGACCTGCACGTTGCGGTCGTCGTTGTCGACCCGGTGCACGAGGGTGAGCACTCCGGGCGGCAGCTCGGAGGCGAGCTGCACCTGCACCTGCGGGTTCGCGCGGAGCACGATGATCGCGTTCTGCGGCTCCTCCGGGGCGAAAGGCGTCTCCGCCCGCACCCAGGACGGACCCCCGGCGGGGACGTCGATCACAGTGCGGTGCTCGAGCACCGCGGGCACGACGTTCTGCGGACGGCCCGTGGACCAGACCTCCACCGTGACCTGCGTGTCGGCCTCGGCGCTGAGCAGCAGCTCGGTGGTGTCGAGGCGCGGGTGCACGGGCACGACGATGCCGAGGTCGTCCGTCAGGGTGTGCGGGGTCGCCGCGGCCAGGGTGCTCTCCGGGGTGCCGATCGTGCGCAGGGTGCTGGACGCGGTGACGGCGGCGGTGCGGGCGAGGTCGGAGGGATCCTCGTTCGCGACTCCGATGAGGGAGGCGTCGGCGCGGAGCAGCGTCTGCCGGAGTTCCGCACGATGGTGCTCGTACAGCTCGCGGGGCGTGGCGTCGTGCGCGTAGCAGAGGGCGGCGGCGGTGCCCGCGGCCTCGCCCATCGCCGCGCACGTGGCCATCACTCGGGCGGCACCGAAGGCGATGTGCGTGGCCGAGATATCGCGGCCCGCCATGAGCAGGTTGTCGACGTTGACGGAGTAGAGCGAGCGGAAGGGGATCTCGAAGACGCCGTCCGAGAAGCGCTGCACCGCGCCCGCCCCCGTCGCGTACATGCCCTCGGCGGGATGCAGGTCGATGGACCAGCCGCCGAACGCGATGCCGTCGTCGAACGACGTCTGCTCCAGGATGTCCTGCTGGCGCAGCGTGTAGTCGCCGATGAAGCGCCGATACTCGCGCTTGCCGGGGATGTTGCCGATCCACTCCAGCGTCAGGTTGTCGGCGTCGAACTCGCCGGAGTTCTTGATGTGATCCCAGATGCCGAGGATCACCGCGCGCAGCTCGTCGCGGATCGCCTCGTTGTCGTCGACGATGTCGAGCGTGCCGCCCCACTCGATCCACCAGTAGTGCGCGCCGCTGTCCCCGCTGCGGATGATGCGCGACGAGGGGATCGGGGTGGTCGAGATGTCCTTCGCGCTCTCCGGCGCGACGTACTTCACGGGGCGCCCGAGATCCTTCGTGTAGAAGAGGAGCGTCGAGCCGAGGAACTCGCGCACGGGCTGCTCGGGCGCCCAGTCCTCGCCGAACTCGCTCTGGCTTTCCTTGCCCAGCCGATGCCGGGCGCCGACGAGCCGGCCGACCAGCCCGTCGCCCGTGCAGTCCAGGAACAGGGGACCGCGGAAGACCGTGCGGATCTCCGAGCCCATCGTCCAGCCCGTGACCGACCGGACCCGACGGGCGTCGTCGGGTCCGGTGGCCTCGGCCTCGAGGACCTCGGTGTTGAGGAACAGCGTGAGGTTGGGCTCGCGGCGCACGATGTCGAGCACCACGTCGTCCCAGTACACGGGGTTGCCCTCGGGGTTGCGGAACTGGTTCTCCCGGTACATCTCGCCGATGATCCCGGTCTCCCGCGCCCACCGCTGGTTGCCGTGGGCGGTCGCGCCGCACACCCAGACCCTCACCTCCGAGGAGGAATTGCCGCCGAGCACCGGCCGGTTGTTGATCAGCACGGTACGTCGGCCGAGGCGGGCGGCCGCGACGGCGGCGCTCACTCCGGCGAGGCCGCCGCCGACGACGATGATGTCGGCTTCGACGGTCTGGGTGCGCATGGGATGGGTTCCTTTCGGGAGGGGTGGTGATGCCGCTCAGCGAGCGGCGATCGCTTCGATCTCGTAGACGCGGGCGACGTCGGTGGCGGAGTCCGACGGGTCGGTGATGACGAGGCGGACGGCATCGGCCGTCCGCCCCTGGGCATCGACCACGACCGTCGTCTGGGTGTTGTCGGCGATGGTGCCGACCGTCACCCAGCCGCCTGCGGTCCGGAGCTGCACGGTGAAGTCGCGCAGTACCGACGTCTGCGGCGGGCCGACGGTGTAGCCGCTGCGCACTCGGACGACGTCCAGCGGCGCGGCCTCGTCCCACGCGACCGTGATGGTCGGCTGGGTGTCGGAGGTCGCCGAGATCCACCGGCTCGCATCCGTGCAGCCGCCGTCGATCGCCTTCTCCGGGCCGGTGTCGGCGCGGAGCTGGGACGACGCCGTCGCGGTGCCGCCGAGCGCCAGGTTCTCACCGCCGGCGTCGCCTCGGAGCGAGGCGACGATGGCAGGGAGGGTGGTCGCTCCCGGCTGGCCGTCGCGCGGGATCTCGGCATGCCGCAGCGTCCCGCCGCTGGGAACAGCGGGGGCGCTGAGGTAGACGACGTCGGTGCCGTCCGTGCGGGTCGCCGCGCGGAGCCGCTGCTGGCCGACGACCGGATCGCCCACGGTGTCGGCGGTCCATCCGGACGCTCCGGCGGTCAGCAGCACCGTCTGACTGCGGGTGATGCCGCAGTCCTGCACCGACACCACGGCGTAGACGCGGGTCTCACCGCCCGCGGTCGTCGTGTCGAGGGCGGCGATGGTCTGCACGCCGCCACCGAGGGCATCCGTGTCCACGAGGGTCTCGCTCGTCCAGGCGGAGCCGTTCCAGGTCGCCCACCGCACGTCGAAGGCGTTCTCGGTCTCGTCCGCATACCGGTAGGTCACGCCGACGAGCTCGCCGTCGGCCAGGGCCATCTTCGCGGTCTGCACCGCGGGCACGGCGTCGCCGATGGTCTCGCCGGGCTCATAGCCGCGCCACACGACGGCGCCGGGGGTGTCCGGGCGGATCGGGGTCGGCAGCGCCTGCCCGGCGACGTCCCGGAAGCCGCCCGCGGCCGGGTCGTACACCGCGTACGAGCCGAGGTGGCGGTAGGGATCGGCGGGCCATGGGCCCCACTCCCACAGCACGTGCACCTTGCCGCCGGCGTCGACCTCGAGGTCGTCCGGGTAGAAGGAGTGGTTCACGGCGGCGGCGATCGTCGTCTCGCGGGTCCACGTCCCGGCGGCGGGGTCGTAGTGGTACAGCACCCCGTCGCGGCGAGCCTGCGGGTCCGCGCCGATGCGCACCATGAGCCAGATGTCGCCGTCGGCTCCCTGCGCCGTGACCGGGTAGGAGACCGCGGCCCCGGCATCGGGCATCTCCGCGCTCGCGTCGACGAGCGAGGTCGCGTCGTACGGCGCGGTGGAGCGGAAGTACTTCCACGGCTCGTGGTGCATCGAGACGAACGCGTGGATGTATCCGTCGCCGTCGATCGCGATCGACGGCTGGTTGTGGCCGTTGTCGTCCGCGTACTCGACGCAGGCCCCGGTCGCCAGGCGCAGGCAGCCCGATGTCCACGTGCCGTCGGCGGCGCGGACCGCCAGGTTCACCTGGTGCTTCGCCGCCACCGAACCGGGCACGTTGTAGGCGAAGTACGTTTCGTCGCCGTCGACGACGAGCGGGTTCCACCAGCCGGACTGGTTGGAGCTGTCGACCGTGACGGGCACGGTCTCGACGTCGGGGGTCGCGGCGGCGGCCGGAGCCGGTACGGCGAGCACGAGCGCGGCGAGGGCGGCGGCAGCGGTGGCGCCGGCCTTCCAGCGGAGGGTCATGGCGATGCTCCTCAGCCCAGCAGCTTCTGCGCCTGGTCGCCGGCCTGCGCCATCGCGTCCTTGGCGCTCTGCTGACCGACGAGGACGGCCTGCACGCGGTCGGCGATCACGGTCTCGATCTGGGCGTACTGCGGGTACTGCCAGAACGGGTTGGTGGTGGCGGTCGCCGTGATCTTCTCGGCGAAGCGCGCACCGAACGCGTCGGACGCCACCTCCTTCGAGGCCTGCGCCTCCTCGGTCACGGGCGGCAGGCCGCGCAGTTCGTAGTCGCCGAGCACCGCCTCCAGGTCGCTCGTCGCCCACTGGCCGAAGTCCGCTGCCGTGCGGGTGCTGTCGCCGGAGCCGCCGCCGACGATGGCGATGGCGCCACCCCAGACGAGGGCGCGCGGGGTGTCGCCCTTCTTCAGCACGGGCCGGGACTCGGGCACGAGCTTGGAGGCGAGGTCGGGATCCGGCGAGTCCTTCGTGACCGACGCGCGGCCGACGGGGGCGTCGTCGTAGATCGCGGCGCGGCCCTGGGAGAACAGGGAGCGGGCGTCGAAGCGGTCGACGTCGGCGGCGATGAGCCCCTGGTCGTACAGCGACTTGTACCAGGTGACCGCCTCGATGCTCGCGTCGTCGCCGATCGTGACCTTCCCGTCCTTGACGAGGTCGCTGCCGAACGTCTGCATCCAGATGAGGACGTCCTTGAGTTGGGCGGCCTTGGTCGAGGCGGCGTAGGGGATGAGCCCGCCGCCGAGGCCCTTGAGCTTCTTCAGCGCCGCCTCGAAGTCGTCGACGGTGGTGGGGAACTCCGAGATGCCGGCCTTCTTCAGGAGCGCGGAGTTGGTGATGAGGCCGATCGCGCCGATGGTCCACGGGAACGCGTACTGCTTCCCGTCGAGCTGCGTGGCCTCCAGGCTCGAGGCGGTGTAGCCGCGGCCCTTCGTGAGCGCCGAGACGTCCTCCAGCTTGCCGAGCGCGGCCAGCGAGGCGAGCCAGGCGACGTCGACGTGGGCGGCGCCGGTGAACTGGCCGCCGCGCACCTGGAGCATGAGCTGCTTGAAGTATTCGTTGTAGGGGAAGGAGACCTCGGTGATGCCGACGTCGTTGGTCTTCTTGTAGCCGTCGAGCAGCGCGCGGGTCGCCGGGGCGGCGGCCTCCTCGGTGAGCGACCAGCTGGAGAAGGAGAAGTCGGTGGCGGTGAAGTCGCCCGCGCCGAGCCCGGCGCCGGGGGAGGAGGACGGACTGCCGCTGCCGCCGCCGCTCGGCATGCAACCGGCGAGGAGGAGACCGGCGGCGCCGAGCCCGGCGAACTGCAGCAGCTGGCGACGGGAGACGGTGGTGTTCTCGGACATGGGGGTGCTCTCTCTTCTTCGAGGGACTGCGGATGAGGGGGTGGTGCGGGTCAGCCCTTGACCGCGCCGGCGGTGAGTCCGCCGACGAGGAAGCGCTGCAGGGCGATGAACGCGATGGCCACGGGGAGCGAGACCACGAGCGAAGCCGCCATGAGTTCCGGCCAGGCGGTGGACGCCTCGCCGATGAACGTGTTGACGAGGCCGGGCGGCAGGGTCTGCTTGTCGGGACCGGCGAGGGTGAGGGCGAAGATGAAGTCGTTCCAGCCGCGGACGAAGGCGAACAGTCCGGCGGCGATGAGGCCGGGCGCGGCCAGCGGCAGCACGATGGAGTGGATGATGCGCATGCGGGAGGCGCCGTCGACGCGGGCGGCCTCGATGAGCTCGTCCGGGATCGTGTCGAAGAAGCCCTTCAGCATCCACACGCACAGCGGCAGCGTGAACGTCGTGAACGACAGCACGAGCGCCGTGTAGGTGTTGAGCAGGCCGTAGGCCGAGAACACCGCGTACAGGGTGATGAGCAGCAGCGCCTGCGGGAACATCTGCGACGCCAGCACGAAGTACATGAGGCTGCGGCGGCCGCGGTAGCGGAACTTCGAGAACGCGTAGCCCATGTACGCCGACACCAGGACCGAGAGGATCGCGGTGATGACGGAGACGACGATGCTGTTGCGGAGGTAGCCGAACAGGGCCGGGTTGTTCGCGAGGGCGGCGTAGGCCTCGAACGTGATCTCGGTGGGGAACAGCTTCGGCGGATAGCTGAACACCTCGGTGCGCGGGGTCAGCGAGGTCGCGAGCAGCCAGTACACGGGCAGCAGGGCGAACCCGCCGAAGACGACGACGGCGATCCAGGCGCTCACGGTGGAGGCGCGGCGGTCGGCGCGGTGGCGCCGACGGCGGGGCGCGGCGGGTGGGGCGGAGACGGCGGCCACCGTCTCTTCGGTCAGCACGGCGGTCATCGCTTCTCTCCCTTCTCGGACAGGCGGACGTAGACGACGACGAGCGCCATCAGCAGGATCATCCAGAGCAGGCCGATCGCCCCGGCGTGACCGAGGTCGAAGCCGTCGAACGCGGTCTCGTACACCGCGGTCGCGAACGTCTGGGTGGAGCCGGCGGGACCGCCGCCGGTGAGGACGTAGATGATGTCGAAGTGCTGGAAGTTCCAGATGAACTCCAGCAGGATCACGAGGCCGATGATGCCGCTCATCTGCGGGACCGTGATGGAAAAGAAGCGGCGGATGGTGCCGGCGCCGTCGATCTCGGCGGCTTCGTGCAGCTCGATCGGCACGGTCTGCAGACCGGCGAGGAGCATGACCATCATCCAGGGGAACGACTGCCAGGTCTTCGCGACGATCACGGCGATCATGGCGGTGGTGGGGTTCGCGAGCCACGCCTGGGGGGAGTCGATGAGGCCGACGGTCTCCAGGGCGGCGTTGAGCACGCCGTAGTTGGCGTTGAAGATCCACATCCAGAGGAACGACACGACTACCCCGGGGATCAGCCACGGGATGAGCATGAGGCCGCGGAGCACCTTGGCGCCGCGGATGCGCGTGTTCAGGGCCAGGGCGAGACCGAAGCCGATCACGAACGGCGCGATGGTCGTGCCGAGGGTGAAGACGAGTGTCTGGGTGAGGAGGGGGAAGAACTCGCCCGTCAGCACGTCGACGATGTTCTGGAAGCCCACGAACTCGCGGCCGGGCTCGACGAGGCTCTGCTTGTAGAACGCGGTGATGAGCGCCGTGATCAGGGGGTACACGACGACGGCGGCGAGGAGCGCGAGGCCGGGAGCCGTGAGGAGGAGCGCGAACATCCCGTCCGAGAGGCGACGGGGCCGGCGACCTGTTCCTATCTGTGAGGAAATGGTCTGTTCTGTCATCTAGGTCATCCTTGGCCTGGGGTGATGTGTCCGCACTCTCGCGGTGCGGTCTCGGGCTTCCTCAGTATTTCCGGCAGATTGCGGCGAAGTCAACTGGAGAGCGCAATAGTCAGAAAGTGGTGGAAAGTGTTCGTTTTGTGAACTGATTCCCCGGGAGGAGCCCTCGGTACGATCGCGACATGGGGTTCTCACTGCTCGGCCTGGCGGTGAGTCTCGCGATCTCCCTGCCGAACCTCCTGCTGATCCCCTTCCCGCCGAGACCGAAGCTCGAGGGCCCCGCGGTACCCCGAGTGCTCCTCGTGTTCGAGAGGGCAGGGCAGGCGCTCTGCATGACGGTCCCGGCGATCACGGCGGCCGGCCCGATCGCGTGGGGATGGGCGGTGCCGGTGGCGCTGGCGGTGCTTGCATACGGGGCCCTCTGGATCCGCTACCTCCGTCGCGGCCGGCCCGCGTCGGCGCTGTTCGACACCGTCTTCGGCATCCCGGTCCCGATGGCCCTCGCGCCGGTGGCCGCCTTCCTCGGCACAGCGGCTTGGCTGCAGAACCCGTGGATCGCGCTCGCCGCGGTGATCCTCGCGATCGGGCACATCCCGACGTCCTTCCTCGCGGCCCGAGAGTATTAGGCGCACCTGCTCCGCGTGGGGCGCGCGTCCTGACACAGCGAGGACCGAAACGATCAGTATCGATCCTTGCTAGTCGATTATCGATTGGCTACGGTCGGAGCAGCCGCTCCCGCGGCGCCGCGCGCATCGGCCGTGCGGGAAGCGACAGTTCGGAGACGCGATGAAGCGTGTACTGGCAAGCCTGACCCTGGCGGCGGTGTTCGGATCCGCCCTCGCTGCGGCGGTCCCGTCGGCGGCAGCGGCCGCGGACGATGACGCCCTCTACCTCGCGCCGGGAGGTGACGACACGGCCTCCGGCACGATCGATGACCCCCTCGCGACGCTGGAAGGCGCCCGCGACCGGATCCGCGCGCTGAAGGCGGATTCGGCGCTCCCGGACGACGGCCTCACGGTGTACCTCCGGGAGGGCACGTACCCCCGCTCGGCGTCGTTCGAGATCGGCGCGCAGGACTCGGGTACCGCGGACGCCCCCATCACCTATCGCTCGTACCCCGGCGAGACCGCCACCCTCACCGGCGGACGCGAGCTGCCGCGCGACCAGTTCGCCCCGGTGGATGACGCAGCGGTGACCGACCGCATCATCGACGCCGGTGCCCGCGACCGCGTGGTCGGGATCGACCTCGCCGACCTCGGCATCACCGACTACGGCCAGCTCAGCCGCCACGGCTACTGGAAGGCCAACGACGTCAGCACCACCCCGCCCATGGAGCTGTTCATCGACGGCCAGGGCATGACGCTCGCGCGGTGGCCCAACGCCGACGCGGCCACCCCGACCGTGCAGATGGGCGACATCATCGACGCCGGCCCCGACCGCAACGACGCCGACCTGCAGGAGCGCGGCGGCACGTTCAGCTACGGCTACGACCGCCCGAAGTACTGGACCCAGGCCGAGGACGTGTGGCTGGACGGCATCTTCGGGTACAGCTGGGAGTGGTCGTACAACAAGATCGAGAGCATCGACACCGCGGCGAAGACCATCACCCTCCGCTACGGCGAGATGTCCGGGATCATGAAGAGCTGGTTCCCCGACTTCCACTTCGCGCAGAACCTGCTGGAGGAGCTCGACGCCCCCGGCGAGTACTACATCGACCGTGACGCCGGGAAGCTGTACCTCATCCCGAACGCGGCCTTCACGTCCGGCCGCGGCGCCGTGACGGTCACGACGCTCGACGAGCCGATGCTCCGCGCCGACGGGGCCTCCTACGTGAACTTCGACGACCTCGTGATGGAGTACGGACGCGCGACGGCCGCGGTGATCCTCGGCGGCTCGCACGTGACGATCTCGCACAGCGACATCCGCAACTTCACCGACGGCGGCGTGCTCATCAACTCGCCCGGTCGCTACACCTACGACGGCATCCCGGTGAACCGCGGCGGCCGCGACCACGCGGTCACCGACAGCCGGCTCGCGCACGTCGGCGGCGTCGGCGTGGTGCTCCAGGGCGGCGACAAGACGACGCTCGAGCCCGGCCGCAACCGGGTCGAGAACTCCGAGATCGCCGACTTCGCCTACTACCACAAGGCCTACAACCCCGGTGTGATGTTCGACGGCGTCGGCAACATCGCCAGGGACAACGAGATCCACGACGCTCCCCACCCCGGGATCATCGTGCACGGCAACGACCACCTGTTCGAACGCAACGAGGTGTACGACGTCTGCAAGCAGTTCCACGACCTCGGGGCGATCTACATGAACTCCGGCAAGACCCCGCAGCAGCGCGGCCACGTGTTCCGGGAGAACTACTTCCACGACATCGGCGTCGGCATGGCGGGCGTGGAGGGCATCTACGCCGACAACTTCACGTGGGACCTCACGATCGAGAAGAACGTGTTCGTGAACATGGGCAACGGCGCGATCAAGAGCGGCTCGGCCGACTACATCGAGGCCCGCAACAACGTCTTCGTCGACGCCTACGCCCCGTACGACAACTACGAGCAGTGGATGGGCGATCAGGAGGGCAATGTCGTCGACCGCGACTACATGCCGGCGTGGGAGAAGGTGTTCGCCGACAACAACGACTTCGTCGGCACGCCGTACCTGACGAAGTACCCCGAACTCGCGCACTTCTTCGAGGACGACCACCACTTCCCGAACCACAGCACGTTCGCGGAGAACGTCGTGTGGAACCCGAACCGGGCCCGCATGGCCGGCGTCAACGAGCACGGCGCGAAGGACGGGAAGAACCTCCTGAACTACGAGGACAACTGGGTGGCCGACGCCGACCCCGGCTTCGTGGACGCCGCGAACGGCGACTACACGCTGAAGGCCGATGCGGCCGTGTTCGACCAGATCCCGGGCTTCGAGGCCATCGCGTTCGGCGAGATCGGCGTCGACGGTGAGATCGGGCAGACGCAGCAGCCGCAGACGATCCCGCTCGAGGACATCGCGTTCGACAGCGACACGCTCACGATCGACGCGGGCGACGAGGTGCGCGTGCGCGCCGTGCCGCTGCCCTGGAACGCCGACGACGCCGCGGTGACCTACGCCTCGGCCGACACCGCCGTCGCCTCCGTCAACGACAAGGGCGTGGTGCTCGGCATGGGACCCGGCACGACCACGGTCACGGCGACGGCGAAGGCGGACGCCACCAAGACCGCGACCATCGAGGTGATCGTCGAGGAGGGCGACGGCGTGCTGCACTTCACCGACTTCGAGTCGGGGGCGAACGGCTGGCCGACCGACCCGAACCGCAGCATCCAGGTGGATGCGTCGGGCGACAAGGTGTACCGCATCCTCAAGGGCGCCAACAGCATCCTGCCGCGGGACTTCACGGAGTTCGTGCTCGACTTCGACGTCACGGCGCCGGCCACGACCCCAGCCAACGCGGGACTCATCGTCTACGACCGCAACGGCAAGGGCGGCGGCTACATCCGCTTCCGTCAGACCGCGGCCGGGCCGACCTGGACGATCTTCGACGACGCCTGGAAGGTCGTCGCCGAGAAGGTCGTGCCCGCGGCGCAGGGCCTGACCCCCGGGGCGACCTCGCATGTCCGCATCGCGGTGCAGGACGGACAGATCCGCATCTCCGTCAATGGGGCGATCGCGCTGGAAGGCGCCGACCCCGGTCCCGGCAAGGCGGGTCGGGTCGGGTTCTACGTGGAGAACTACGCCTCGCTCGACTTCGACGACATCGGGTTCTCGCTCTCCGGGGTGCCGGTCACGGGCGTGAGCCTGGACGCCGACGCTGTGGGACTGACCGTGGGGGAGCGGCGGTCCGTCGCGGCCGCGGTCGCCCCGGAGGACGCCAGCGACGCCCGGGTCACCTGGACGACCGACGCACCGGAGGTCGCCACGGTCTCCGGCGGACGCATCGCGGGGGTGACGGCGGGCACCGCGACGATCACCGCGACCTCGGTCGCCGACCCGAGCCTCAGTGACACGGTCACCGTGACCGTGGACGATGCCGAGTATCCGACCACCCGCCTCGACGGCCAGCTGAAGGACGGCGCGAACTGGAGCCAATCCGACCTCATCACCGTGGACGACACGGGCGTCGTGATCAGCGGCCAGGGTGTGCACGGCTACGAGGCCGAGCGCTTCGGCGATACCCTGCTGCAGTTCGAGGCGGAGTTCGGCGCCTTCGACGGCGGCTGGTACGGCTTCCAGGCGCGCTCCGACCAGACCGGCCTCCCCGCCTGGCAGAACTCCAACACCGGCTACGTCGCAGTGATCAAGGAGGACGTGATCGAGTTCCAAAGCTGGACTCCGGGACAGACCATGCTCGACACCATCCCCAACACGGTGATCGAGCCGAACTCCACGCACCGCATCGAGTTCGGCGCCGTCGCGGAGGACGGCGGCACCCGCATCGTGCTCCGGGTGGACGATGTGACCGTGTGGAACATGGTCGACGCGCGGGAGAACCTCCGCATCGGTGCGGACGGCTTCTTCAACGTCTACCACTACGGCAAGACGAGCACCCTGGCCGTCCGGCCGACACCGCCGCCCGCGACGGTGACCGGCATCTGCTGGGCGCCCGAAGCCGACCCGAAGACCCGCTACGTGCGCGGCGAGGAGCTCGACGTGACCGGCATGGTGCTGGGCGTGGACTGGAGCGACGGATCCCGCACCACCCAGCAGGTGACGGCGGACATGGTCAGCGGCTTCGACAGCAGCAAGGTGCGCCCGCACCACACGCTCACCGTGACGTACGCTGGCGCGAGCGTCGAGCTCCCGATCTCGGTGCGACCGAAGCTCAAGAACGACGAACAGGACGTGCCACGATGCGGGTGACCTTCATCGGAGACTCGATCACCGACGCGGGGCGCGATCGCTCCGACCCGGAGTCCTTCGGGGACGGCTATGTGTCGCTCCTCGCCCCCGAGCTGCAGGCCGCCGGAGCCACGGTCCGCAACCTCGGGATCGCCGGGGACCGCGCCCGCGACCTCGCCGCCCGGTGGGACGCGGAGCTTATGCCGACCGCCCCGGAGCTGCTGACCGTGTACGTCGGCGTGAACGACATGTGGCGGCGGTTCGACAGCGACGACCCGACCCCGGCCGAGGACTTCGCCGCGACGCTCGGCGACCTCCTCGGCCGCGCGGTGTCGGCGCACGCCCCGCGGCTGATCCTCATGGAGCCGTACTTCCTCCCGGTGACGGAGGAGCAGCGCGCGTGGCTCGACGACCTCGACGGGAAACGGGCGGCGGTGCGGGTTCTCGCCGCGGAACACGGGGCGGCGTTCGTCCCCCTGCACGAGGTGTTCACGGCCGCAGCGCAGGAGTATCCGGTCGCCGAGCTCGCGCCGGACGGCGTGCACCCGACCCCGCGCGGATCCGCCCTCATCGCGGATGCCTGGCGCACGGCCGCGTCCATTAGCGATAGTCGATAATGGACGTAGACTGATGGTCATGACGGATGCTCTCGGCACGGCCGGACTGCAGCGCGGACTGCTGTCGGATCAGATCTACGCGCTCATCAAGGCGATGATCAAGGACTCCACGTTGGCCCCCGGCGAGCAGCTCGTGGAATCGCAGCTCGCCCGGCAGATGCAGGTGAGCCAGGCGCCCGTCCGCGACGCCCTCAAGCGGCTCGCCCACGAGGGTCTTGTGTCGCATGTGCGGCATCAGGGCAACTTCGTCGCCAGCTACTCCGCCGAAGAGGCGGCGCAGGCCAAGGTCGCCCGGGTCGAGCTGGAGGGGCTCGCCGGTCGGCTGGCCTGTGGGGCGCTGGACCCCGCCCGCCGGGCCGAGCTCGTCGGCCTCATTACGCAGATGCACGAGGCGGCCGAGGCGGAGGACCTCGCCCGGTTCCGCGAGCTCGACTTCACCTTCCACCGTGCGGTGATCGAGGCCAGCGGCAACGTGTACCTCCCCCGCATGTGGGACCTCCTGGAGCCGAGCCTGCGGGTCATGCACGTGCTGGGTGATCCCACCTTCACGGGAGACTGGCACGAGGTCGCCGACTGGCACGAAGGGCTCCTCGACGTGCTGGATGCCGGTGACGAAGAGGCCGCGTCCGCCCTGTTCCGCGCCCACGCCGCCGGCACCCTCCTCGACGACCCCGCCTGATCCGCGCCCTCCCTCCGCGCGAGGTCGCTGCGTGGTGCCGAGGCCGCACGGACGCCGGGAGTCCTTGGGACAGGGCGTGGATCTGCGACCGGGGTCAGGTAGCGAAGGGGGAGAGGCGGTCGGCGGTGCCGGCCCAGAATGCTCGAGCCTCGGCAGCGGAGAGCGGAGGAAGAGCCCGCCGGGTCGCGGCGAGAACCTCCCCGTAGGTCATTGTCCGCGTGGACATCGGCCAGTCGCTGCCGTACATCAGTCGATCCGCGCCGAAGAGGGCGAAGGCGGAGCGCAGCAGTTCCCGCGACTCGTCCGACCCGCGCGCCGTGAGGTCGAGCCCGGAGACCTTCGCCGACACCCCCGGAGCCGACGCGGCCTCGGCGAGGGCGGAGAGCCATGCGCCATCGGCCGTCCGGGCGCCGAGGCCGAGGTGGCAGACGACGATCGCGGTGTCGGGGTGCCGTCGGGACAGGGCGGCGGCGGCGGGCAGCTGGTCCGGGCGGATGAGCAGTTCGAGGGTGCGGGCGGTCGCGCCGAGGTGGGCGGCGAGGGCGTCGAGGCCGTCCACATCCGAGAGATCCGCGGCGAACTGCGGCACCGCGGCGCGCACGCCGACCACGGCGGGAGAGAACGCGACCCCCGTGGCGCCGGCGGCTCGTCCCGGCGCGGGGGTGAACTGCAGCACCACGCGCCGCAGGAACGGGTCGCGGGCGGCCGTCGCGGTCAGCCACTCCGCCTCCGCCACCGAGTCCGCCGCCTGCACGGCGATGGCGGAGGAGACGCCGGCGTCCGCCAGCTCCCGCGCGAGGTCTGCGGCCGCGGCGTGGCGGGGAAGGCCGAGGTCATCGCGGAACCACGGGATCGGGACGGCGTCCACATCCCAGACGTGCACATGGGCGTCGACGACCCGCACGTCAGCTCCCGGGCCGCGCGGTCATGCGGCCTCCGCATCGAGGGCGTCCCACAGTGCGGCGGGCAGCGCGGCGTCGAGGCCGTCCACGAAAGCGTGCACCTCGGCGGGGGTCCGCGCCCCGACGACCACCGCATCCGCGCCGTGCCACAGCGGGAACTGCACTGCGGCATCCGCGAGGCGCACGCCATACGCGGCGCACACGGCCTGCAACCGCAGCGCCCGCTCCCGGAGCTCCGGGGGTGCGGGCTTGTACTCGAAGAACGGCGAGCCGACCGGGTCGACGAGGATGCCGGAGTTGAACACGGCGGCCGCGAGCACCCCGATGCCGCGGGCCGCCGCGGTCGGCAGCAGCCGGTCCAGGGCGGTGCGGTCGAGCAGCGTGAGCCGACCGGCCTCCATCACCACGTCGAGCGGCGCCTCGGCGACGTAGCGCTCCAGGGGGTCGAGCCGACCCAGGCCCACGCTGATCGCGCGCACCACCCCTTCGTCGCGCAGCTCGACGAGGGCCGGGAGTGCCGTGGCGAACGCCGCCTCCACGTCCAGGGGGTCGTGCAGGTGCAGCACGTCCACGCGATCGACACCCAGCCGGGCGAGGCTGCCGTCGAGGCTCCTCCGCACGCCGTCCCTGCTGAGGTCGACGACGGAGTCGTGCCCACTCGCGGCGCCCGCGACGGGGCGGCCGTCCGCATCGACCAGCACCCGGCCGACCTTCGTCGCGATCACGTAGTCGTCCCGCGGCACGCCGCGCAGGGCGAGGCCGAGCTTCCGCTCGCTCTCGCCCGAGCCGTACAGCGGTGCGGTGTCGAAGAAACGGACATCGCGGGCGAGCGCGGCCTGCACGGTCGCCACCGCGTCGCCGTCGGGCACGGGGGCGAAGAGGTTGCCGATCGGCGCGCACCCCAGTCCGACGTCGTCGCGCGCGGCGCCCTCGGGATTCAGCGGACGGAGCTCTGGACGGAACGCCATGCCTCGTACTCCTCGCGGCTGTCGGGGGTCAACGGGTAGTAGTCGCTCAGGCGTGCGCCCTCGTCGAGACGGCGGCGGCTGAACACCTCCCACTCCTCATGATCGCGCGCGTCGTCCACGACCTGCGGCGCCATGGCCTGTGGCACCACGACAGGGCCGTCGTCGTCCGCGACCACGAGGTCGCCCGGCATGCACAGGGCCCCGCCCACCGCGACGGGCACGTCGTACGCCCACGGCACCAGCTCCGACTGCGAGGCGTAGTGCGGGGTCGTGCCCGTCGACCACACCGGGATCCCGAGCTCGCGGATGCGGCCGGCGTCGCGGATGCGGCCGTCCACCACGATCCCGGCCCCGCCCTTGCGCGCGAAGTAGCGCGCGAGGATGTCGCCGATGCACCCGGAGAAGCGGCTGCCGTACGCCTGGATCACCAGCACGTCGCCGGGTTGCACGGCCTCGAGCACGTGCCACAGGGCGGTGTGCCGCTCGGCGTACTCCTGGCCGTCGCCCGAGGCCATGTCCTCGCGCTGCGGCATGAACTGCAGGGTCAGCGCCGAGCCGACGACGCGCTGGCCGAGGCTCAGCGGCTCCGGTCCGTCGATGTAGCTGCGGCGGATCCCGAGTCCGTGGAGCTTGGCGCACGCGGTGGCGGAGGAGATCGCGTCGAAGGAGTCGACCACGTCGCGCGAGGGCCGCTGGTAGGCCCCACCCCGCACGGGCAGGGCGAAGTCGGGTCGGATCAGATCGGCGCTCATGCGTCTCCTTCAGGGAACAGGTGGCGCGGCGATCCGGTCGCACGCGCGATGGTCAGGTCGAGGTCGGCGGTGTGCGCCGGGGGGAGGGTCACCACGAGGTCGTCGTCCACGTCGAGGGTCGTGGTGACGGTCGGGGCGTCCGGGGCCGTGTAGGTGCCCGACGCTCCGGGCCAGAAGCCGGGCTCCTGGCCGGTGGCCGTGACCCGGACGATCCGGTCGAGACCGAAGCGCCCGCCGCGCACCCGCACGGTGCGGGTGTGGACCGTGGAGGTGTTCACGAGCTGCACGCCGATGCCGTCGTCGTCGAGGCGGTGCACGAGCGCCGCGACATCCTCCGGGAGCCCGGGCCGCGCACGGTCGACGTCCTCGTAGCGGAGAGCCGTGAATCCGAGTCCGCCGTTGTAGAGCACCTGCGGTGCGCCGCCGACGAGCTGGGTGAGCACCTCGGTCACCACGGGGTTCACGCGCTGCCAGAAGTGCAGGTGTGCGGCGTCGGGGTCGCGGTCGTCGGCGAGCATCATGGCGGCGCGGCGTGCCACCTGGCCGAGCGCCATCTCCAATGCCCGCACCGGATAGTCCGGGAGGTCGCCGGAGAGATACGCGAACCAGCCGGCCTCGTGACCCGCCTCCTCCTTGTCGCGGAACGGCGCGACGAGGTCGGCGGAGGAGGGGAGGCCGGCGATCGCCGTCTCCAGCCGCTCCCGGTCGGACGCGCGACGCGACCACCACCAGAGCCAGAGTGGGAGGTCGAGCTGCAGCGGTCCATAGTCGAACCAGCCGTCCGCGCCGTGGCGGTAGGGGACCAGCAGGGCGGGCTCGGTGGCGGCGGCGCCGAGCCGGGCCATCCACCCGCCGCGCAGGCTGTACGTGGACTCCGCGACGCTGCCGCTGCGCGCCTCGGCGAGGACGGTGTCGAGCATGGTGCGCACGAGGTCGAGGGCGCCGTCGTCGCCGGTGACGAGCGCGTGGTTGAGGGCACCGATCAGGGCGCTCATGCCGACCGAGTGCAGCCCGTGCGGCCAGGCCCAGCCGTAGTGGCCGCCCCACCAGCGGCCGTCGTGGAGGGAGCCGACCGTGCCGTCCGGGCCGACGTTGTCGGGGAGCAGGCCGCCGTCCGCGCGCGCACGCCAGCCGTCGACGTACCGGCGGATCCACGCGGCCGTCTCCTCGTCGCCGTCGTAGAGCCAGCGGTTGGCGGCAAGGGAGGTCGCGGCGAGGTTCACGGCGATGTCGCCGGCAGCCCGGCGCTGCATCTCCTCCGCCATCCGCTGCGCGTGCGCGGGGTCGGCGAGGTCGTCCCAGGAGGCGATGCCCTCCAGGCCGTGCAGCGGCAGACCGTACGGGCGCATCTCGTCCCGATCGGCCGAGTACGGCACGATCTTCTCGTCCAGCCCCTCGCGGGCGCCGAGGGCTCCGTTGTGCGGCGAGCGGATCATGTTGCGCTCCGCGTCGTAGTTGCCCTTCGCGGGGTCGGTGAAGAGCGCGGCGAAACGGCCGGCTCGCGCGGCGAACGCGGTGTCGGCCGGGTCGGCGGCGCAGATGCCGGCGAGGAACAGCAGCGACTCGCCCTGATGGAACCAGTCGTAGCCGTTGTCGTACTCGTCGGCGAGCATTCCGGCCTCCGCGAGCTGGACGGTCACGCCCTCCCAGTGCCGCTTGGCGTCGGTGAGGACCTCGTCGGAGCCTCCGAGCAGGTAGAACGCGGGCCAGTTGAAGAAGGGCTCGTACAGGTCGTCCACGCCGTCGCGGTCGATGAACTCGGCGACGCCACGAAGGCGGCCGTCCGGCAGCGTGTAGCGGTCGCGGAAGAGGCGGCGGGCCTCCTCGACCTCGGCGAAGAGCCGGCGTTGCAGCACGGCCCAGGCCGGGATCGCACGCAGCGGACGGGTGAGCGGGGTCTCCGGCACGGTCATCCCTTCGTCGCTCCGGCGACGAGGCCGCCGATGATGTGGCGCTGCATCACGATGAAGAACACCATCGCAGGCAGCACGGCCAGCAGGAGGGTCGGGAACACCTGCGTGTAGTCGGTCGAGAACTGTCCGACCGCCGCGTAGACGCCCGTGGTCACCGTGTAGATCCCGGAACTCGGACCGAGGATGATCTGCGGACTCACGAAGTCGTTCCACACCCCGATCGAGTTGAGCACCACGACGGTCGCGACGACGGGCTTCATGATCGGGAAGATGCACGCCCAGAACGCACGGATGGGACCGGCGCCGTCCAGCGACGCCGCCTCGTCGATGTCGCGCGGCACACTGCGGAGGTAGGCCGTGAACAGGAAGATCGTCACCGGCAGGGTCGCCGCGGTCTCGAACAGGATGAACCCGGGGATCGTGTTGATGAGCCCGAGCACCCGCAGCACGAAGACGACGGGGATCAGCGTGACCTGGCCGGGGATGAAGAGCCCGGAGACGAAGAGCAGCAGCAGTCCGAGGTGCCACTTCGACCGCCCGCGGGCGATGACGTAGGCGACGGGCGCCGCGAGGGCGATGCAGCACAGGTTCACGAGCACGACGAACAGCAGCGTGATGCCGTACGCGGCGATCACGTTGAACTTGCTGCTCGTGATCGCGGCCCACAGGTAGTCGAACGTGAACATCTGCGGAGTGATCAGCAGCGGGTTCTCGATGATGTCGGCCTGCGGCTTGAAGGCGTTGATCAGCATCGTGTACATCGGGATCAGCATCGTGATCGCGACGACGCCGAGGACGATCCACCGGATCGCGCTGACGGCGAGGGCCGGGCGGTTGCGGGTCTGCTTCATCAGTCGGTCGCCTTCTGCTCGGCGCGGCGTCGCACCAGCGTGACGGCGAGGCCGACGACCGCGGTGACGATGAGGAGGATCATGGACTGCGCGGCACCGAAGCCGAGGGCCGAGTTCGCGAAGGAGTCCTTGAGGATCTGGTAGACGATGGTCTGCGTCGAGCCGGCAGGCCCGCCGTCGGTGAGCGACAGCACCACGTCGTACGCCTTGAGGAGCCCGACGAGGGTGAGCACCAGGTTCACGGTGAAGACAGGTGCGATCAGCGGCAGTGTGATGGAGCGGAACTGCTGCCACCGCGAGGCGCCGTCCACGGTCGCCGCCTCGTAGTACTCCGCGGGGACGGACTTGATGCCGGCGAGGAACAGGATCATGTTGAAGCCGAAGTGCGACCACACGATCGTGAAGATCACGCTCGCCTTGGCGAAGGTCGGGTCCGTGAGGAACGGCATCGCCGGGAGGCCGAGCGTGCTGAGCAGGCCGTTGACGGCGCCGGTGGGGGAGAGCATCGCCGACCAGAGGAAGCCGATGATGAGGGCGCTGATCACGTACGGGTAGAAGAAGATCGTGCGCAGGATCGTGTTCGAGCGGCCGGGCCCGGAGATGAGGGCGGCGATCGCGAGGCCGATGGCGTTGCAGAGGACCGTGCCCACCACCGCGATGATGCCCGTGAAGATCGCGGCCTGCGTCGAGCGCGGGCTGCGGAACGCCTTGACGTAGTTGTCCCAGCCGATGAAGTTGAAGTTGAGGCTGTACCCGTTCCAGTCGGTGAAGCTGAGCACCGCCGCGAGGATCATCGGGATGACGAACATCGCGAGGAAGACCGCGACGGCCGGGCCGCCCATGAGGATGCCGGGGATCCGGTTGCGCCACTGCTGCAGCGCGGTGCGGCGGCGTGGGGCGGGCGAGGTCATCGGCGTCGATGGTCCTGTCGGGCTGGTGGCCGCGGCCGGGGGCGGCGCGGTCGTGGTGGGCGGAGTCATGGCGGCACTCTCGTTCTCGGTGGCGCGTTCGGGGGAGGGCGCGGGAAGCGCCGGGGAGGCGTCGGGGAGAGAGCCTCCCCGACGCCTCGAGGGTCAGCCGGCGTTGGCGGCGAACCAGTCGTCCATCGCCTGCAGCACCTGGTCGGCGGGCGCGCCACCGAGCAGAGCCTGGGTCTGGGTGTTGATCTCGCCCGCGTAACCGTCGGGGAGCGTGCGCTCGCCGTAGCCGCCGCCGGTGGGCGTGTAGGCCTCAGCCGGGGTGTCGGCCACGATCTGCAGCAGCTCCTCGCCGAGCGGGGTCATGTCGTACTCGTAGCCGTCGCGGAAGTTGCCGTCGACCGCGAGCTGGTCGCTCACCGCGGTCTGGTCGGTGGTGAGGAACTCGATGAGCTTCGCCGCGGCATCCTGGTTCTTGCTCGCCTTGAGGATCGAGTACGGGCTGGCGATGTTGGCGCCCATCGCGGGCTGCTCGTCGGCGCTCATGGCGGGCGCGCGGAAGACGCCGATGTCGGCCGAGTCGGCGGCCTTCGCCTGCGTGCCGGCGAACCAGCTGCCCATCGAGTACACCGCGGTCTTGCCGGAGAGGAAGGCCTGTTCGGCGTCCGGGTACTTGATGCCGAGGGCATCGGCGGGGATGTACCCCTCGGACACCCAGTCCGCGTAGGTCTCCACGGCGTCGCCGTAGGTCTCGCTGAACGTGACCTCGCCGGCTGAGATGTCCTGGAACCACTCCGGATCGTCGGCGATGATGGTCGGCAGTCCGAGCGCCTGCAGCGTGTGGCTGGTCATCCAGTCACCGCCGGTCTGGACCGGGGTCCACCCGGCGTCCTTGAGCTTGCCGAGGGCCTCGGTGAGCTCGTCGACCGTGGTCGGTACCTCGGTGATCCCGGCCTCCTCGAAGGCGGTCTTGTTGTAGAAGAAGAGACTCTGCAGCTGTACGCCGATGCCGGCCATGTAGTTCTTGCCGTCGATCGAGTACTGATCGGCGAGCGGACCGGACGACGCCCACTCGTACTCGGAGAGGTCGACGAGCTCGGGAGCGAGCTTGGTCGTCGGGGCGATGGACTGCACGACGTCGGGAGCGTCGCCGGCGGCGAGGAGACGCGGCACGGCGGCTTCGACGCCTTCGGCGCCCGGGTTCTGGATGACGACGTCGATGTTCGGGTTGGCGTCCTCGAACGGGGCGACGAGGTCGTTCCAGAACTCCTCGGTCAGGTTCGGGGTGACGTTCACGAGCATGCGGACGGTGACGTCGCCGTCGGCATCGCCGCCACCACCGGCGGTGGTCGAGCAGCCGGCGATGGCGAGGGCGGATACCGCCGCGATGCCGACGAGGGGGAGGACTCGGGCCTTGATCATCGTTGATCCTTTCCTGATGCATGAGGGAGGGCCGCTCGCGACACTACACTAATCGATAATCGTTTGTGAAGAGCGGGCAGCATCGATTCCGCTCGGACCGCGTTCCGGTCTGCGGTCTCCGAGCGGGGCGCGCGGCGTGGTCAGCCGGCGGCGCGGCGGGCGCGGTACGCCGCGACGGCGTTGCGGTTGGCGCAGCTCGTCGAGCAGTAGCGCTTGGAGCGGTTGCGCGAGAGGTCGAGCGCGATCGCCTGGCAGGTCTCGTCCGCGCAGACGGTGAGCCGGGAGCCCTCGTCGGTGCGGATGACGTCGATCAGGGCCATCGCGGTCTCCACGAGCACGCGCTCGGCGAGCGGACGCTCGTCGGCGAGGCCGTGCAGGTGCCAGTCGAGGTCGTCGTGGCGCACGAGCCGAGGGGTCAGATGCACCTGGGCGAGAGCGGCGTTCACGTGCGCGGCCATCTCGTCGCGCGGAGCGAGCAGCATGGCGCGGAGGCGCGGGCGCAGAGCGCGGAGGTCGTCGAGCTCGACCGCGTCCTTGTCGACACGTCCCGTGTACGGGAACACCTGGAGGAAGGTCAACTCGTCGTCGATGTCGACGAGCGTGTCCGGGTCTTCCGCCGAGTTCGAAAGCCAGACCGCCGCTCGCAGTGCGTCCTCGGTGTCATCGGTGAAGACCATGTTGACAGCTTACTCCGCTGCGGCGTAGCGTCATCTCCCATGAGCGCTGTGGCTGATGACACTCCGCGCACCCGGACCGGCGTGCGCCTCGGCCTGCCGCTCGCTGTCGCCGCCGCCTTCGCGTTCGGCTCCTCCGGGGCGTGGGCGCGTGGACTCATCGACGCGGGCTGGACGCCGGGCGCCGCCGTCACGGTGCGCGTGTGGGTCGCTGCGCTCGTGCTGCTCATCCCCACTGTCCTCGCGTTGCGCGGGCGGTGGGGCGCCCTGCGCCGGAACGCGGGGATGGTCGCTGCGTACGGCCTCCTCGCCGTCGCGGCCACGCAACTCTGCTACTTCCAGGCCGTCGCGGTGATGGATGTCGGGATCGCGCTGCTCATCGAGTACACGGCCCCGGTCGCTGTGCTCCTCTGGCTCTGGCTGCGCAGGGGCGAACGTCCCACGCGGCGCAGCGTCCTCGGTGCCGGCATCGCCTTCGTCGGGCTCGTGTTGATGCTCGATATCGTCACGGGCGCGCAGGTGAATGTGGTCGGTGTCCTCTGGGCGCTCGGGGCGATGGTGGGGGCCGCGAGCTACTTCGTGCTCTCCGCGCGGGCCGACACCGGCATCCCGCCGATCGCGCTCGCGGGGAGCGGTCTGCTGCTCGGGGCCGTGGGTCTGAGCCTCGCCGCGCTCGTCGGCGTGCTGCCGTTCGCGTGGACGACGGCCGACGTCGACTACCGGTTCGGCGCGGTGCCGTGGTTCGTGCCGGTCCTCGCGATCGGCGTGATCGCCACGGCCCTCGCGTACGTGCTCGGTATCGTCTCGACGCGGATGCTCGGCTCGCGCCTGGCCTCGTTCGTCGCGCTCGCGGAGGTCGTGGCGGCCCTGCTCTTCGGGTGGCTAATGCTCGGTCAGCTCCCGGGCCCGCTCCAGGCCCTCGGGGGCGTGCTCGTCCTCGCCGGAGTGATCGTGGTGAAGCTCGGCGAGCCCCGCCCCGCCTCCTGAGACGGCTTTCCCGCGGCCACAACTTCGGAGTCCGAGGCCGACACGCCGACCCTCGGCCTCGCCGTGCGGGGTGTCCCCGGCGATCTCCGAAGTCGTGCCCGGGGATGGAGGGGCTATGTATACGAATCAGCGGGGTGCGATCGAGAAGTGGCCCGCATGAGGCCACTTATGTATACACTGGCGGCATGGTCCTCCCTGTCGAGCGCACGTCCATGGGTGATCGTGCCTATGCGGCGTTGCTCGACGGCATCCAGTCCGGGGCGCTGCCGGCCGGTTACGTGCTCGGCGAGGTGGAGCAGGCCGAACGCCTCGGCGTGAGCCGGACCCCGCTGCGGGAGGCGCTGCGTCGCCTGGCTGCCGACGGGTTGGTCGTGCAGCAGTCGCCCCGCGTCACCGTGGTCGCCGACCTCGACGCCGACGACATCCGGTCCCTGTTCGAGATCCGCCGCGCGCTGGAGGAGACCTCCGCCCGGCTCGCCGCCGTCCGGGGCGACGCCGACCGGTTCGCCGCGCTCGCCGCGGAGTTCGCGCACGTGGACCTCACCCGGTCGGAGGGCCGCGACGCCTACTACGCCCTGATCGCCCGCTTCGATGCGGCCCTCGACGACGCCGTCGCCAACGACTACATCGCCGCCGCGCTGCGTACCGTCCGCGCCCACCTCGTTCGCGTGCGGCGGATGGCCCGGGACAAGCCCGCGCGGCTCGCCGCCTCCGCGGCCGAGCACCGCACGATCGCCGAGGCCCTCGCCGCGCGCGACGGCGATCTCGCCGCCCATGCCACGCACGTGCACCTGCACAACGCGCTCACCGGCATCCTCGACTCCCTCCCCGACAGCGAAGGACACTCATGACCGTCACCCACCACGTCCGCGTGCACGCCAGCTCCGAGAACCTCGTCCGCGAGGACCAGCTCGCCTGGAAGATCGCCGAGGTCGCGGCCGACCAGGTCGAGGTCGAGCAGCCCGTCGTCGACATGATCATCAACCGCATCATCGACAACGCGTCGGTCGCCGCGGCCTCCCTCACCCGCGCGCCGATCGTCGCAGCCCGCGCGCAGGCGTTCAGCCACCCCGTCTCGACGGGCGGGGCCGGCGCCAACCTGTTCGGCACCCCACTCGACCGTCGCACCAGCCCGGAGTGGGCGGCCTGGGCCAACGGCGTGGCCGTGCGCGAGCTCGACTACCACGACACCTTCCTCGCGGCGGAGTACTCGCATCCGGGCGACAACATCCCGCCGATCCTCGCCGTCGCGCAGCACACCGGCAAAGACGGCCGGGCGCTCGTGCGCGGCATCGCCACGGGCTACGAGATCCAGATGGACCTCGTGCGCGCGATCTGCCTGCACAAACACAAGATCGATCACGTCGCGCACCTCGGCCCGTCCGCCGCCGCCGGCATCGGCACGCTCCTCGGCCTCGGCGTCGAGACGATCTACCAGGCCGTCGGCCAGGCGCTGCACACCACGACCGCCACGCGCCAGAGCCGCAAGGGCGAGATCTCCACGTGGAAGGCACACGCCCCGGCCTTCGCCGGGAAGATGGCCGTCGAGGCGGTCGACCGGGCGATGCGCGGCCAGACGAGCCCCGCGCCGATCTACGAAGGCGAGGACGGCGTGATCGCCTGGATGCTCGACGGCAAGGACGCGGCCTACGAGGTGCCGCTGCCCGCGGCCGGCGAGGCCAAGCGCGCGATCCTCGACTCGTACACCAAGGAGCACTCCGCGGAGTACCAGGCGCAGGCGTGGATCGACCTCGCCCGTAAGCTCGGCACGACGAACCCGGCCCTCCGCGACGCCGCGAACATCGCGTCGATCGTGCTGCACACCAGCCACCACACGCACTACGTGATCGGTTCGGGCGCGAACGACCCGCAGAAGTACGACCCGACGGCTTCCCGGGAGACCCTCGACCACTCCATCCCGTACATCTTCGCGGTGGCGCTGCAGGACGGCGGCTGGCACCACGTCGACTCCTACACCCCGGAGCGTGCCGGGCGACCCGACACGGTCGCCCTGTGGCACAAGATCACCACGGCCGAGGACGCGGAATGGACCCGCCGCTATCACTCGGAGGACCCGGACGAGAAGGCCTTCGGGGGCCACGTCGAGATCCGCCTCACCGACGGCTCGACCGTGGTGGACGAGATCGCCGTGGCCGACGCCCACCCGCTCGGCGCCCGTCCGTTCGCGCGGGAGAACTACATCGCCAAGTTCCGGCTGCTTGCGGAGCCCGTGCTCGAGCCCGCCGAGATCGAGCGGTTCCTCGAGCTCGTGCAGCGCCTGCCCGAGCTCTCCGCCGCCGAGGTCGCCGAGCTCTCGATCGTCGCGAAGCCCGGTCTGCTCGACGACGCCGACGCCCCGGCGGGTCTGTTCTGATGCCCTTCGACAGGCTCAGGGACCCAGGCCGCTGGGTTGCTGAGCCCACTTTGGGTTGCTGAGCTCGTCGAAGCACGATCACGAAGGAGCAACTGATGCTGTACTCCACCACGACGCCCGCCGAGAAGCGGCGCCTGTTCCGGGAGCGGCTCGCCTCCGGGGAGCTGCTCCGGTTCCCCGGCGCGTTCAACCCGCTGAGCGCCCGGCTCATCGAGGAGAAGGGGTTCGAGGGCGTCTACATCTCGGGCGCCGTGCTCTCCGCGGACCTCGGGCTGCCGGACATCGGCCTCACCACGCTGACCGAGGTCGCCGGGCGCGCGAAGCAGATCGCCCGCATGACCGAGCTGCCCGCGATCGTCGACGCCGACACCGGCTTCGGCGAGCCGATGAACGTCGCCCGGACGATCCAGGAGCTCGAGGACGCCGGTCTCGCCGGCACCCACATCGAGGACCAGATCAACCCGAAGCGCTGCGGCCATCTCGACGGCAAGGCCGTGGTGGACGAGGACACGGCGATCAAGCGCATCCGGGCCGCCGCCGACGCCCGCCGCGACGAGAACTTCCTGATCATGGCGCGCACCGACATCCGCGCGATCGAGGGGCTGGACGCCGCGATCGATCGGGCCAAGGCGCTCGTCGATGCCGGGGCCGACGCGATCTTCCCCGAGGCGATGCGCACGATCGGCGAGTTCGAGGCCATGGCCGAGGCGCTGGACGTGCCGATCCTGGCGAACATGACCGAGTTCGGCAAGAGCGAGCTGTTCTCCGTCGACGCTCTCCGCGACGCCGGGGTGCGCATGGTCATCTGGCCGGTGTCGCTGTTGCGGATGGCGATGGGGGCGGCGGGCCGTGCGCTCGATACGCTGAACGACGAGGGGCACCTGACCTCGAAGCTCGGCGAGATGCAGCACCGCGCCGACCTCTACGAGCTGATCGACTACGAGTCGTACAACCGTTTCGACTCCGGCGTCTTCAACTTCACCGTTACGAAGGAGTGACCATGACCGAGCCGGACATCAAGAAGGGCCTCGCGGGGGTCGTCGTCGACACGACCGCGATCTCGAAGGTCAACCCCGAGACGAACAGCCTGCTCTACCGCGGCTACCCCGTGCAGGAACTCGCCGACACACAGTCCTTCGAGGCGGTGGCGTATCTGCTGTGGCACGGCGAGCTGCCGACGGGCGACGAGCTCGCCGCGTTCCGGCTGGAGGAGCGGAAGCACCGGGCCCTGGCCGACAACGTCAAGGCTGCGATCGACCTCGTGCCCCTCGAGGCGCATCCGATGGACGAGGTGCGCACGGCCGTGAGTCTCATCGGCGCCTCCGACCCCGAGGCCGGCGGCTCGGTGCTCGACGCCGGGGGCAGCCCCGAGCAGAACCTGGCACGCAGCATCCGCCTGTTCGCCGCGCTGCCGGCGATCGTCGCCTACGGCCAGCGTCGCCGTCGCGGCCAGGAGCTCATCGCTCCGCGCGACGACCTCGACTACTCGGCGAACTTCCTCTGGATGACCTTCGGGGAGGACGCCGACCCGGTCGTGGTCGACGCCTTCAACCGGTCGATGATCCTCTACGCCGAGCACTCCTTCAACGCCTCGACGTTCACCGCGCGGGTCATCACCTCGACGCTCAGCGACATCTATTCGGCCGTGGTCGGCGCCATCGGCGCGCTCAAGGGCCCTCTGCACGGCGGAGCGAACGAAGCTGTGCTGCACATCTTCACCGAGATCGGATCGGCGGACGCCGTCGAGGCCTGGCTCGACAAGGCCCTCGCCGAGAAACGCAAGATCATGGGCTTCGGGCACCGCGTCTACAAGAACGGCGACTCCCGCGTGCCGACGATGAAGGCGGCGCTGGACACGCTCGTCGCGCACTACGGCCGCGAGGACGTCGCCGCGCTGTACGACGCGCTGGAGTCGCAGTTCGTCGAGCGCAAGGGCATCCACCCGAACCTCGACTACCCCTCCGGTCCCGCGTACAGCCTCATCGGCTTCGACACGCTCACCTTCACGCCGCTGTTCGTCGCGGCGAGGGTGACGGGGTGGACGGCCCATGTCATCGAGCAGGCCGGCGCGAACGCCCTGATCCGTCCGCTGTCGCACTACGACGGCCCCGACGAGCGGCACGTGGCGGGCTGACCCTCCGTTCGAATCGCCTGAATGGCTCCATCTCACCGAGGGATGGAGCCATTCGCGCGATTCGGAGCAGTAGCGTGCCGACGGCCCCCGGGTCAAGCGGATGCGGCGGATTCCCGGGAGGAGTAAACCGGATCCGGGACGACAGCATGTCCCGCGAGAAGGAGGCCCCATGTCCGCGTCCGACGTCACCGTCAAGGAGGTCCGGTCGCTCGTCCCCGCGCGCATGGACCGGCTCCCCTGGTCGCGCTTCCACTGGATGATCGTCGTCGGGCTCGGATTCTCCTGGATCCTGGACGGCCTCGAGGTGCAGATCGTGGCGGCCAACGGCTACGCGCAGACACTGGGGATGGGCCCGGCCGAGGTCGGTCTCGCCGGCACCTGCTACCTGCTGGGCCAGGTCTTCGGCGCCCTCGTGTTCGGTCGCCTCGCCGACCGCCTCGGCCGCAAGAACCTCTTCCTGCTCTCGCTTGCGGTGTACCTCGTGGGGTCCGCCGTCGCCGGGCTCGCGTTCGCCCCCTGGTTCTTCTACATCTGGCGCTTCGTCGCCGGCGCGGGCATCGGCGGGGAGTACGCGGCCATCAACTCGGCCATCGACGAGATCATCCCCGCGAAATACCGCGGTCGGGTCGACATCGCCATCAACGGCACCTACTGGGGCGGTGCGGCGCTCGGTGCCGTGGCCAACATGTTCTTCCTCAACACCGACATCCTCCCCGCCGACATCGGCTGGCGGCTGAGCTTCTTCGTCGGCCCGATCCTCGGCATCCTCATCATCTGGCTGCGGCGGCACATCCCGGAGAGCCCCCGCTGGCAGATGACGCACGGGCGTGAGGAGGAGGCGGAGCGCAACGTCGACGGGATCGAGGAGCGCATCCGCAAGGAGGGCAAGACGATCGAGCCCGTCGACGAGAGCAAGGCCATCACGGTCAAGGAGTACGGCAGCGTCCCGTTCCTCGTGATCGCGAAGGTGCTGTTCAAGAAGTACCCGCGCCGCACGCTGGTCGGCATCACGATGATGGTGACGCAGTCCTTCCTCTACAACGCGATCTTCTTCACCTACGCGCTCGTGCTGGAGAACTTCTACGACACCCCGCCGGCGTCCGCGTCGCAGTACTTCATCGTCTTCGCGGTCGGCAACCTCGCCGGCGCCCTGATCCTCGGCCACTTCTTCGACACGTGGGGTCGCCGGCGGATGCTCTTCGGCACGTACGTGCTCGCCGGGCTCATCCTCCTCGTCAGCGCGTTCCTCTTCAACGCGGGCGTGCTGAACGCCGGCACGCATACGGCGTTCTGGTGCGCGTCGTTCTTCTTCGCCTCGGCCGGGGCATCCGCGGCGTACCTGACGGTGAGCGAGATCTTCCCGCTCGAACTGCGCAGCCAGGTGATCTCGTACGTGTTCTCGATCGGGCAGCTCGTCGGCGCCGTCGCTCCGGTGCTCTACGGTGCGCTGATCGGCGCGAGCGCCGAGTCCGGTGACCGCGGTCCGCTGTTCTGGGGGTACGTGCTCGGCGCGGCGATCATGATGTTCGGCGGGGTCGTGTGCGGCATCTTCGGGGTGAGCGCCGCCGGCAAGTCGCTGGAGGACATCGCCGATCCGCTCTCCCTCGTGGAACCCGCGAACAAGGGCGTCACTCCCGGCTCCTGAGCGCAGGTCGCGGATGCGCTCAGGAGTCGGTGGGTGGGCGAGGTGCGCTCAGGCGAGGGCCTCGAGCAGTGCGTTCGCGGTGGCGCCGGAGGACTGCGGGTTCTGACCGGTGATGAGCGCCCCGTCGACGAGCACGTGATCGCCCCACGGCTCGGTCACGACGACGGCCGCGCCCTGCGCCCGCAACGCGCTCTCCAGGAGGAACGGAGCCCGGTCGGCGAGACCGCCCTGTCGTTCCTCCTCGTCGGAGAACGCGGTGAGGCGACGGCCCGCGACCACCGGCTCTCCGGACGCGGTGCGGGCCGGAAGGAGGGCGGCGAGTCCGTGGCACACGAGGGCCAGAGGACGCTCCGCGGTGAGGGTCGCCGAGACGAGGGCGGCCGAGTCCGCGTCGACGGCGAGGTCCTCCATCGGTCCGTGGCCACCGGGATAGAACACGGCGTCGTACGCGGCCACATCCACGGCGGAGAGCACGAGCGGGGAGTCGAGCCCCGGGATGGCCGCGAGGGCTTCTGCGTCTCCATCGCGCAGACTCGCGGGGTCAGCGACCGGGAGGCGGCCGCCGGGGGTCGCGATGTCGATGCGATGCCCCGCCGCGGTCAGCAGGCGGTAGGGCGTCAGCAGCTCTTCCGCCCAGAAGCCGGTGGGATGGGTGGTGCCGTCGGCGAGCGTCCAGGAGCGGGCCGCGGAGACGACGAACAGGATGGTGGACATGGAGACTCCTCTGGTGGGGTGAGACGCGGTCGCGGAAGCGATCATGGGGGAGAACGTCGACCATCGTCCCGTGCTTCCGATATGTTCGCGATATGAGCGATCGGAATATCGATGGGTTGCGGGATGTGTACCTCTGGCGGACCTTTCTCGCCGCGCACCGCTCGGGGTCGGTGTCGGCGGCCGCGCGCATGCTCGGACTCGCGCAGTCGAGCGTCACCGCACAGCTTCAGGCGTTGGAACGCACGGTCGGCGAACAGCTCTTCGAGCGCCATGCCCGCGGCATCCGTCCGACCGCTCGTGCGGACGAGTTCGCCGCGCGCGTGGCCGCACCGCTGGATGCGCTCGCCGCCGCGGTCGGGCGCTCTCCGGACGCGGCCGCACCCGCGGTGAGACTCGGAGGGGCGGCCGAGTTCCTGGAACGCGTCGCCATGCCGGCGCTCGCTCCGCTGATCGCAGCCGGGATGCGCGTCACCGTGACGCCGGGGCTCGCGGAGGACCTGCTCGCAGCCCTCCGCGCGGGCAGCCTCGATCTCGTGGTCTCCGCCGTGCGGCCGCGCGGCCGCGCTCTGCTCGCCGCTCCGCTGTGCGACGAGGAGTTCATCCTCGTCGCCGCCCCCGATCTCGTCGTTCCCGGGCGAGACCTCCGTCCCGACGCGCTCGCTCGTTCTCCGTTGCTGGCCTACGCCGCCGACGTCCCGATCCTCCGTCGGTATTGGCGGCATGTCTTCGGGACGCGGCTCGAGCGCGAACCGGCGCTGGTGATGCCGGATCTGCGCGGTGTGGCCCGGGCGACGGTGGCCGGCGCCGGTGTGACGGTGCTGCCGCGCTACCTGATCGCCGAGGAGCTGGCAGACGGCCGACTCGTCGCGCTGAAAGAGACGGACGACCCGCCGATCAACACGCTCTTCGCGGTGCGTCGGCCGGGTCCACTGACGCCGTCGGTCGGAGCCGTCGAGCGCGCGCTCCGGGTCGCCGCGTCCTCGCTCTGAGCCGGACGCGGGTCCGACGGGCGGCCTAACGGGCCAGCCAGTTCCGCAGGGAGCGCGTGACGAACGGCAGCACCCAGTACGTCATGATCGGCGTGAGCACGAGGGTGGTGATGAGCACCCGGAGCCACAGCGGCACGGCGTCCCATCCTGGCACCGGGCTCATGGCGTAGGTGAACGCGAGGTTCACGGGGAAGAAGCCGAGCCAGATGGAGACGGCCTGCTTCCACCGCGGCGGAGCAGGGGCGACGGTCACCGTGCTGGTGGAGCCGTCCGCCGCGACGACGGGGATCGAGCCCGTCGACGGTTCGTCGAACCAGCCCTCGATGCCCGAGCGGCGCTTGGAGCGCTCGCTGCGGACGAAGCCCTGGCCCATCGACAGCCACCAGGCGCGTTCGGCCGACTGCTCCCAGGCGGTGAGGGACTCCTCGCTCGCGAAGCGGTAGAGCATGTGCCACACCTGGGAGTCCTCGCCCGCACGCACCCAGCCCGAGCCGAGGAATCCCGGGTACTTCGTCGCGAGGTTCACGCCGGTCTGCACCCACGCGGTCGCCTCGGCGATGCGCTCCGGGTCGACCTCCCGGCGGATCGAGACGGTGACGGGTTCGGAGACGGGCGCGGATGCGGACATGGTGCGGTCCTCGGGGTGGGGCGTCGGGGTGCGGACGCGGGGTGGCGGCGCCAGGGTCGCGGCGCCTGGTCGATTCTAGTTCTCGTTCGAGTCGCGCGATCGGCTGCAGATCCGGGCCGTATGCCGCCATTCGCGCACTGTGCTCCATCCCCGGCCGAGAGGGAGCAAGGCAAGCGGTTTGAAGGAAGAGAAGACCCCCGCCGACCCGATTCGGCGGGGGTCTCGGGAGCCAGAGTGCTCACCGTGCGCACGGGAGACGCGACTACCCGATCCGGTCTGAGTCTGTGCCGTGCATCTGCAGTTGTAATCGGCTCAGGTGGCCGGGCGGTGAACGGCGGGCGAACGGCACCGAGCGGCCGCCCGACCACCCGGCGAAGCCAGATACAAGGACGTCCTCGTATTTTCACGGCCATCGGAGTAAACTCGCCGATGTGCCAAAGAGGGCACGGAGGGATGTCGCACAATGACCCGTACTATCCCGCACTTCGTGGGCGGATCGCATGTCACCCCCGAAGACGGCCGTTTCGCCGACGTCTTCGACCCGAGCACCGGCGCTGTGCAGGCCCGGGTGCCGCTCGCGTCCGCGGAAGAGGTGCGCCGCGTCATCGGGAACGCCGAGGAGGCCCAGACCGAGTGGGCCGCGACCAACCCGCAGAAGCGCGCCCGCGTCCTCCTGCGGTTCCTCGACCTCGTGCAGCAGGAGATGACCTCGCTCGCCGAGCTCCTCGCCAGGGAGCACGGCAAGACCGTCGACGATGCGAAGGGCGACATCCAGCGTGGTCTTGAGGTCATCGAGTTCTCCGCCGGAGCCCCGCACCTGCTCAAGGGCGAGTATTCGACCGGGGTCGGAGCGGGCATCGACGTGTACTCGATGCGGCAGCCGCTCGGCGTCGTCGCGGCCATCACGCCGTTCAACTTCCCCGCCATGATCCCGTTGTGGAAGGCCGGTCCCGCGCTCGCCGCCGGCAACGCCGTGGTCCTCAAGCCCAGCGAGCGCGACCCCTCCGTCCCCGTGCGCCTCGCCGAGCTGTTCCTCGAGGCGGGGCTGCCCGCCGGCGTCCTCAACGTAGTGCACGGCGACAAGGAGGCGGTCGACACGCTGCTCACCGACGACCGGATCCGTGCCGTCGGCTTCGTGGGCTCCACACCCATCGCCGAGTACATCTATGCCACCGCGGCTGCCCACGGCAAGCGGGCCCAGTGCTTCGGCGGCGCGAAGAACCACATGATCGTGATGCCGGACGCCGACCTCGACCAGGCCGTCGACGCCCTCATCGGCGCCGGCTACGGCTCCGCCGGCGAGCGGTGCATGGCCATCTCCGTCGCCGTGCCGGTCGGCGAGGAGACCGCGGACGCGCTTGCCGCCAAGCTCACCGAACGCGTCGCTCAGCTGCGCGTCGGGCCTTCCCTCGCGGCGGACGTCGACTACGGACCCCTGGTCACCCGCGCGGCGGTCGAGCGGGTCGAGGGCTACATCCAGCAGGGGATCGACGAGGGCGCGACGCTGCTCGCCGACGGCCGCGGCTTCACGGTCGACGGGCACGAGGAGGGTTTCTACCTCGGACCGACCCTGTTCGATCACGTGACGACCGACATGGCGATCTACCGCGAGGAGATCTTCGGCCCCGTGCTCGTGATCGCCCGCGCCGCCGACTACGAGGAGGCGCTGCGGATGGCCTCCGAGCACGAGTACGGCAACGGCGTCGCGATCTTCACGCGCGACGGCGACGCCGCCCGCGACTTCGCCGCTCGCGTCGAGGTCGGGATGGTGGGCGTGAACGTGCCCATCCCGGTGCCGATCGCCTACTACACGTTCGGCGGCTGGAAGCGCAGCGGCTTCGGCGACCTCAACCAGCACGGCGCCGATGCCTTCCGCTTCTACACGAAGACCAAGACCGTGACGAGCCGCTGGCCGTCGGGGATCCGCGAGGGCGCGAGCTTCGTCATCCCCACCATGCACTAAGGACACGCGATGACCATGACCACCGTCACCACCACCGATGAGGAGCGCGAGGCGATCCTCGACGCCGTGCGAGAGTTCGCCGATGCGGAGCTCGCCCCGTTCGCCGCCGAACGCGACGAGAAGCACCTGTTCCCGCGGGAGTCGCTGCAGCGCGGCGGCGAGCTCGGCCTCGGCGGGATCTACGTGAGCGAGGAGTTCGGCGGTACGGGGCTCACCCGCGTCGACACCGTCGCCATCTTCGAGGAGCTCGCCAAGGCCGACCCCGCCGTTGCCGCCTACATCTCCATCCACAACATGGTGGTGTGGATGATCGACACCTACGGCGACGACGAGCAGCGGTCGCGCTGGCTGCCGTCGCTGACCGCCATGCAGGAGTTCGGTGGCTACTGCCTCACGGAGCCGGGAGCCGGATCCGACGCGGCGAACATCGCGACCAGCGCCGTCCGCGAGGGCGACGAGTACGTGCTGACCGGGGTGAAGCAGTTCATCTCCGGAGCCGGTGAGGCCGCGGTGTACGTCGTCATGGCGCGGACCGGCGAGCCGGGAGCCCGGGGCATCAGCGCCTTCCTCGTCCCCGGCGACGCGGAGAACCTGAGCTTCGGTGCTCCGGAGAAGAAGATGGGGTGGCACGCGCAGCCCACCCGGCCCGTGATCATGGACGGCGTGCGGGTGCCGGCGTCCGCGATGCTCGGCGACGAGGGCCGCGGCTTCGCGATCGCGATGTCGGCGCTCAACGGCGGACGCCTCAACATCGCGGCGTGCTCGATCGGCGGTGCGCAGGCCGCGCTCGACAAAGCGGTGCAGTACGTGCATGAGCGCGTCGCGTTCGGGGAGCCGCTGGCGGAGAAGCAGTCGATCCTTTTCGCGATCGCCGACATGCGCACCGACCTGCAGGCCGCGCGGCTGATGATGCGTGACGGGGCGCAGGCGGTCGACGAGAAGGCGCCGGATGCGACGATGCGCTGCGCGATGGCCAAGCGCTTCGCGACCGACGCGGGCTTCGACGTGGCCAACCGCGCGCTCCAGCTGCACGGCGGCTACGGCTACCTGCAGGACTACGGCATCGAGAAGATCGTCCGCGACCTCCGCGTGCACCAGATCCTCGAGGGGACGAACGAGATCATGCGCCTCATCGTGGGGCGGGAGATGCTGCGACCCGCGGGGTCGGCGTCGATGCGGAGCGCGTCATGACCCACGTGGCGTTCCTCGGGCTCGGGCACATGGGCCTGCCGATGGCGAAGAACCTCGTCGCCGCCGGACACGAGGTGCACGGCTTCGACCTCGTGCCCGCGGCGATCGAGGCTGCGGGGGCGGCAGGGATCTCCGTGGCGGCGAGCGGCGCGGAGGCGGTGGCGGACGCGGAGGTCGTGGTGACGATGTTCCCGGCGGGGAAGCACGTCATCGAGGCCTATCGCACCGAGCTGCTGGAGGCCGCGCGCCCCGGGACCCTGTTCATCGAGTCGTCCACCATCGCCGTGGACGAGGCGCGGGCCGCCCATGCCCTCGCGCTCGCGGCGGGCCACCGGCACATCGATGCTCCGGTCTCGGGCGGCGTGGTCGGGGCGGAGGCCGGGACCCTGGCGTTCATGGTCGGGGGTTCCGACGACGACTTCGCGGCGGCGCTTCCGCTGCTGGAGATCATGGGGAAGCGCATCGTGCACTGCGGCGGACCGGGACTCGGACAGGCGGCGAAGGTCTGCAACAACATGGTGCTCGCGGTGTCGCAGATCGCCGTCGCCGAGGCCTTCGTGCTGGGCGAGCGGCTCGGGCTCGAGCATCAGGCGCTGTTCGATGTGGTCTCCCAGGCGTCGGGGCAGTGCTGGGCGCTCACCACGAACTGCCCCGTCCCCGGCCCCGTGCCCACGAGCCCCGCGAACCGGGATTACCAGCCGGGGTTCGCGGGGGCCCTCATGGCGAAGGACCTCGGTCTCGCACTGCAGGCCATCGAGCAGACCTCGACCGACGCCCGGATGGGGCGGCTGGCGCAGGAGCTCTACGCCGCCTACGCCGCCGGCGAGGGCGCGACGCGCGACTTCTCCGGCATCATCACCGAGATCCGCGGCTGACCCCGGCTTTCGAGTCGCGCGATTGGCGCCGAATCCGGCCGAAATGCAGCACATCGGGCGATTCGAAGGGGAGGGTGGAAGACAAACGACAGGAAGGCGGCAGCGATGACCGAGTACGAGACGATCCAGGTGGAGCAGCGCGGACGCGTGGGGTGGATCACCCTCCACCGTCCGGAGGCGCTCAACGCGCTGAACAGCCGGCTCGCCGAGGAGGTCACCGCGGCCGCGCAGGCCTTCGATGCGGATGACGGGATCGGGGCGATCATCCTGACCGGCTCCGAGAAGGCCTTCGCGGCGGGTGCCGACATCAAGGAGATGGAGGGGATGTCCGCGGCGAAGATGCTCGAGACCGACCACTTCGGCGTCTGGCACGACTTCGCCGCCGTGCGCACCCCGGTCATCGCGGCGGTCTCCGGATTCGCGCTCGGCGGCGGCTGCGAGCTGGCGATGATGTGCGACATCATCCTCGCCGCGGACACTGCGAAGTTCGGACAGCCGGAGATCAACCTCGGGGTGATCCCCGGCATGGGCGGCACGCAGCGGCTCATCCGCGCGGTCGGATACTACAAGGCCGCGGAACTCGTGCTGTCCGGCCGCTTCATGGGGGCCGAGGAAGCGGAGCGTTCCGGACTCGTGTCCCGCGTCGTCCCCGCGACGGACCTCCTGGCCGAGGCGACGACGCTGGCGGAGACGATCGCTTCGAAGTCGCTGCCGTCGGTCTACGCCGCCAAGGCCGCGCTCGATGCGGCGATGGAGACGACGCTGTCCGCCGGCCTCGATCACGAGAAGCAGGCGTTCGCGGCGCTGTTCGACACGCACGACCAGAAGGAGGGGATGGCGGCCTTCCGCGAGAAGCGCACGCCGGACTTCCAGAACCGCTGATCGCGGTTCACAACTCAGGAGGTCGAGTCGCGGAGCCGGCGTTCTGCGGTGTCGGGGCCCGGTCGGCCGCAATTCTCCTGAGTTGTGAACGGGTCAGCTGCGCAGAGACTCGACGATCTTCGCGATCCGGCGCTCGCGCGTCGCGTCCTGCTTGGCGTCGGCGACTGCCCTGGCGTGCTCCTTGCGGGCCGAGGGGGAGAGGGCGTCGAAGGCCGCCCGCACCGCGGGGTCGGCGTCGAGAGCGGCGGCCAGGGCGGCCGGCACCTCGACCGTCCGCTCGGCAGTGTCGAGCCGGATCACCGCGTCGACCTCCTGGTCGATCTCCACCCCGAGATCTGCGCGGGTCGCCTTGCTGAGCCCGATCATGTTCTCGCCGCCCATGCGGGCCAGGCGCAGGCGCGCGGTGCGGCCGCCGATGGTGACCGCCACCGGGAACGTCTTGCCCGCGCCGAAAGAGGCCACTTGCTCGTCGGTGAGGAGGATCGCCGCAGCGGGACCGCGACCGGTGAGGATGGTGTGCACGCGCAGTTCGCTCATGCAGGAAGAGTACGCCCGCCGTCCTCGATCGCGGCGACCAGGGCGGTGTTGCGTTCGGCGATCTGCCGGTCCGTGAACCGATGCGGCGCGTCGATGTCGAACACCACGGAGCGCAGGCGGAACGGGATGCCGAAGTGCCGCGCGCGCCAGGTGACCGTGGACCCCTCGGTGAACGCGCCGCCCGCAGGCTCCTCGATCATCGCCTCGTCGTAACGCGCCATGGACTGCAGATGCAGTTCCGGGTCCAGTGCGGCGGCGAAGACGAGCGGGCGGGGCGCCGCGATCACGGTCTCGAGCACGAAACGGGGCATCAGAGCGGTTCGGGGAGGGGGCGCGGATCGATGAAGTCGCCCGCGTCGCGGCGCAGGCGGGCCACGATGGCGACGAGTTCCGCGGCGTCGGCGTCGTTCATGCCGGGGTCGGCGAACACGTCGGCGTTGAGGGCGGTCGTGGCGCGCTCGACGAGGTCACGCCCGGCCTCGGTCAGGGCGAGCATTGCGGCGCGCCCATCGTGAGGGTGCGGTTCGCGGACGACGAGGCCGTCGCGCACGAGCCGTTCGGCGGTGCTGGTGATGGTGGTGGCGTGGACCTGGAGGCGCGCGACGACGCTCGACAGGGGAAGTCGTCCGGCGCGGCTGAAGGCGAGCAGCCTCAACACCTCGTACCGCGCGAAGCTCAGCGCGAAGGGCTTGAGGGCCGCGTCGACGCGAGCGAGGAGGAGCTGCTGAGCACGCATCACCGAGGTGACCACCGTCATGCCGTCCGCGGCTTCGGTCCAGCCGTGCGCGATCCACTGCCGCTTCGCCTCGGCGAGCGGGTCGACGGGAAGCGGGCGGGGTCGGACCACGTCTCTACGGTACCGGGGGAGGCCGCCCTCGACGGCCAGCGGCGAGTCGAGTGATCGAACTGTCGACTATGTATACATTCGCCGCCGAAACTTGGGGCGCAGCCTGCGGATCCCTCTGTCTTTGGCTACATAGAAGAGCGTGCGGATAGACTCAGCGTGTCGTGAGGAGCATTCGATGAAGATCTTCGTCCTGGTCAAAGAGGTGCCGGACACCTATGGCGATCGCACGTTGAATCTGGAGACCGGCCTCGCCGATCGCGGCGCCGGGGATGTGGTCCTCGACGAGATCACGGAGCGCGCCCTCGAGGCGGCCCTCTCCTACGCCGACAAGAACGACGGTACCGAGGTCGTGGCCCTCACGATGGGCCCGGAAAGCTCGACGGCCTCCGTGCGACGCGCCCTCGCGATCGGTGCCGCGTCCGCGATCCACATCGTCGACGAGGAGCTCGTCGGCGCCGACCTCACCCTCACCGCGGAGGTGCTCGCCGCCGCGATCCGCCGAGGCGCCCCCGACCTCGTCATCACCGGCAACCTGTCCACCGACGGCGCCGGCGGCGTCCTTCCCGCGATGCTCGCCGAGCACCTCGGCTGGGCGCAGGCCACCGCCCTCACCGCGGTCGAGATCACGGGCGAGGGCGTCGCCGGCACCCGCGCCGCCGACGCGGGAAGTCAGCAGGTGACCGCGCCGCTCCCCGCCGTGATCTCCATCACCGAAGCGCTCCCGGACGCGCGGTTCCCGAACTTCAAGGGCATCATGGCGGCGAAGAAGAAGCCGCTGGAGGTGCTGTCCCTCGCCGACCTCGACGTCTCGGCCGACCCCGCGCTCGCTCCGCGCACCATCATGACCGCCGTCTCCGAGAAGCCCCCGCGGGCGGGCGGCGTCAAGATCACCGACGAGGGCGATGCCGCCGAGAAGCTCGTCGAGTTCCTCGTGCAGAACAGGCTGGTGTGACATGGCGTACCCCGAGAACCCGATCCTCGTGCTCCTCGACGTCGACCCGTCCGGCGACCTCGCCAGCAGCACCGCCGGACTCCTCGGCGCGGCGGCGGGCATCGGCACCCCGGTCGCGCTGATCGTCGGTGGTGCTGAGGCCGCGGTCGCCAGGGCCGCGGAGGCCGGAGCCGCCGTCGTGCTCACGGCTGAGGGCGACCCGTCCGTGCTCACGGTCCCGATCGTCGACGCGCTGCAGGCCGCCGCCGCGCAGGTGCAGCCCGCGGCTGTCCTCATCTCGAACTCGATCTCCGGGCGCGATGTCGCCGGCCGGTTCGCGGTGCGGACGAAGAGTGCGCTCGCCGTGGATGCGGTCGGGGTCTCCCGCGACGATGAGGGCATCATCGCCCACCACTCGGTCTACGGCGGGGCGTACCTCGTCGACGCCGCCGCGACGTACGGCACGCTCGTGGTCACGCTGCGCCAGGGCGCGGTGGAGGCGAGGGCCGAGGCGGTCGCCTCCCCGCAGGTCGAGCAGCTCGCGGTCACCCCGTCCGGAGCGGCCGCCGCGACGGCGGGGCCCGTCGAGACGGTCGAGGCCACCTCATCCCGTCCCGAGCTGCGCGGTGCGACCCGCGTCGTCTCCGGCGGGCGCGGTCTCGCCTCGAAGGAGAAGTTCGTCCTCGTCGAGGAGCTGGCCGACGCGCTCGGCGCGGCCGTCGGCGCCTCGCGCGCGGCGGTCGACGCGGGGTACATCCCGCAGTCCCACCAGGTCGGGCAGACCGGCGTCTCCGTCTCGCCGCAGCTGTATGTCGCGCTGGGGATCTCCGGCGCGATCCAGCACCGCGCCGGCATGCAGACCTCGAAGAACATCGTGGCGATCAACAAGGACCCGGAGGCGCCGATCTTCGATGTGGCCGACTTCGGCATCGTCGGCGACGTGTTCACGATCGTCCCGCAGGTGATCGCCGCGCTCGAGGCGCGGAAGAAGTAGCCATGGCGACGCGGATGCTGCGCCGCGGGCTTCCGCGGGTGCCGGGCGGCGAACCGTGGCCGCCCGCCGATGCGACCATCGAGACCGTCGATGAGGTCCGGGTGACCGAGGCCGTCCAGGCTCCGGCGTCGACACCCGACTCCGCGACGGTGGAGCGCGTCGAGCGTTCTGCCGTCGAGGTCGAGGCCGCCGTGACCGCCCCCTCCCCGCCGGAGGACGCCGCACCGCGTCCGGCCCTTCGTCGGGGCCTCCCGCGCGTCCCCGGCGGCGAGCCCTGGCCGTCGTCCGAGGTCGCGGCCGCGCCCACTGCGCCGTCCGCACCCGCCGCGGTTCCGGGCGGGACCGCACCTTCCACCGCCACGAGTGCCGTGACTCCCGCTGCGCCCGCTGCCTCCGCGACGTCCTCGGCACCCGCCGCCGTGCCCGCCCCGGTGGCGTCTGCCGGAGGCGAGGGCATCCGCCGCGGACTGCCCCGTGTTCCGGGCGGCGAGCCGTGGCCGCCCGCGGGGACCGTGCCCGCTGTTTCGGCCGCTGAGACCTCTCCGACCGTGGCGGCGGACGCCTCCGTGATCGCAGAGCCGCCATCTCCGTCCGCGACCCCCGCAGCCGAGCCCGCCGCGGCCCCCGGCACCGTCCTCGCTCCGGCCGCCGACATCAGCGCCCCGCTGCCCTGGACCCGCACGGTCTGGGACGGGCGTGCACCGCGGCACCTCCCGGCTCCCGCAGCGGAGGCCGCGACCGCTCGCCGCCGTCCGACGTGGACCCAGGCGATCGCCGTGCTGTTCGGAGCCGCGGCCCTCGGCGTGCTCGCCGCCGCAGCCGTGGCCCTCGTGCGGGCGCTGCTGAGTCTCCCGTTCCTGCAGGACTTCCTGGCGGCCTTCCCGGGCGAGTACGAGCCGCCGATCCCGGTCGAGCCCGGCTTCGCGCCGTGGGCCAACTGGGCGCACTTCTTCAACATGTTCCTGATCGTGCTGATCATCCGCTCGGGACTGCAGGTGCGCACCGAGAAGCGGCCGACCGTGTTCTGGACGCCGCGGAACAACCCGAAGGGCAAGATCAGCCTGAACCTCTGGTTCCACCAGGCGCTCGACATCCTGTGGCTGGTGAACGGTGTGATCTTCGTGGTGCTGCTGTTCGTCACCGGTCACTGGGTGCGGATCGTGCCGACGAGCTGGGAGGTCTTCCCGAACGCGCTGTCGGCGGCCCTCCAGTACATCTCGTTCGACTGGCCGCACGAGAACGGCTGGAACAACTACAACAGCCTGCAGCAGCTCGCCTACTTCGTGACCGTCTTCGTCGCGGCGCCGCTGGCCGCCGTCACCGGATTCCGCATGTCGGGGCTCTGGCCGAAGAAGGCGGAGCGCCTGTCGAAGGCGTATCCGGTGGAGTGGGCGCGTGCCCTGCACTTCCCGGTGATGCTCTACTTCGTGGCGTTCATCATCGCGCACGTCGCGCTCGTGATGCTCACCGGCTTCCAGCGCAACCTCAACCACATGTTCGCCGCGCAGGATGCCGCCACGTGGACCGGGTTCTGGGTGTTCGTCGCCTCGCTCGTCGTGATCGCGATCGCGTGGGTCGCCGCGCGTCCGCTCGTGCTCGCGCCGATCGCGAAGGTGTTCGGCAAGGTCTCGGGGCGCTGATCCATGTCCGACCGCACCGCCATCGAGGACTACTGGCGCGACGCGCGCACCGCGTTGCCCGACCTGCCGGAGGCTCTGCCCGAGGCGTGGGGCTTCGGGGCGACGCCGGAGCACGCCGACGAGCTGCTGGCGCTCGTGCTCGCGGGCATCAAGGTGGGCACCGCCTCGTCGCTCTGGGACTACGAGGAATCGGGGGAGCCGCTGCCGGAAGTGGGCGAGCTCAGCATCATCCTCGACGGAACCGGCGCCCCGCGCGCGGTGATCGAGACCACGGCGATCGACATCGTGCCGTTCGACGATGTCGACGATGAGCACGCGTTCGCCGAGGGGGAGGGCGACCGCACGCTCGCGCACTGGCGCGAGGTGCACGAGCGCTACTGGCGCACCCACTCCGAGAACCCGCGGGGATACGCCCCCGACATGCCGGTGGTGTGCGAACGATTCCGGCTGCTTCTGCCGCAGGGCGCGGACGACTGAGGAGAGGGATCATGGCCGAGGCCTACATCGTCGACGCGGTCCGTTCGCCGGTCGGACGCCGTGGCGGGGCACTCGCGGAGATCCACCCCGCCGACCTCGGCGCACACAGTCTGCGGGCCCTCGTCGACCGTACGGGCATCGATCCCGGCGCCGTGGACGACGTGATCCTCGGAGCCATCGATGCGATCGGCGGGCAGGCGGGGAACGTCGCCCGCACCGCGTTGCTCGTCGCAGGGTTCCCGGAACACGTGCCTGGCGTCACGATCGATCGGCAGTGCGGATCGAGTCAGCAGGCCGTGCACTTCGCTGCACAGGCCGTGCTCAGCGGCACCAGCGACCTCGTCATCGCCGGCGGGCTGCAGAACATGTCGCAGATCCCGCTCACCGCTGCGGCGACCGTCGGCCGGGAGTACGGCTTCACGACGCCGTACGCGGAGTCCCCCGGGTGGCGGGAGCGCTACGGCGACCAGGAGATCTCGCAGTTCCGCGGCGCGGAGCTCATCGCCGAACGCTGGGACATCTCGCGGGAGGAGATGGAACGGTACGCGCTGGAGAGCCACCGGCGCGCGGTCCGAGCCCAGGACGAGGGGCGGTTCGCGGCGGAGGTCGAGCCGCTCGGCGGCCTCGACCACGACGAGGGCGTGCGACGGGACACCAGCCTGGATCGCATGGCGGGCCTGCGGCCGCTCGCACCCGGAGGACGGATCACTGCCGCCGTCGCCTCGCAGATCAGCGACGCGTCGAGTGCGGTCCTGATCGCGAGCGAGCAGGCTGTGCGGGAGCACGGTCTCACGCCGCGCGCCCGCATCCACCACCTGTCCGTGCGCGGCGACGACCCGGTGCTCATGCTCACGGCGCCGATCCCGGCGACTCGGCACGCGCTGGAGCGCACCGGGCTCCGGATCGAGGACATCGACCTGTTCGAGGTCAACGAGGCGTTCGCCTCGGTCGTGCTCGCCTGGATGCGCGAGACCGGTGCGCCGCACGAGCGGGTCAACGTCAACGGCGGCGGCATCGCCCTCGGGCACCCGATCGGCGCGACCGGCACCCGCATCCTCGCCACCCTGCTCAACGAGCTGGAGCGCACCGGCGGCCGCTACGGCCTGCAGACGATGTGCGAGGGCGGCGGCGTCGCGAACGTGACGATCATCGAACGCCTCTGAACGCAGACGACGAAAGGGCCGCGCCGTGGGGCGGCCCTTTCGGTGAGGACGAGGGTCAGGGACGCACGAAGCGGACCTCGGTCAGCGTCTCGCCGAGGAACGGCTCGGTGTGCGCGGCGCCGTCGAGGTGGAACCCGTTGCGCGTGTAGAAGCGGTGCGCGCGGGGGTTGTCCTCGGCGACCCAGAGGTAGAGGGGCTCGTCCTTCTCGACGGCCGCGTCGAAGAGCTTCTGGCCGATGCCGGTGGAGTGGTACGCGTCGAGCAGATAGATGAAGTACAGCTCGCGGAACGCCGGGGCGTCCTTGTCGCGGGCCGGACCCGAGCCGACGAAGCCGACGATCTCGCCGTCGACGAGGGCCGCGTTCATCTTGAAGTCAGGACCCTGGGAGGCCCAGTGCGTCCAGAGTTCGGCCATGCGCCGCGAGGAGACCTTCTCCAGCGCCGCCTTGCTGATCAGGTGATCGTAGGTCTCGTGCCAGCACTGCGCATGCACGCGACCGAGGGCTTCCGCATCCACATCACGGACCGGACGGACGATGACTTCGGGCTGGGCTTCGGCGCTCATGCGGTGACTCTACGGCGGGTCCGTGGAAATCGGAAATCGGGACCATGGCCCGCGACGGGCCTTCCGGCGGCATGGAGGAATCGGACAATGAAGTTCGGCGATCGTGCGCGGATGGCTACGATCAGTGCTCGTGAATGTGATCTGGCGGACCCTCCTCGTGATCCTCGGTGCGCGCCGTCGCGTGCGGCAGGGGAAGACCCTCGACCCGACCGCCGTCGGCACCGTCCGCGTGACCACCCTGCCGACGGACCTCGACATCCTCCGTCACATGAACAACGGCCGCTATCTGTCGCTGTTCGACCTCGGCCGCTGGGACCACCTCATCCGCACGGGGCTGTTCGACGTGATGAAGGAGCAGGGCTGGTACGCGGTCGTGTCCAGCGAGACCATCACCTTCCGCAAGTCGCTCCAGCTCTGGCAGCGGTTCGAGGTGCAGTCCCGGTTCATCGGGCACGACGAGAAAGCGCTGTTCCTGGAGCATCGGGCCGTGGTGGCCGGCGAGGTCTACGCCAGGGCCATCGTGCGGGCCCGCGTGCTGCGGCGCTCCGGAGGCACGGTCAGCAACGAGGAGCTCTTCGCCGCGGTGGGAAAGCCCGACGGCGTGCCGGAGATCGACGCGTGGGTGCACGAGTGGGCCGCCGCATCCGCCCTGCCTCCGGTTCGAACGCCCGCCCCCAGCATCTGGAACTGACCCGACTGCGGCCCACACGGTCGGGCACCCCGGGATTCCGCGACCGGAGACCTAGGGTGGTCCCATGGCAGAGTCGTCGTCATCCTCCGCGGAGGCGGGGGCATCCGCATCCCTCGCCGATCAGGCCGTCGAACTCGCGCGCCGCTGGGTCATCGAGGCGGCCGCGGCCGACGTCGACCCCGCCGCCGAGCGCCTCGCCGGTGTGCTCCGCGATGCCAACGGTCTGCCCTTCACCCTCGGTTTCATCGACGGTGTGATGCGGCCAGAGAGCCTGACGGCCGCGGCCGCCCAGCTGCGTCGGATCGCGCCCATCGTGCCGGAGTTCCTGCCGTGGTACCTGCGCTCCGCCGTGCGACTCGGCGGCGGCGTCGCCCCGGTGCTGCCGACGCCGGTCGTGCCGATCGCCCGGCGCGCCCTGCGCGAGATGGTGGGCCACCTCGTGGTGGACGCTCGACCCGCGAAGCTGGGCCCCGCGATCGAGAAGCTACGGGAGTCGGGGGCGCGGTTGAACCTCAACCTCCTCGGGGAGGCGGTGCTGGGGGAGGCCGAGGCGCGGCGGCGGCTCGACGGCATCCACGAGCTCATCCGGCGTCCGGACGTCGACTACGTGTCGGTCAAGGTCTCCGCCATCGTCAGCCGCATCTCGATGTGGGGCTTCGACGAGGTCGTCGACCGGGTCGTGGAGCGGCTGCTCCCGCTGTACGTGACGGCCGCGGCAGACGGCACCTTCGTCAACCTCGACATGGAGGAGTACCGCGACCTCGATCTCACGATCGCCGTCTTCACGCGTCTCCTCGAGGATCCGCGGCTCACCGGGCTCGAGGCCGGGATCGTGCTGCAGGCCTATCTGCCCGACGCGCTGCCGGCACTCCAGGAGCTCACCGCCTGGGCGCAGGACCGCGTGATCCACGGCGGAGCGCGCATCAAGGTGCGCCTCGTGAAGGGCGCGAACCTCGCGATGGAGCACGTCGAGGCGACCCTGCACGGATGGACGCCAGCGCCCTACGACACGAAGCTCGACACCGACGCCAACTACCTGCGCTGCCTGGACTGGATGCTGCGGCCCGAGCACACGACCGCCCTGCGGATCGGTGTCGCCGGCCACAACCTCTTCAGCATCGCGCACGCGTGGCTGCTGGCCGGGGAGCGCGGCGTCCGCGACGCGGTCGAGTTCGAGATGCTGCTCGGCATGGCGCAGGGGCAGGTGCAGGCTGTCTCCCGGGAAGTCGGTCCGGTGCTGCTCTACGTGCCGGTCGTCGCGCCTGCCGAGTTCGACGTGGCCATCAGCTATCTCGTGCGGCGGCTGGAGGAGAACGCGTCGTCCGAGAACTTCCTCTCCGCGGCGTTCCACCTGCACGACGACGAGGCGCTCTTCGCGCGCGAGGCCGACCGTTTCCTCGACGCGCTCGATCACGCCGCCGATCCGGACCTCGCCCTGGGGCCGCGGCGCACCCAGGATCGGCTCGCTCCCGTGCATGAGTCCGTGCGCCCGACCCCGGTGAGCCCGGTCGCGGAGGCCGACCTCACGAAAGCCGTGCTCGGCATCGTGCGCGGCTCCGACGACGCCGACACCGGGGCCTATCTCGAGACCGCCGTCTACGCGGCGCGCGAGCGCGGGGAGGACACGGGGGGTGCCCCGGGATTCGCGAACACGGCGGACACCGATCTCGCCCTTCCCGCCAACCGAGAGTGGGCGGCGGGGATCCGTGAGAGGCTCGCGGACTCGACGGTCGGGAGGGACGTCTTGGACGCGGCCCGCGTCGATGACGCCGGCGACCTCGCCCGCATCGTGCGCGGCGTGCAGGGTGCGGCGGCGGCCTGGGGTGCGCGTCCTGCGGCCGAACGGGCGGAGGTGCTGCTGCGCGCGGCGGCCGCGCTCGAGTCCCGGCGCGCGGAGCTGATCGAGGTCGCTGCCGCGGAGACCGGCAAGGTCTTCGCCGAAGCCGACGTCGAGGTGAGCGAGGCCGTCGACTTCGCCCGGTATTACGCCGCGACGTGTCGCGAGCTCGATGCGATCTCCGGCGCCGTGTTCGTGCCCGCCCGCGTGACCGTCGTCGCTCCGCCGTGGAACTTCCCCCTTGCCATCCCCGCCGGCGGGGTGCTGGCCGCGCTCGCCGCGGGCTCCGGGGTCGTCCTCAAACCCGCCCCACAGGCGCGGCGGTGTGCGGCGGTGCTCGTGGAGGCGCTGTGGGAGGGTGGTGTGCCGCGCGAGGCGCTCGCTCTCGTCGACATCGAGGAAGGCGACCTCGGCTGCGCCCTCATCGCGGACGAGGCGGTGGACCGCGTGATCCTCACCGGCTCCTGGGAGACGGCAGCGCTCTTCCGCTCTTGGCGCCCGGACCTGCCCCTGCTCGCAGAGACCAGCGGCAAGAACGCGATGATCATCACGCCCTCGGCCGACCTCGACCTCGCTGTGGCCGACCTCGTGAAGAGCGCGTTCGGGCATGCGGGGCAGAAGTGCTCGGCGGCGTCGCTCGCGATCCTCGTCGGGCCGGTGGGACGGTCGCAGCGCTTCGCGCGTCAGCTCGCCGATGCGGTCCGCTCGCTGCGGGTCGGCTGGCCCTCCGATCCGCTCGCCGAGGTGGGTCCGGTCATCGAGAAGCCCGAGGGCAAGCTCGCCTGGGCGCTCTCCGAGCTGGAGGGCGACGAGCGATGGCTCATCGAACCCGCCCTCGACCCCGCCGACGACGGCAGCGGACGGCTCTGGCGCCCCGGCGTGCGGGTCGGCGTGCAGTCCGGCTCGCGCTTCCACACGGAGGAGTTCTTCGGACCGGTCCTCGGGATCATGCACGCGCCGACGCTCGCGAAGGCCGTCGATCTGCAGAACGCCGTCGCCTACGGTCTCACCGCGGGGCTGCACACGCAGGACCCCGATGACCTCGCCTTCTGGCTCGACCGCGTGCAGGCCGGGAATCTCTACGTCAATCGCGGCACCACCGGAGCGATCGTGCAGCGGCAGCCGTTCGGTGGGTGGAAGCGATCTTCCGTCGGCGCCGGTGCCAAGCCCGGCGGCCCGAACCACCTCATCGGGCTCGGTTCGTGGCGGGCGCAGCACGGGTCGCCGGCGTCGAGCACCCTCCATCTGCGCGGACTCGACTCCCGGATCACCGGACTCATCGAGGCCGCGCAGCCCTCCCTCCCGTTCGAGTCGTTCGAGTGGCTCCGGCGGTCCGCCCTGTCAGACGCGTTGGCCTGGGACCGGGAGTTCGGGCGGGTGCGGGACGTGTCGCGGCTGGAGATCGAGCGCAACCTCTTCCGGTATCGGCCCGTGCCGGTGGAGATCCGCGCCACCGAGGACGCCGCCCTGCACGACCTGCTGCGCGTCGTGATCGCGGGAGTGCGCGCGGGGGCGGGCTTCGTCGTGTCCACTCCGGTCGGGCTTCCGGCGGGCGTGCGGCATGCTCTGGGTGACCTCGACGCCGTGGTGTTCCTGGAGACGGAGGACGAGTGGCTCCAGCGGATGCAGGTGGCCGAGGGCGAGGGAGCCCCAGAGGACCCGGGGGTTCCGGTGCTTCCGCGGCATGGGCGCGTGCGGCTCGTGGGCGGACGGGAGTCGGTGGCGGCCCTGCGCTCCCTGCTCGCTCGGGCCACAGGCGGCGATCCCGACCTCGCGGTGTACGACGCGGAGGTGACGGCGGCCGCCCGCATCGAGCTCCTCCCGTTCGTGCACGAGCAGTCCGTCTCGATCACGGCCCACCGCTACGGAAACCCCGACCCTTGGAGCGCCTCCGTCATCTGACCCCGTCCCCCGGGCGCTGGTCCCGCCACGGGTGCGTGTGCGGAAAGGTGCCTTCCGGGCCCGGTGCTGGTGCGTTTTCCATCCCGCTTCGGGATGCCCAGGGCATGCGGGATCGGAAACGGGCGGGAGAGGCGGCTCGGGGGTGCGATGGTGATCCCGGGAGATTGCGGCCGGAGACGGGGTGTAAAAGATTCTTGACACAGGGAACGGGTGGACGTACTCTCGTGTCAAGAATCTTTGACACGAGGAGAAGCGCATGGTCTACGAAGAGCGCAACGTCTGGGCCGGGCTCATCGTCAGCCCGATCGTCGCGATCGTCTACGGGGTGCTGCTCCTGCAGCAGGCGGGCGGTGGCCCGCTCACCGAGACGGACTGGTTCCCGCTGATGCTCTGGACGATCGGCGGGGGCATCGTCGGGACGATCGTGCTGAGCATCCTCTGGGGCATCATCGCCGGGATGTCCGATCCGGACGGCATCGGTCGCTCCGACATCCGCGACCGGGACATCGGCCGAATGGGGGCGCGCGTGGAGCAGGCCTTCGTCACCATCGCCGGCCTCGGCGTCATCGTCCTGTGCGGTCTCGGCGCCGACGTGTTCTGGATCGCGAACACCATGTTCGCCGGGTTCCTCGTGGCGGCCGTCATCGGCGGTGTCGCCCGTGCCGTCGCGTACCGTCAGGGGCTCCGCTGATGGTCAAGCCCACCCTCGTCTCCAACAGCATCCGTGCCCACCGCGAGCGCGCCGGGCTCACACAGGCCGAGCTCGCCCGCACGATCGGGGTCACCAGGCAGACGCTCATCGCGATCGAACAGCAGAAGTACTCGCCGACGCTCGAGCTCGCGTTCCAGATCGCCCGGGCCTTCGGTGTCGGGATCGACGACCTGTTCGCGTATCCCGCCGAGCCCGGAGGTGCCGCATGACCGAGACGATGCCCGCCTGGACCCGCGAGACGTACGGCCCGGCCGCCGGGACGACGCTGACCCGGGTGCCTGCGCCCCAGCCGCATCGGGGCGAGGTCGTGCTGCGCGTGCAGGCCACTGCCCTCAACGCCGGCGACGTGCGGCTGCTCCTCGGCGATCCGCTTCTGGTCCGGCCTTTCTTCGGGCTCACGCGCCCCACGCACCCTGTGCGGGGGCTCGACGTCGCGGGCACCGTGGTGGCGGTCGGAGCTGATGTCGTGAACGCCGAGCTCGGCGAACTCGTCGTGGGGGAGCTGCAGGGTGGAGGAGGACTCGCCTCGCATGCACGCATCGCGGCCGACCGCGTCGTGCCCGTCCCGCCCGATGTGACGCCCGAAGGGGCCGCGTGCCTGCCGATCGCCGGGGGCACCGCGTGGCAGGCGCTCGATGCCGCCGGGGTGGGTCTGCGTCATCGCGCACAGCGTGTCCTCGTGATCGGGGCGTCGGGCGGAGTGGGGACCTTCGCCGTCCAACTCGCGGCGCTCCGCGGCGCCGAGGTCTGGGCGACGTGCGGCGCGCGCAACGCCCTGCTGATCGAGCGCCTCGGAGCCGTGCGCACGCTCGACCACCGCACATCTCCGCTCACGCACCTGCCCTCCTCCCGGTTCGACGCCGTCATCGACCTCGCGGGAGGCGTGCCGATCCGCGAGCTGCAGCGCCTCGTCCGCCCGGGCGGTCGCGTGGTGCTCGTGACCGGAGACGGCGGACGGGTGCTCGGTCCGGTGCCGCGGATGATCCGCGCCGCCCTGCTCTCGCTCCGCGGACCCCGGGTGTTGTCCCTCGCGGCGACGTCGCGCCCCGAGGTCCTCACGAAGCTGCTCGAGCTCGTCGAGGAGGGGCATCTGGTTCCGGTGATCGAGCGCACGTACCCGTTCGACGAGGCCGTGTCCGCGCTCGCGCACGTCGAGGCCGGGCACACGGTCGGCAAGGTCGTGGTGACGCAGCGCGAGGGCTGAGGGCGACACGGGGCGGATGCTGGTGGCGCCCAGGGTCCGGTGGCACAATGGTCACCGGCGTGCCCGAGTCGCATCTTCCCCTCCGCCTCTTCCGAGCAGGGGGTCGAAGGACCGCCGGGCCCCTGGACAGCGTCCGCCGCGCCCGTTCACACGAGGAGCATCCATGTCGACGCCGGAGACCGCCGTCACCACCGCCCCCGCGCGCACCGCGCACCGCCGCCACTACCTGATGTGCCGTCCCGAGCACTTCACGGTGAACTACTCCATCAATCCGTGGATGGAGCCGTCGCGGCCGACCGACACGGCCAACGCGGTCGCCCAGTGGCAGAAGCTCTATGACCTGTACGTCGAGCTGGGCCACGAGGTCGAGCTCATCGATCCGCTCCCGGGCTACCCCGACATGGTCTACACGGCCAACGGCGGCTTCCTCATCGACGGTCGCGCGTACGTGCCGGAGTTCCGTTTCGTCGAGCGTCAGGGCGAGGCTCCGGCCTTCGCCGACTGGTTCCGCGCCGCGGGCTACGACACGGTCATGCCGAAGGAGGTCAACGAGGGCGAAGGCGACTTCCTGCTCGTGGGCGATGTGATCCTCGCCGGCACCGGCTTCCGTTCCACCGGCGACAGCCACCGCGAGGTCGGCGAGGTCTTCGGCCGCGAGGTCGTCTCGCTCAACCTCACCGATCCCCGCTTCTACCACCTCGACACCGCGATCGCCGTGCTCGATCCCGTGCAGGGCGTGGAGAACGGTGGCCCGGAGCGGGCGAACATCGCCTACCTCCCCGGTGCCTTCGATGACGCCAGCCGTGCCGAGCTGGAGAAGCGGTTCCCGGAGGCGATCCTCGTGTCGGACGAGGACGGCGCGGTGTTCGGCCTGAACTCCTCGAGCGACGGCTACAACGTCATCATCTCGCCGCGAGCGAAGGGCTTCGAGCAGCAGCTCCGGGAGCGCGGCTACAACCCGATCACCGTCGACCTGTCCGAGCTCCTGCTCGGCGGCGGCGGGATCAAGTGCTGCACGCTCGAGCTGCGGGGTGCGAAGTGACGATCGAGCAGACGGTGGGCGCAGCGACCCCTCGACAGGCTCAGGGACCCAGCGCGGTCGCGGAGCCGCACGTCGCGCACAACTACCATCCGCTGCCCGTGATGATCGCGCGGGGCGAGGGGGCGTGGGTCACCGACGTCGAGGGCAAGCGTTACCTCGACCTGCTCGCGGCCTACTCCGCAGTGAACTTCGGGCACCGGCACCCCGCGCTCGTCGCGGCGCTGACCGAGCAGCTCGGTCGGGTCACGCTCGTCAGCCGGGCGTTCCAGAGCGACATGCTGGAGCCCTTCGCGGCTGCGCTCGCGGAACTCTGCGGCAAGGAGCTCGTCCTGCCGATGAACACGGGCGCCGAGGCGGTGGAGACCGGCATCAAGGTCGCCAGGGCCTGGGGCTACCGCGTGAAGGGCATCCCCGAGGGGCAGGCGCGGATCGTCGTCGCGGCGGGGAACTTCCACGGCCGCACGACGACGATCGTGGGCTTCAGTGACGACCCGACCGCGCGCGACGACTTCGGTCCCTACGCGCCGGGTTTCGATGCCGTCCCTTACGGCGACGCCGAGGCCGTCGCCGCCGCCATCACGGACGACACGGCGGCGGTGCTCGTGGAGCCGATCCAGGGCGAGGCCGGCGTCGTGATCCCGCCGGAGGGGTACCTCCGCCGCATCCGCGAGATCTGCGACGAGAAGAACGCGCTGTTCATCGCCGACGAGATCCAGGCCGGGCTCGGACGGGTCGGCGAGACGTTCGCGTGCGACCGCGAGGGTGTCGTGCCTGACCTCTACCTGCTGGGCAAGGCGCTCGGCGGCGGCATCCTTCCGGTCTCGGCCGTGGTGGGGAACACCGATGTGCTGGGCGTGATCCGCCCCGGCGAGCACGGCTCCACGTTCGGCGGCAACCCGCTCGCGGCGGCCGTCGGCCTCCGTGTGGTGGAGATGCTGCAGACGGGCGAGTTCCAGGAGCGTGCGCGGGCGCTCGGCGCGCACCTGGAGCAGGCACTGCAGCCGCTGATCGGCCACGGGGTCACGGGTGTGCGCATCGCCGGGCTGTGGGCGGGCGTCGATATCGACCCCGCCGTCGGCACCGGCCGGGAGATCGCGGAGAAGCTGCTCGAGCGGGGTGTGCTCGTGAAGGACACCCATGGGCAGACCATCCGCATCGCGCCCCCGCTCGTCATCCGGGCGACCGAACTCGACTGGGCCGTCGAGCAGCTCAAGGTCGTGCTCGACGCCTGACCGCGGCCGACCCACCCCCTTCCGCACGAGCCACCCCCTTGCGAACGTTCGCAAGGGGGTGGCTCGTCTCGAAAGGGGGTGGGTCGACGGCTCAGGCCGGCGGGGAGTCCGGATCGAGCGTGCGGAGGGTGTCCTCCTCGGCGGCGTTGTCGGCCGCGAGCTCGTCCTCGGTGTTCTCATCGCCGCCCAACGGGGCGTCGTGGCCGGGGCCGGAACTGCCCTGGATGGCGCCGCCGGTCGACTCGCCGCGAGAGCTGTCGCCCTGAATAGCGCCGCCGGTGCCGTCGCCCTGGCCGGAGTTCTCGTCAGGGACGTCGACGCCGGGAGCGCCTTCGGCCGGATCCTGCGGGTGCGGGGTGCTCATGTTCTCGTCCATGACCCGACGCTACGACCGTCGGGCCGTGATGAGGAAGGCGTTGACAAACGCCTTCGCAGCTCACTCGCCGTCGCGGCGCGGCAGGCGGATGGGCGTGGTCGCCGCCGCCTTCTCCGTGTAGTCGACCGGCTCGACCGCCTGCACGACCCGCAGTGGCCGGGTCTCGTCGAGCGTCAGGCGGAAGCGGCTGCTCTCCTCACGGCGCAGACGCCCCGACGTGAGCACCCAGGTCACCCCGATCGCGCACGCGATGAAACCGGCGGTCCCGCCGAGCATGATGGCGGCACGAGGGCCGAACGCGTCGGCGACCCAGCCGGCGATCGGCGCGCCGACCGGAGTCGACCCCATGATGACGGCCATGTAGAGGGCGAGGACTCGGCCGCGCAGTGCCGGATCCGTCGTGATCTGCACGTAGCCGTTGGCCGTGGTCAGCAGCGTCACGATCATGAAGCCGGTGAACGTGAGCGTGACCGCATAGGAGAGGTAGGTGGGCATCGCGGCCGAGACGAAAGCCGCGATCCCGAACCCGCCCGCCGCGAGGATCACCACGCGCACCCTCGCCCGGTCCCGACGCGCGGCGAGGAGGGCGCCGATCAGCGACCCGATCGCGAGCACCGAGCTCAGCACCCCGTACCCGTCGGCGCCGGCTCCGAACTCCAGCGCCATGGTCGAGGCGAAGATCGGGAAGTTCATGCCGAACGCGCCGATGAGGAACACCGTCACGAAAACGACCTTGAGGTCGCTGCGCGCCCAGACGTACCGGAACCCCTCGGCGAGGCCGCCGCGGTTGCGGTTCTTCGGCCGCGGTGCGAGCAGGTGCGTGCGCATGAGCAGCAGCGCGACGATCATGGCGAGGAACGTCGCGGCGTTGACGATGAACACCCAGCCGGAGCCGATCGCGACGATGAGCAGACCACCGACCGCGGGGCCGATCATGCGGGCGAGGTTGAAGGAGGCGGAGTTCAGCGCCACGGCGTTGGAGGTCTCGGTCGCGGACACCATGTCCGACACGAAGGCCTGCCGGGCGGGCGCGTCGAACGCGTTGACGATGCCGAACCCGAGGGCGAACGCGAGCATCATCGGCAGGGTCATCACGCCGGCCAGCAGCAGGGATCCGACCGCGATCGCGAGGCCGAGCAGCGCGGTCTGCGTGGTCAGCAGGATCTTCCGCCGATCGAAGCGATCAGCGACCCAGCCGGTCAGGCTCACGAGCACCAGCGGTGGGCCGAACTGCAGTGCCATGGTGACGCCCATCGCGGTCGCGTCGTTGTCGGTGAGCTCGGTTAGTACGACCCAGTCCTGGGCGGTGGCCTGCATCCACCCGCCGACGTTCGACACGAGGGCGCCGGCGAACCAGATCCGGTAGTTGATGTTCGCGAAGGAACGGAACATGGCGCTCATCGCTCCACCACCCTCCGCATCAGGGCGCTCGCTTCTCGCAGCGTCGCCAGCTCCTCCTCGGTGTAGTCGACCTCGCGGAGCATGTCGGCCAGCAGCACGTCGCGGCGGCGGATGGTCTCGACGACGATCTCGGTGCCGGCGGGGGTGATGTCCACCTGCACGCGGCGGCGGTCGTCCTCGTCGGGGGTGCGGGCGACATAGCCTTGCTCCTCCAGGCCGTTCACGATGCTCGTCATCGACGGGGCGGTCACGCGCTCGCGCTCGGCGAGGGTGGAGATCGTGCGGCGGCCGTTCATGCGCAGGTCGGCGAGCACCGCGAGCTGGGTGTCGCTCATCATGTCGGCAGCGCGGGCGCAGCGCAGCCGACGGGCGAGCCGGAACGTGGCCATGCGGAGGTCTGTGGCGGTGAGGTGCAGGGAATCATCGGACGCAGACATACTTAGTTAGTCTATCTAATATTCCTGCCGCGGGGGCGGGGGATGCCGAGGCCAGCGGGCACAATGGAGGGGTGACCCGAACGATCGCTCTCGAAATCGCCGTCCAGGATCCCGCCGGAGTGCGCATCGCCGCCGAGGTCGGCGCCGCCCGCGTCGAGCTCGCCACGGCTCTCGCCCTGGGTGGGCTCACCCCGTCGCTCGCCACGCTGGAGCTCGCGCTCGAGGCCGCGGGTGCGAACGGCCCCGAGGTGCACGTCCTCATCCGTCCGCGCGCCGGGGGCTTCCACTACAGCGCCGACGAGCTGGCCGTCGCCGAGCGCGACGTGCGTCACGCCGTCGCGGCGGGGGCCGCGGGCGTCGTGATCGGCGCGCTCGACGGCGAAGGGAGACTGGACCGCGACGCCATGGCCCGGCTTCGGGATGCGGCCGGGGAAGCTCCGGCGACCCTGCACCGGGCGATCGACGTGACCGCCGACCCGGTGGCGACCCTGCGCGCCGCGCGCGAGCTCGGGCTCCGGCGCGTGCTCACCTCCGGAGGGGCATCCGCCGCGATCGACGGCATCGACACCCTGCGCGCGCTCGTCGCTGCTGCCGAGGGGCGGATCGAGGTCATGGCCGGCAGTGGCGTCGACGTCGCGAGCGCTCCGGCGCTTGCCGCGGCCGGTGTCGACGCCCTCCACTTCTCCGCGAAGCGGGCCGTCACCGAGGACGGCGGTGTGCGCATGGGCTCCGCCTCCGACGGGGTCGGCGGCTACGAGGTGACGGACCCCGACATCGCCTTCGCGATCCGGGACGCCATCCGCGACGCCGTCGAGGGAACCGCCCGGTAAGGCCGAACCATGACCGACACCCGCGAGTACACCGACAGCCACGGCATCGCCATCGTCTACGACGTTCACCCGGCCGAGGGGACGCCCCGCGGCGTCGTCCAGCTCCTGCACGGGGTGGGCGAGCACGCGGGACGGTATCCGGCGCTGATCGCCGCGCTCACCGGAGCGGGCTTCACCGTCTACGCCGATGACCACCGCGGGCACGGGCGCACGGGCATGCGTCAGCACGGTGACCCGGCCCGGCTCGGACGGCTCGGCCCCGGGGGTCTCCGGGCGGCCAAGGATGCGATCTGGCAGCTGACCGGCATCATCCGCGACGAGAACCCCGACCTTCCGCTCGTGCTCCTCGGACACTCGTGGGGTTCCTTCCTCGCGCAGATGCTGGTGAACGAGCACGCCGAGGCCTTCGATGCGGTGATCCTGTCCGGCTCGGCGCTGCGCACGCCACGCTCCCTGAACCCGGCGCCGCTGAACGCCGCGTGGGCCGCCGACGACGCGACCGGATACGAGTGGCTGAGCCGGGACCCTGCGGTGTGGAAGGCCTTCGAGGAGGATCCGCTCACGACGGGGGTGCCGCTGCTCAAGCTCTTCGGCCTGCTCGACGCGGCGCGGCTGTACGGGCGTCCGGCGAAGCACCTCGCGCGCGACCTCCCGATGCTCCTCCTCGTCGGCCGGGACGATCCGGTCGGCGGTCCGCGCAGCGTTCACAAGCTCGCCGACGAGTACCGCCGTCGCTCCGGGCTCACCGACGTCACGACACTCGTCTACCCTGACGCCCGGCACGAGATCTTCCAGGAGCTCCAGCAGGACGAGGTACGCGCCGACGTCCTCGCCTGGCTCGACGCCCACATCCCCGCCCGCTGATCCCGTCCCGGTCCCGGTCCGTCCGGTCCGTCCGGGATCACTTCCCCCCCTTCCTTCCGCGACGCGGGATCACTTTGGTGCCCGAGACAGGCCCCGTGGGAGCGTTTTCGAACACGCACCGTGAGTGAGCGCATCGGCGATTCGGCGCGCCGGGGGCAGTGTGACGCGGGATGACGCGGAGTGAAGGCGTGTGACGGACGGGGATCACGGCGGACGAGGGCGGGCCTAGATTCGGGGCACATCCGCACGAGCGAGGGGGAGGGCCCGCGGCGATGAGCTTCCTGACGGACTGGCACGAGTGGCATGCGGCGCGCGAACGCTACGCGGGGTCGGAGTACGGGCCCTCCGCACTGGAGTCGACGAACTGGCTCATCACCGAGTCGGCGGCGGTCGACGGCATTCCGGGGCTCTGGGCCCTCACCGGCGACGGGGGCATCCGCGGCAGCGAACTCGGGCGGTCCGGGTCGGTGGTCACCCTCCGTGGCACCCAGACCCTGCGCCTCGGGCGGCGGGAGCTGCGCGTGTTCGACCGCAACGGACTGCTGGCCCTCCGCGTCTGGAACCCCGCGCGTGCGCAGCGGGAGTGGTTCACCGCGATCGACGCCTACGCCCCCGACGAACGCTGGCGGCTCCCCGCCACGTTCGAGCCCGCGCCCGACGAGCGGATCGTGGTCACGGCGGTGGACGGCGAGGAACGCGAGACCGCGATCGCCGGACGCCTGCGGTTCGAGCTTGCCGGCGCCCCGCACGAGCTCACGGTCACCCGCAGCGGGAGCGGAGCGCTGAGCGCGGTCTTCGCCGACGGGACGAACGGGCCGGAGACGTACCGGTTCCGGTTCCTCTCGATCGACGAGCCCGCTGCCGACGGTTCCGCCGTGATCGACTTCAACCGGGCGTACCTGCCGCCCTGCGCGTTCTCGGACCAGTTCATCTGTCCCCTGCCCACGCCCGGCAACCGCTACTCCACGCCGATCAGGGCCGGGGAACGCGTGGTCGTGCTCGGCGGCTGACCACGGCGGCAGCGTGCGCCTTAAGCTGGATCCGTGCACGGTGAATACAAGGTTCCTGGGGGCAAGCTCGTCGTCGTCGACCTGGAGGTCGAGAACGACCGGATCACGCGGTTCCGACTCGCCGGGGACTTCTTCCTCGAACCCGACTCCGCGCTCGACGACATCAACGCCGCCGTCGAGGGCCTTCCCGCCGAATCCGACGCCACGGCGATCGCCGCTGCCGTCCGCGGCGCCCTTCCCGAGGGGGCCCAGCTGCTCGGCTTCAGCCCCGAGGCCGTGGGCACCGCCGTGCGTCGCGCGCTGGTCACCGCGCCCGGGTGGCGCGACTTCGACTGGGAGATCGTCCACGAGAAGGCGGTCTCGCCGCGCATGAACCTCGCCCTCGACGAGGTGCTCACCTCGCGGGTCGGCGAGGGCCGCCGTCGCCCGACGCTGCGCATCTGGGAATGGGACGAGTCGGCCGTCGTCATCGGCTCCTTCCAGTCGTACCGCAACGAGGTCGACCCCGAAGGCGCCGCGAAGCACGGCTTCGACGTCGTCCGTCGCATCTCCGGGGGCGGGGCGATGCTCATGGCCGCCGGACAGATCATCACCTACTCGCTGTACGTCCCCGCCTCGCTCGTCGCCGGCATGACCTTCGCCGACTCCTATGCGTTCCTCGACGACTGGGTGCTGCAGGCGCTGCGCTCGCTCGGCATCGACGCGGTCTACCAGCCGCTCAACGACATCGCGAGCCCGTCCGGCAAGATCGGCGGCGCGGCGCAGAAGCGCCTCGCGAACGGTGGCGTGCTGCACCACGCCACCCTCTCCTACGACATCGACGGCCAGATGATGACCGAGGTGCTGCGGATCGGACGGGAGAAGCTCAGCGACAAGGGCACGACGTCCGCCGCCAAGCGCGTCGATCCGCTGCGCAGCCAGACCGGACTGGAGCGCGCCGAGATCATCGAGCGCTTCAAGGACACGTTCCGCTCGCTCACCTCCGCCGAGGACGGCGGCATCACGCCGGACGAGTACGCCGACGCGCAGGCCCTCGTGGAGGCGAAGTTCTCCACCGACGCGTGGCTGCATCGGGTTCCGTGAGCTCTTCGACGGGCTCGGGCCCCTCGACGGGCTCAGGCCCTTCGACGGGCTCAGGGGCCCAAGGTGGCGGCTCAGAGACTCCGGTTCCAGGGCGGGTGTCGGTGATCGAGGGAGACAACCTCGTCGTCGCGGCGACCCTGCCGTCCGGGTCCTTCACGCTCGTCTACCTCGACCCGCCGTTCAACACCGGCCGGGTGCGGGAGCGGCAGGTGGTCACCGCCCGCCGCACGTTCCCACCGCAGGACGAGTCGGCGGATCCGGACGGCGGCAGCCCCGAACCGGCCGAGCCTGCGGTGGAGGGCCGGAGTCCTGAACGGGTGCCCGGCGAGCCCGAGGTGCGGCACGGCTTCCACGGGCACCGGTATGAGCGGGTGCGCGGCATGCTGCGCGCGTACGACGACAGCTTCGACGACTACGGCGCCTTCCTCATGCCGCGGCTGGAGGAGGCCTGGCGCCTGCTCGCCGACGACGGCACCCTCTATCTGCACCTCGACTACCGCGAGGCGCACTACGCCAAGGTCATGCTCGATGCGGTGTTCGGGCGGGACTGCTTCCTCAACGAGCTCATCTGGGCGTACGACTACGGCGCGAAGTCCCGGCGGCGGTGGCCCACCAAGCACGACACGATCCTCGTGTACGTGAAGAACCCGCGGACGTACGTGTTCAACTCCGACGACGTCGACCGGGAGCCGTACATGGCGCCGGGACTCGTGACCGCGGAGAAGGCCGCGCGCGGCAAGCTGCCCACCGACGTGTGGTGGCACACGATCGTCCCGACCACCGGGCGCGAGAAGACGGGGTATCCGACGCAGAAGCCCGAGGGCATCCTGCGGCGCATCGTGACCGCGTCCAGCCGGCCGGGCGACCGCGTGCTCGACCTCTTCGCGGGCAGCGGCACGACCGGAGCCGTGGCCTCCGCGCTCGGTCGGGAGGCGGTGCTCGTCGACGACAACCCGGAGGCGGTGCGGGTCATGGCCGCGCGCATCCCGCACGCGGAGGTCCGCCGGGCCTGAGCGCGCCTTCCGGGCCGAGGGGTCAGAGACCGAGCGAGATCTTTCGCAGCGTCTCGGTGACGGTCCAGATCGTGCGCATGCCCGCCGTGAGCCGCATCACCGAGCCGGGGCCGATCTCCACCGGCGCGAGCGCAGGAGTGGCGAACGTCACGGTCGCGCGACCGGAGAGCACGACGAACACCTCGTCCTCCTCGACGTCCACCGCGGTTCCCGGCGTCATCTCCCAGACACCGACCTCGATGCCGCTCGCGTCGTCGAGCACCGTGTAGGCCGTGGTCGGGGCGCCGTCGCGGACGGCCTCGTCGGGCAGCGGGGCGTGCGTCAGCGGGAGGTTCCCCGCGTCGACGACGGCCCCCGGGGCGAGCGCCGTCACGAGTCGAAGCCCATGCCGAGGGCGTCCAGCGTCTTCAGGAACAGGTTCCGGCGTCCCTCGTTGTGATCCGCCCTGTCCATCGCGGCACGGACGAGGTTGATGCCGACGGACGCGGCCGGCTCCGGCGGGAACGGGATCGGCTTCTCGCGCACCATCCGCAGCTGCGTGCGCACGGTCTCCTCGCCGGCGAGCTTGTCGAGCATGACATCGGCCGCGAACCGGGCGGCCCCGACCCCGAGTCCGGTGAACCCCGTGGCGTAGGCGACCCGACCGCCGCGGGCGGTGCCGAAGAACGCGCAGAACCGGCTCGAGGAGTCGATCGCCCCGGCCCAGCGATGCGTGAAGCGGAGGCCGGCGAGCTGCGGGAACGTGGTGAAGAAGTGCGAGGCCAGGCGCCGGTGGCTCTCCATCCGGTCCTCGTAGGCGGGGCGCACCTTGCCGCCGAAATGGTACACCGCGTCGTAGCCGCCGAACAGGATCCGGTCGTCCGCGGTGAGCCGGTAGTAGTGGAACTGGTTGGCGCTGTCGGCGAGCCCCTGACGGTTCTGCCAGCCGATGGATGCGAGCTGTTCCGCCGACAGCGGCTCCGTCATCAGCACGTAGTCGTAGACCGGCACCGTCATGAGGCGGTTGCGCTTCAGGAGCGAGGGGAACACGTTCGTCGCGAGCGCCACGGCGTCGGCGGTCACCCGGCCGTGTTCCGTGACGAGGGTCACCGGGCCGGAGTCTGCGCCCTCGATCCGCCGGACGAGGCTGTGCTCGTGGATCTCCACGCCGAGTTCGACGGCCACTCGCGCGAGCTCCAGGCCCAGCTTCGCGGGGTGCACGAGGGCGCAGCCGTCCCGATCCCAGGCGCCGGCGAGGAACGTGGGGGAATGCACTTCCGCCTGCACCGCCTCGCGGTCGAGAAAGCCCTCCTCCTCGCGCAGCCACTCGACCTGATGCGGCTCCACGGCGACCGCGAGCTGGCCCGTCCGCTCGAACTCGGCATCCATGTCGTACCGCCGCACGGTCTCGGCGATGCCGTCGAGGTTCTCGTGCCCCAGCTCCTCGAGGCGGTCGATCTCCTCGGGCCAGCGGTTCACGCCGTTCTCGTGACCGTGGGTGAGGCTGGATTCGCAGAAGCCGCCGTTCCGGCCCGAGGCGGCCCAAGAGACACGGGATGCCTCGAGGAGCACCACCTTCCGCTCCGGGTCCCGCTCCTTCGCGCGCACGGCCGTCCAGAGTCCGGTGTAGCCGCCGCCGACGACCACGAGGTCCGTGTGCACGGTGCCGCGGAGCGGCGGGTGCGCGGGACGCTCGACGTCGTCGAGCCAGAAGACCGACAGGGCCGTGTCGCGCAGGGCGTCGTCGATGACGGACTGCGGAGGACGCCGGCGTTCGAAGACCGTGGTGCCCATGTTCACTCCGATGCGAGGGGAGCGCGTCAGCGCGTTCCCCAGTTGTAGAGGTCTTTGTAGAGGCCGGCGTAGAGCAGGCTCTCCGTCTGGATGATGCCGGGGATGGTGCGGATGCGGGTGGCGATGAGGTCGAGCAGATGGTCGTCGTCCTCGCACACCGCCTCGACGAGGATGTCGAACGTCCCGAGGGTGACCACGACGTACGCGAGCTCGGGGATCGCCGTGAGCTCCTCCGCGATCGCGCGGGGGTCGCCCGACACCCGGATGCCGATCATCGACATGCGGTGGAAGCCGAGCTGCAGCGGATCGGTCACCGCGACGATCTGGATCAGGCCCGATTCGGTCAGCCGCTGCACCCGCTGGCGGGCGGCGGCCTCGCTGAGACCGACCTCCCGGGCGATCTCCGCGTAGGGACGCCGCCCGTCCTCCTGCAGCAGCTCGACGATGCGCTTCGAGATGTCGTCGAGTGCGGGGGGAGGCGTCTTCGGACTCATGTACCGATCGTGACATTCCGACGGGTGCTGCGCAACTGAATCCGTCGATCTGTGGACGAAAAGCTACAGATTCCGCGTTCGGATGGCTACCATGGCGCTATGTCCTCACCGTCGACGATGACCGTGTCCCTGCAGAACTTCATCGGCGGTCGCGCCGTCACCGCATCGGGGAGCGGGCGCCTGCCGCTCATCGATCCGGTGACGGAAGAAGCCTACGGCGAGATCCCGATCTCCGACCGTACCGACGTGGATGCCGCGTACGCCGCGGCCGCGGCGGCGTTCCCGATCTGGCGGGACACCCCGCCGTCTGCGCGCCAGCTCGCGCTGTTCCGCATCGCCGAGGAGATGGCCGCGCGGGCCGAGGAGTTCGCCGACCTCGAGTCGAAGGACACCGGCAAGCCGCGGGCGACGCTCGTCGCCGACGAGATCCTGCAGTCGGTGGACCAGCTGCGGTTCTTCGCCGGGGCCGCACGGAGCCTCGAGGGTCGAGCTGCCGCGGAGTACCTCCCCGGGCACACCTCCTTCGTGCGCCGGGAGCCGATCGGCGTGATCGGGCAGGTGACGCCGTGGAACTACCCCCTGAACATGGCGGTGTGGAAGATCGCTCCCGCGCTCGCCGCCGGGAACACGGTCGTGCTGAAGCCGGCGGAGTCCACGCCGCTCACCACGCTGCTGCTCGCGGAGATCGTCGCGCGCCACACTCCCGCTGGCACGCTCAACGTGGTGCTCGGCGACCGCGAGACCGGAGCAGCGCTCGTCGAGCATCCGACGCCGCAGATGGTTGCCATCACCGGCTCGGTGCGCGCGGGCATGGCCGTGGCCCACTCGGCGGCCGACGACGTCAAGCGCGTGCACCTGGAGCTGGGCGGCAAGGCGCCCGCGATCGTGTTCCCGGATGCGGCGATCGCGAAGGCGGTCGATGGCATCGTCACCGGCGCTTTCTTCAACGCGGGGCAGGACTGTACTGCCGCGACCCGGGTGCTCGTGCACACCTCGGTGCACGACGAGTTCGTCGCCGCATTGGTGGAGCGGGCGCGAACGCACGCGCGGACCGGGGCGCCCGACGAGGATGGCGTGCTCTACGGCCCCCTGAGCAGTGCGTCTCAGCTCGCCCAGGTGCAGGGCTTCATCGACCGGCTCCCGGCGCACGCCACCATCGCGACCGGTGGGAGGCGACAGGGCGACCGCGGCTACTTCTGGGAGGCGACCGTCGTGACCGGGGTGCGGCAGGACGACGAGGTCGTGCAGGGCGAGATCTTCGGGCCCGTGCTCACCGTGCAGCCCTTCGATACCGAGGCGGAGGCGCTGGCGATGGCGAACGACGTCCCGTACGCGCTCGCCGCCTCGGTGTGGACGCGCGACCACGCCAGGGCGATGCGCTTCTCCCGCGATCTGGACTTCGGCTGTGTCTGGATCAACACCCACATCCCGTTCGTGTCGGACATGCCGCACGGCGGGTTCAAGCACTCCGGATACGGGAAGGACCTGTCGCAGTACGGCTTCGACGACTACACCCGCATCAAGCACGTGATGACCGCGCTCGACTGACTGCGGGAGTCAGGCCGTCGGGGAACGGAGACCGTACGTGCCCAGTTCCGCGAAGAAGCGCTCGTCGACGATGGCGTCCACGGTCCGATAGTCGAAGAAGGAGCCGTCCGTGAAGGTGAGTCGGATGAGACGCCCACCCAGGACGCGCTTCAGTTCGCGGATCGATGCGACGTGCTTCCGGGCGAGGCGGTGGCTGAGGACGAAGTCGGAGGAGCGCGCGGAACTCACCACCCACCAGGACAGATACCGCCTACCGAGAACGAGGAAACTCTGTTCCGCGTCCCGTGGGAGTCCCCTGGCGAGAGAACCGGGCGGGCCCCCGATGTGTCGCCGCGCGCTCACCGTGTTGCTGATCAGCCCGATCACCGCGTTCATCACGTTGCCGCCGGGCCCGATACTCGTGTCCCTGGCGAAGGCGACCGGCGTGACATGACCGTGCGACAGGTAATCGTCGCCCGACTCGAGGCGCGCGGCGAGAAGTGCTCGGTGATCGGGCATCCGTCCGCGCTGCTCGGCGCGGCCCTGGGCGTCGCCGGCCGCTTCCCGGTTCACTTCTCGTCCTTCGAGCCGGCCTTCGACTTCTCCCACCATCCGACCAGGACGAAGACGACAGCCAGCGATCCCAGAATGGCCGCGACGCCACCCGGGCCGAGGTCGAGCAGCAGGTTGTTGAACCAGGCGCGGCGCCCCGAGGAGCGATGGGAATCGGGAGCCACCATGTCCCATACCGGGGTGAAACAGAGGATCGCCGCGACGGCGGCCGCAGCGCCGGCGAGGAAGAAGCCGAGCGCCCCACTGCCCTCGTCCGCTCGCTCGAAGGTCTCGACTCGAGGTGTGTCGTCATGTTCCTGATGCATCTGATTCTCTCCGTGGTCGCTGATGGACGAGGCGACGGCTCCATGCGAACTCGACGCGCCGGTCCGGATCGCCTCCGTATGGTCGACGAGGCGCGGGGAAGAATCTGACGGGGTGCGGATCCGCCGTCAGCGGTGGGCGAGGGGCTTCACGCGGCGATGCTCCCGGAGCGTGAACTGCGGGCGTTGATCGATCTTCGTGGCCCCGTCGAGCTCCCACCCATGCCGGGCGTAGAAGCCGTCGGCCCTGTCGTTGCCGTCGAGCACCCAGAGATACGCGCGGGTGTGGCCGGCGTCGATCATCCGCTGCTCAGCGGCGTCGAGGAGAGCGTGCCCCGCCCCCGTCGACCACGCGGCCGGGTCGGCGTAGATGCCGTAGAGCTCGGCGTCGTCCAGACCGTCAGGGTCCCGACCGGAGCCGAACGACGCCCAGCCGACGACGGTGCCGTCGCGCTCGGCGACCAGCGTCCCCAGGCTCGTGGGCAGCGGGTCGGCGAAGATGCGGCGCCACCCGTCGGCCCGCTCCGACACGGAGAGCCCGTCCAGCACCTCCTGGTCGATGAGCCCCGCGTAGGCCGCCTGCCAGGAGCGCACGTGCACCCCGGCCACGGCCTCGGCATCGTCGGCGACGGCGTCTCGGATCACCAGGGGTGTCATCCCTCCACCCTATGCGGCCCCTCGGACGGCTCCGGTCCTGTCCCCCCTCCTGTTACCCCGATCACATCTGCACGACCTCGGGGCGTGTGGGGCACCGGAACCCGGGTTTCGTCGTGCGGCTGTGGCCGGGTCGTGCACGTGGTGCGGGGAGGGGGAGGACGGGTCGACGGGTGCGCCGCGATGTGGCAGGCTGGCGGGCACTGAGTTCGCACGAGCATCGACCCCTCAGAGGTTTTCGCCGCATGTCACGACCCCTCGCAGGACCGCAGACCCTGCTCCGCACGCTCAACGGCCGCGCGATCCTGGAGCGCCTCGCCCGGAGCGGACCGCAGACCAGGGCTGAGCTCATGGCCGCAACCGGTTTGTCCCGCACAGCCGTGACTCAGGTGCTGCGGATGCTCGACGGGGCCGGGGCGGTCACCGCGGCCGGGGTCGACCGTGACACCCGCGGACCCGCGGCCGGGCGCGTCGCGCTGAACCCCGCCCTCGGCTGCGCGGCCGCCGTGCACGTCGACCACCACGCCGCCCATGTCGTCCTCGTCGACGCCACCGGCACCATCAGAGCCGAGCGGCACGGCGCCTTCCCCGCCGGTGAGGAGCGGGTCGCGCACATCGCCGCCCTCGTCGCGGCCTGCCGTCGATCCGTGAAAGGCGCGCTCCACCTCGCCGTCGTCGGGGTGCCAGGCATCGTCGCCGCCGACGGCGCGATCCGCGACGATCAGGGGCCGGACGGCGGAGCCTTCCGCTCGGCTCTCGCGGCCGTTCTCGACTGCCCGGTGCGCGTCGAGAACGACGTCAACCTCGCCGCTCTCGCCGAGTCGACCACCGGCGTCGGCGTCGATCTCGCGAGCTTCGCGCTGCTGCTGCTCGACGACGACCTCGGGGCCGGCATCGTGATCGACGGGGCGCTGCACCGCGGGTTCTCCGGCGTGGCAGGCGAGGTCATGTACATCCCGCAGACGCCGGTGCCCATCGGCGCCCCGGTCGCGGGCGCCGCGGTGGTGCGCGACCTCGCCCTCGGCCTCGGGTTGGATGTCGATGCGCCGCTCCTCGCCCACCTGGAGGCGGCGCGGCACGGGGACGAGGCGGCGCAGGCTCTTGTCGCCGAGATCGGACGACGGCTCTTCCTCGCGGCGGGAAGCGTCGCCCTCGTGCTCGATCCCGAGGCCTTCATCCTCGGCGGGGAGGCGGTGCACCCGGCACTCCTGGACGCGATCGAGCGGGTCGCGGACGAGTTCGCCGCGCAGCTTCCGCTCCGCTTCCTCGCCTCGGCGTTCGGTCCGGAGGCACCGCTCGTCGGAGCCGTGGGCGAGGCGGCCTCCGCGCTCCGTGCCGACGTCTTCACCCGCATCCTCACGCCCTCCCGCGCACCCGCCACCGGCCGCTGACCGACCCACAGGACACGCCATGACCGCCTCCTCCGCCCTCGCCGACCGACTCGGGCTGCCGTCCGGTGCCAGGGCGGTCATCCTCAACGCCGACGACTTCGGGATGTGCCATGCCGCGAACGCCGCGATCTCCGGACTCCTCGTCCGTGACCGCATCGACTCGGCCACGGTGATGGTGCCCTGCGCCTGGTCGCCGGAGGCGCTCGCCTTCGCGGCGTCGCATCCTGACCTCGACGTGGGCGTGCACCTCGTGCTCACGAGCGAGTGGAGCCGGTATCGGTGGCGCCCGCTCACCGGCGCCTCGACTCTCGTCGACGCCGACGGCTATTTCCCCGCCGATGTCGCGACCGTGGAGCAGCACGCGTCGGAAGAGGATGTCACCGCCGAGATCGCTGCGCAGCTGCAGGTGGCCCTCGATGCCGGCGTCGACGTGACCCACCTCGACAACCACATGGGCTCCGTCTACGGACTGCTGACCGGCCGGGACTTCCTGCGCGCCGTCTTCGAGCTCGCCGCCCGGCACGGACTCCCCTTCCGCCTGCCCCGCGAGATGGAAGGGGCGGACGCCGATCCGATGCTGCAGGCGAAGCTCACCGAGGCCGCGGCGGTGGCCGACGCGTTCGGCGTGGAGATCGTCGACCGACTGTGGACGCATCCGTTCGAGCTGCGCGGCGAGGGCACCGCCGACGAGGAGTCGTACGAGCAGGTCCGAGACGGCTTCCTCGCGGTGCTGCGCGCCGTCCCGCCCGGGGTCACCGAGATCTACCTGCATCCGATGGCCGACGGCGAGGAGCTGCGCGCGGCGGTGGACTTCGCGGCGGCCAAGCGCGGCTACGAGCTGCGGCTGCTCGACGATCCTCTCGTGCAGCGGACGATCGCCGAGGAGAGCCTGGTGCGCGTCGGCTGGCGCGCGCTGCGGGAGCTGCAGCGGGGAGACGCCCGGTGACGGCGCTCAGAGAGCGGCTGCGGGACCGCCGGCTCGACGCCGCGCCGTCCCGCGCCCAGACCATCGCCTTCGGGGCCTCGGGGTTCCCGACGCAGCTGATGACGCAGACGTTCTCGGCGTTCGTCGTGTACTTCTATGTGTCGCACCTCGCCGTCCCCGCGGGATGGGTCGCGGCGGCGATGATCGCCCACGGGATCCTCAACGCGGCGCTCAACCCGGTCGTCGGCGCGCTCTCCGATCGCATCCGGACCCCGTGGGGCCGCCGCATCCCCTGGATCGGGCTCGGCATCGTGCCGCTCGTCGTCGCGTTCGCCCTCGTCTGGATGCCGCCCGCGCTCCCGGCGGCCGGGCTCATCGTGTGGTTCCTCGTCGTCGTCGCGGTCTACGACATCGCCTTCGTCGTGGTGGTGCTGAACATCTCGGCGCTGTTCCCGGAGATCTTCCGGACCACGGAGGAACGCGCCCGCGGGAACGTGCCGCGGCAGATCTTCGCGATCCTCGGCATGGTCCTCGGCACGGCAGGGGCCCCCGCGCTCTACGACGCGATCGGCTGGCCCGGGATGGCCCTCGTGCTGTCCGGCGTCTGTCTCGTGCTGCTCGCCTGGTCTTTCCTCGGCGGGATGATCGAGCGCCGGGTGCCCGAGGCCGCCTCCGAGGCGATGCGCTGGCGGGACCAGCTCGTCTACACGTTCCGCAACCGCGCCTTCGTGCCGTATGTGCTGGGCTCCCTCTGCGTGCAGACCTCGATCGCCGTGATCCTCGCCGCCGTCCCCTTCTACGTCCGCTACTCGTTGGGGGCGGCCGAGGGCGAGGGCAGCCTCCTGCTCGGCGCCATCTTCCTCACGGCCATCCCGTCGATCGTGCTGTGGAGCGCGGTGGTCCGGCGCACCTCGCCGCGTACGGCGCTGCTGTGGAGCGTCGCGGTGTTCGGGCTGGCGGTGCTCGGCTACCTGATCCCGACCTCCGTGGGGGCGGCCGCTCTCGTCGGGATCGCGGTCGGCGTCGGCGTCGGCGGGCTGCTGCAGCTGCTCGAGGTCGTGCTCGCCCAGATCATCGACGACGACGCGCACCGCACGGGCCACCGCCGCGAGGGCGCTTACTTCGGCGTGAACGGCTTCGTCGTGCGCGGCTCCGTGGTCCTCCAGGCGATCGTCGCCGCGGCCGTGCTGACGGCGACCGGGTTCGACGCGGACCTCGGTGACGCCCAGCCGGAGGCCGTCGACGGCGGCATCCGGCTCATGCTGGCGGTCATCCCGCTGGCGTTCACCGCCGTCGGGTGGCTGTGCTTCTGGCTCTACCCGCTCCGCACGCGCGACGTCTGAGGTCAGCCGGCGGCGCGGCGGGCCTCCCAGCCCGTGCGCACCATCTCGTCGACCGTGTAGCGCATCGTCCAGTCGAGGTCGCGCGCCGCGAGTTCGCCGGTCGCCACGATCCGATCCGGGTCGCCGGGGCGCCGAGGGCCGATCTCCGGGAGGAAGTCGATGCCGGTGACGCGGGCGACCGCATCCATGATCTGCTTCACGCTGAGGCCGTCGCCGGAGCCGAGGTTGTACGCCGGCTCGATCGCCGCGCCCGAGGCCAGCCGCTGTGCCGCGGCGACGTGGGCGGCGGCGATGTCGCCCACGTGCACGTAGTCGCGGACGTTCGTACCGTCCGGGGTGTCGTAGTCGTCACCGAAGATCTTCGGGGTGCGCCCCTCGATCAGCGCCTCGAAGACGATGGGGAAGAGGTTGTGCGGGCTGACGTCGTAGACCGTCGGATCGGCCGAGCCGACGACGTTGAAGTACCGCAGCGAGGTGTGGCGCAGCGGGCGGTCGGAGGCGGCGGTGGCGATCGCCTGATCGCGGAGCAGCCATTCGCCGATGAGCTTGGACTCGCCGTACGGGCTCGCGGGCCGCTTGGCGGTGTCCTCGACGACGAGCGACACGTCCGGCGTGCCGAACACGGCCGCCGAAGAGGAGAAGACGATGTTCGCGACGCCCGCCGCCGCCATCGCCTCGAGGATGATCCGCGTCCCCTCGACGTTCTGGGCGTAGGTGTGCAGCGGGCGCTGGACCGAGACGCCGGCGTACTTGTAGCCCGCGACGTGGATCACGCCCTCCACCTCGTGCGTGCGCAGGGTCTCCTCGACGAGGGCGCGGTCGAGGATGCTGCCCCGCACGAACGGCACGCCCTCCGGCACGAAGGAGGCCACGCCGCTGGAGAGGTCGTCCAGGACGACGGGGGAGAGGTCGGCTTCCGCCAGGGCGCGGACGACGTGGGCACCGATGTAGCCGGCGCCGCCGGTGACGATCCAGGACATGCGTTCCTCTCCTGCCGCAGCGGTGGCGGCTCGACCCTTCATTGTGTCAGGCGTCGCGGCGCGGACCTGCGGACGGGCTGACCTCGAACAGGTGCGGGGCGACGAAGCCCTCGGCGGCGAACCGGCCCCGCACGGCGTCGGCGAGATGGGGCACGGCGTCGCGGTCGACGAGCGCGATCGCGGCACCGCCGAACCCGCCGCCCGTCATGCGCGCGCCCACCGCCCCTGAGGTGAGGGCCGTCTCCACGGCGGCGTCGAGCTCGGGCGTGGAGATCTCGAAGTCGTCGCGCATCGACGCGTGGGAGGCGACGAGGAGGTCGCCGATGCCGCGTGCGCCCGCGGTGCGCAGCGTCGCGACGGTGTCCCACACGCGCTGGTTCTCCGTGACGATGTGGCGCACGCGGCGGAAGGTCACGTCGTCCATCAGGCTCGAGGCACGGGCGAGGTCGGCCACGGCGACGTCGCGCAGCGCGGGCACTCCGAGGATCGCGGCTCCGCGTTCGCATGCGGCGCGGCGTTCCCGGTAGCCGCCGGTGGAGTGCGCGTGCGTGACGCGGGTGTCCATCACGAGCACCGCGAGGCCGGCGTCGGCCATGCCCAGCGGCACGACGTCGGCAGCGAGGGAGCGGCAGTCGAGGAAGATCGCGGCGTCGGGCTCCCCGAGCATCGAGGCCATCTGGTCCATGATCCCGGTGGGCGCGCCGACGGCCTCGTTCTCCGCAGTGCGCCCGACGCGGGCCAGCGCGACGGCATCGAGACCGGTGTCCCAGAGCTCGTTCAGCGCGGTGGCCGTCGCGCCCTCGATCGCGGCGGACGACGAGAGCCCGGCCCCGACCGGGACGTCGGAGGCGATCGCGATGTCCAGTCCGAAGACCTCGGTCGCGCCGGCGGCCGCACGGAGCGCCCAGGCGACGCCGAGCGGGTACGCGGCCCACTCCGGCACCGCGGGTGACGTGCCGGCAGTGGTGGGGAAGAGGCGGTCCAGGTCGTCGAGACCGATCTCCACCGGCTCGTCGGTGAAGGTGGAGGCGACGCGGAGATGACGATCGGCGCGTCGGCCGACCGCGGCGACCGTGCGCTGCGGGATCGCGAACGGGAGCACGAAGCCGTCGTTGTAGTCGGTGTGCTCGCCGATGAGGTTCACGCGTCCCGGCGCCGACCAGACGCCGTCCGGGGTGCGCCCGGTGAGGGTGGTGAAGAGCTCGGCGGCGGCGTCGTGTGCGGAGGTCATGCGGAGGCTTCCTGGTCGGCGCGGGCGAGGGCTTCGCGGAGCCGGGCGGCACCCTGCTCGGGCGCGACCTCGGCGGCCCACGCCCACATCGCGGCCTCGGAACCCGCGAGGAACTTGAGCTTGTCGGCAGCGCGCCGCGGGCTCGTGAGCTGCAGGTGCAGGCGCACGGTGTCGCGGCCGACGTGGACCGGAGCCTGATGCCAGGCGGCGATGTACGGCGTCGGGCTGTCATAGAGAGCGTCCACTCCGCGAAGGAGGCGGAGGTAGAGCGGGGCGAGCTCGTCACGTTCGGCCGTCGTCGTCTCCGCGAGGTCCGGCACGTGCCGATGCGGCATGAGGTGGACCTCGAGCGGCCACCGCGCCGCGAACGGCACGAACGCCGTCCAGTGTTCACCACGGAACACCACCCGCTCGGATGCCTGTTCCTCCGCGAGGATCCGCGCGAAGAGGTCGGGGGCGGTGCGCTCGACGGCGTCCAGTGTCCGGGCGGTGCGCGGGGTCACGTAGGGGTACGCGTAGATCTGGCCGTGCGGGTGCGGGAGCGTCACGCCGATCGCCTCACCGCGGTTCTCGAACGGGAAGACCTGCTGGATGCCGGGGAGCGCGGACAGGGCGGCCGTGCGGTCGGCCCAGGCCTCGATCACGGTGCGCGCGCGCGTCACGGTCTGGGTGCCGAAGGAGCCGGAATGCTCGGGGCTGAAGCACACGACCTCGCAGCGGCCGACGGCGGTGCGGGCGCGCCCGAGTCCGAGAGCGGCGAGGTCGTCGAGGCCGCGCGGGGCGTTCGTCGCCCCGGGGGCGGCGCCGACGGGCTCGGCGAGAGCGGGGCCGAACGCGGGGGAGCGGTTCTCGAACACCGCCACGTCGTATCGAGACGGCACCTCGGACGGGTTCCCCGGTGTCTGCGGCGCGAGCGGGTCGGCGTCGGCTCCCGGCATCATGACCCGGTTCTGGCGGTTGGCGGCGACGGTGATCCAGTCGCCCGTGAGGACGTCGAGCCGCATGGTCGCCGTCTCCGGTCGCGGGGCCAGCGTGCGGGCGTCGACCGACCGCTCGGCACCGAGGGCGGTGTCCGGATCGTCGTAGTAGAAGAGGTCGCGGCCGTCCGCGAGAGTGGTCGCGCGCTTGACGACACCGGCGCCGAGACGCTCCGTGCGTACCTCAGGAGATTCGGGCGTGTTCACGTCAACATGGTAGGTCGGGCCGCGTGCTAACGTCAACACGACGGAGTTGTGAACGGAGGATCCCGTGTCCAGGAAGCCCCCGACGGGAGAGTCCGCCCGCGTGTCCATGGCGACCGTCGCGGCCCGAGCCGGCGTCTCCGGGCAGACGGTCTCCCGCGTGGTCAACGGCAGTCCGCGTGTGGACCCACGGACGCGGGCGCGGGTCGAGGCTGCGATGACCGAACTGGGGTACCGGCCGCATCGGGCGGCGCGGGCCCTGCGCACCGGCCGCAGCCACACGCTCGGTCTCGTCGTGACCACGCTGGCGACGGTCGGCAACTCCCGGATGCTGCAGGCCACGGCCGAGGCGGCGGCCGAGCGGGGCTACGCGCTCACCGTCGTCACCGCCGCCGGCGGCCTCGACGACGCCTTCACCCGCCTCACCGATCAGGGCGTGGACGGGGCCCTGGTGCTGAACGAGGCCTCCGCGCTCGTCCCCGCTGCGACCCTGCCGCCGGAACTGCAGCTCGTCGTCGTGGATGCGCCGGCGGCATCCGGAGCGACGGTGGTGCACAGCGATCATGCCGCGGGAGCGGAGGTGGCCACCCGCCACCTGCTCACCCTGGGGCACGCGACGGTTCACCACCTCGCGGGCCCTGCGGACTCTTTCGCGGCCGCCGAACGCGAGCGCGGCTGGCGGGAGGCCCTGACGGCGGCCGGCCTCACCGTGCCGGCGGTCGCGCGCGGCGACTGGAGCGCGGAGTCGGGCTTCGCCGCGGCGGCGGCCCTGCGCGAGGCGACCGCGGTGTTCTGCGCGAACGACCAGATGGCGCTCGGACTGCTGCGGGCGGTGGCCGAGTCCGGGCGCACGGTCCCCGACGACGTCAGCGTGGTCGGCTTCGACGATGTCCCTGAGGCGGCGAACTTCCTCCCGCCGCTCACCACCATCCGGCAGGACTTCGCGGCGCTCGCGCAGCAGGCGGTCACGGCGCTCATCGCGGCCGTGGAGGGTGAGGGGACGGCGAGCGAGCCCACCGCGTCCGTGGTGCCGACCGAGCTGGTGGAGCGGGCGAGCGCGACGCGACGCTGAGGTCACACCGGCGGGAGGAACTCCTCGGGGTGGACGCGGGTCGTGACGCCGTCCGGCCAGGACACGTCGCCTTCCTCGTCCTGCAGAGTGATCCGCGGCACCCCCGTCGAGTTCCCCAGGAGCACGCCGACGGCCATCCAGGCGTTCGGGCGTATCACGGCCGAGAGCCAGGGGGTGGCGGTCTGCCGGCCGAGCGGCGTCACGTCCCGCTCCCGTCGGACACCCGTGGTCGCGCCGTCGAGTCCGAGAAGCCCGATGAGCCGGCTCTGTGTACCGCCGCCGAGGGCGAGGGCGGTGGTGACGGCCGCGGGGCCGGTCTCGGCGACCTCCGGGGCGGACAGCGCCCAGCCGCCGATGCGCACGATGTCGCCGTCGCGGATCGCCCCGTCCGTCCCCGCGCCCGGACGGACCCGCACGAGCCGCACCTCCCACGGTCCGCGCAGGACCGACACCACGTCGACCACCGGCCCGACCATGGGCCCGGCGGCCGTACCACCGCCACCGACGTCGAACTCCGCGAGGTAGCCATCGTGCCAGTGAGCGGGACCGGAGGAGCCTCCGAACGCCGTGCCGTCGACCTCCTGCAGCACTCCCGTCGTGAAGCCGGACCGGTGGCTCGCTCGGCCGCCGCGCACCACGGCGACCGCGCCGTCGAGGGGATCGCGCACGCCGGGGCCGGCGAGCACGGGTGCGGTCGCGGTCGAGTATCCGAGCTTGGCGTACAGCGGACCGTCCGGCTGGTACGCTCCCGGCGTCCGGTGGTCGGTGCCGTGGTTGACCACGCGCACGATGCCGTCCGTGGTGCCCGTCGCGAGCCATCCCGGGGCGAGGAAGACGCGGGCGAACGGACCACGATCGATCGGCAGGGGCTGTTCGCCGGCTGTCCAGAACGGATGGGCGGCGGGCAGCGCGAGCGGCAGGAGGCCCTTCGACGCCCAGTACGGCGAACCAGGACCGGAGTAGTCCTGGGCGAGGTGGCGCCAGGGGCCATGCCAGCCGAGCGGCAGCACTCCTGTCGCATCCGGCGCGCCCCGATCGGTGAAGTGTTGGACCTGGCCGCTCACCGCCCGCCGCAGGAGGCCGAGGTCGTGCCGGGAGGTGCCGGAGAACGCCGCCACCCCGGCCGCGGCCGCGGTGGCGAAGCGGTAGGTGAGGCTGCGGCCCTGGAGGAGCGGCCCGCCGTCGGTGCCGACGAGGTGCAGCGCATCGTCGAGGAAGGCGTCCAGCCGAATGCGATACCGGGCGATGCGATCCGCGTGGCGCGGCTCCTCGCCGACCATGTCCGCCCAGAGCAGCGGGTAGAAGGACAGTGCCCACCCTGCGTAGTGGTCGAAGGACCGGGCGGCGCCGTCCGCGCTCCAGCCGTCTTGCCGCTCGAAGCTGTCGAGCAGGGCCAGGTCGGCGGCGCGATCTGCGGTGGAGGACGGCCCGCCGACGCTCTCCAGGAACTGCTCGACGAGCACCCGGAACCAGGCCCAGTTGTTCGGTGGGTAGCTGCCGCCGACGAACGCCGCGAGATAGTCCACGGCGTGGGTGCGGGCGGCGTCGTCCAGGCGGACCCACACCGTGTCGCGCGTGAGGTGGAGGCCGAGGGCGAGCGCCGCCGCCTCGACCTTCGCCTGGTCGACCTCGTCGGGGCGCGGCCACCGTTCGGCTCCGGCCGGGTCGACACCCGCCGCGAGCCCCTTGGCGTACCGGTCGGCCAGCGACGTGGTGCCGAGGGGATCGCCGGCAATGCGGAATGCCGCGAGGAGGAACGTGCGGCTGAATCCCTCGAGCGCATCGACCGCGGAGCCGAAACCCCCGGGGGCGCCGGGGTAGCGGATGACGGCGCCCGCGGGGCTCGCGTGACGAGCGGCCCCGTCGAGGATCGTGTCGGCCACCGTCACCAGGTGGGCGCGGGTCCACCCCGTGTACGGCGAGAGCACGCGGTTCTCGGGCGGGAGAGTCAGAAGCGTCATGCGCTGTGCGCGAGATCGGTGCGGTGCACGGGGTGCCGTGGGGGGCGTCCGTCGGCCCACGCCTCCAGCTCGTCGAGGGCGGCGTCGGCCAGCCGGTGCGCCTCGGTACCGAGAGACCCGGCGAGGTGCGGAGTGACCGCGACGTTCGGCAGGCGCAGCAGGGGGTGGTCGGGGGGAAGCGGCTCCGGATCGGTGACGTCGAGGATGGCGTCGAGACGACCGGAGGCGCACTCCGCGAGCAGCGCATCGTGGTCGAGGAGAGTTCCTCGTGCGGTGTTGAGGAGGGTGGCACCATCGCGCAGGGCGGCGAGCTGCGGGGCGCCGATCATCCGCTCCGTCGACGGCAGGGCGGGCGCGTGCAGAGAGAGCACGTCGACGGCGGGGAGCAGCGCGTCGAGCCGGACAAGTCGGGCGCCCGCCGCGGCCACCGCATCGGGGTCGGCGTAGGGGTCCGCGACGAGCACCTCCAGTCCGGGGAAGGGGCGCAGGAGCTCGACGACCCGGCGCCCGATCCGCGAGAACCCGACGATGCCGACTGTGCGGTCGAGATTTCCGATGCGGCCGCCGACGCGGGGCCCGACGCGCAGGTCGTACTGCGCATCGTCCTCGCGGAGCGGGAGGAGCGCACGCTTGCCGGACAACAGGATCATCGCCAGCGTGTACTCGGCGACCGGGGCTGCGTTCGCCTCGGCCGCGGAGGTGAGCAGGATGTCCCGCTCCCAGAACGCGCCGGACACGAGGCTGCGCACGCTGCCCGCCGCATGGAACACCGCGCGCAGCCGGGGGAGCCGGTCGAGCAAGGGGGCGTCCAGAGCGGGAGCCCCCCAGCCCGTCACCAGGACCTCCACGCGGGAGAGGTGATCGTCGACGACGGGATCATCGAGGCTCGGTACGTGCAGCCGGCCGTCGGCGGCGACGAGGGCGTGCAGACGCGCGCGCCGGGGTGCGTCGAACACGAGCTCCCATGCGTCGGTGGAGAGCGCGGCGAGGGCGGAAGGGCGGTGGGGCATGATTCTCCGGAACGTCGGGTATGCGCTTGCCGAAGCGCGTGCTCCCAGTGAAGACTGTGCGTTCGAGCGCCCGCAATGCGCTCGAGCAGAAGCCATCGAGATCGAACAAGATCGAACAACGAGAGGTGTCGTGTGACCGAGGAGCCGTCGACCCCGCGTTTCGGCCTCTCCCGCCGAGAGCGCATTCTGGACGAGCTGCGCCGCACCGGTGCCGTGCGCGTCGCCGACCTCGCGAGGGAGTTCGGGGTCGCTGAGCTCACGATCCGTCGCGACATCACGACCCTTGCCGATCGCGGACTCCTGACCCGCGTGCACGGCGGGGCGGTGCTGCGAAGCGTGCTGGACACCACCGTGCCCCGCACCGTCGTCGCCGCACCGCAGTTCCGGGTCGGGATGGTCGTACCGTCGCTGAGCTACTACTGGCCCCAGGTCGTCGCCGGTGCCCGGAGCGCGGGGATCGACGCCGGGGTGCAGCTCGTCCTGCGCGGGGCGAGCTATGCCGCGGCGGATCAGCGCCGCCAGATCACGGCGCTTCTGGAGGCAGGGACCGTGCACGGGCTCATCGTGGCTCCGGAGACCGAGGGCGCAGACGGGCACGCCCTGCTCGCCTGGCTCGACGCGCTTCCGGTCCCCGTCGTGCTCGTGGAGCGACGGACCCCGGCCGCGCTCGCGCTCACCCGGATGCAGACCGTGGCGACCGATCACGCCTTCGGCGGTGCGCTTGCCGCAGGGCATCTCGCCGCGCTCGGCCACCGCCGCGTCGGGGTGCTCACGTCACCGCAGTCGCCCACCTCCGCCGGGCTGCGGCACGGCTGGTCGCGGACGGTCGCCGAGCTCGGGCTGACGGTGGACGTGGACCGGGATGCCGCGCTGGACCGGATGGAAGCACCCGCGCGGGCCGCGTTCCTCGCGGCACTGCTTCGGGAGATCCGCGACACGAGCACGACCGCGCTGCTCGTGCACTCCGACCCGCAGGCGCTCCTGCTCCAGCAGCACCTGCAGGACGAGGGGTGGCGCCTGCCGGACGACCTCTCTCTCATCGCCTACGACGATGAGGTCGCAGAGCACGGTTCCCCACCGCTGACGGCGCTGCGGCCGCCGAAGCAGCACGTCGGGCGCCGTGCGGTCGAGCTCATCCGCGACCGCCTGCGCGAGGGCCCGAACCGGCCCGCGGAGCGCGTGGAAGTGGCCCCGGCCTTGCATGTGCGGGCGAGCACGACCGCTCCGCGCTAGGTGCGGTTGCGAGGTCGTGCATCTCATGCCATGATCTCGGAAAGCGCTTACCGATACATGACCGTCAGCGCCGACAGCTTCCACCGAGAGGAAACGGATCGAGATGGCTCAGCCCCCCACCCGCGAGATCGGGATCATCATGAACGGCGTCTCCGGACGCATGGGATACCGGCAGCACCTGGTGCGGTCGATCCTCGCGATCCGCGACGAGGGCGGGATCGAGCTCCCGGACGGCACGCGCGTGACCGTGCGGCCGATCCTCGTCGGACGCAGCGAGGCCAAGCTCGCCGAACTGGCCGCGAAGCACGGCATCGAGGACTGGACGACCGACCTCGACGCCGCCCTCGCCGACCCGCGATGGGAGATCTACGCCGACTTCCTCGTCACGAAGGCCCGGGCGTCCGCGATCCGCAAGGCCATCGCCGCCGGCAAGGCGATCTACACCGAGAAGCCCACCGCCGAGTCGCTGGACGAGGCGCTGGAGCTCGCGCGGTTGGCGCGCGACGCCGGTGTGAAGACCGGCGTCGTCCACGACAAGCTCTACCTCCCGGGCCTGCAGAAGCTCAAGCGGCTCATCGACTCCGGCTTCTTCGGCCGCATCCTCTCCGTCCGCGGCGAGTTCGGCTACTGGGTGTTCGAGGGCGACTGGCAGCCCGCGCAGCGTCCGAGCTGGAACTACCGGACGGAGGACGGCGGCGGCATCATCACCGACATGTTCCCGCACTGGAACTACGTGCTGGAGAACCTCTTCGGCGAGGTGAAGAGCGTCTATGCCCAGGCCGCCGTGCACATCGCCGACCGCTGGGACGAGAAGGGCGAGCACTACACGGCCACGGCCGAGGACGCCGCGTACGGCATCTTCGAGCTCGATGGCGGGGCGATCGCCGAGATCAACTCCTCGTGGACCGTGCGGGTGAACCGCGACGAGCTCGTGGAGTTCCAGGTCGACGGCACGCACGGCTCCGCCGTCGTGGGGTTGTTCGGCGCCAAGATCCAGCCGCGCAACGCCACGCCCAAGCCCGTGTGGAACCCCGACCTGGAGGACAGCCACGACTACGACGCCGACTGGCAGCAGGTGCCGACGAACGACGTGTTCCAGAACGGCTTCCGGCAGCAGTGGGAGGAGTACCTCACCTCGTTCGTCCTCGGCACCGACTATCCGTTCGACCTGCTCGCCGGCGCGCGCGGGGTCCAGTTCGCCGAGGCCGGACTCGCGTCCAGCGCCGAGGGGCGGAAGATCGTGCTCGAGCCGCTGACCCTGGACGAGGCATGACCACGCTCCGCCTCCTCGCCGCCGACGGCCGGACCGCCGACACGGAGCTCCGCGAGGCCGACGCCGTCACGCGGCCGGACGGCCCGCTGCGCAGTCGCGTCGCGTACGCCGCCGCGCACGTCGTGCCGAAGGTCCACGCGGACAACACCCCGGGACAGCCGGCCGACATCGACTGGGACGCGACCCTCGCGTTCCGTCGCAACGTCTACTCGTGGGGACTCGGCGTGGCCGACGCGATGGACACGGCGCAGCGCAACATGGGTCTGGACGCGACGGCGGTGCGCGAGCTCATCGCCCGCAGCGCCGAGGTCGCCCGCGAGGAGGGCGGCACGGTCGTGGTCGGGGTCAACACCGACCACATCGACGAGGCGCGCATCTCGCTCGATCAGGTGATCGCCGCCTATCTCGAGCAGCTGCACTTCGCCGAGGAGCAGGGGGCGGGACCGGTGCTCATGGCCTCGCGGCACCTGGCTCGGGTCGCAGAGAGCGCCGACGACTATCGCCGCGTCTACCGCGAGGTGCTCTCCCGCGCGACGGTCCCCGTCGTGCTGCACTGGCTCGGCACCGCGTTCGATCCGGAGCTGGCGGGGTACTTCGCGCCCTCGTCGTCCGAGGGCGCTGTTCCCGCGTGGCAGGAGGCCGCCGAGGTGCTGCTCGACATCATCGGCGAGAACCGCGACGCGGTCGCCGGGGTGAAGATGAGTCTGCTCGACGCGGAGTCCGAGGTCTGGGTGCGCGAACGGCTGCCGGAGGGCGTGCGCATGTTCACCGGCGACGACTTCCACTACGTCGGCCTCATCGGCGGGGACAGCCTGACCGGGGCGGCCGCGCCCGAGGGGTCCGCATCGCGCGGCCATTCGGATGCGCTGCTCGGCGCGTTCGCCGCTCTCGCCCCTGTGGCCTCCGCCGCGATCCAGGCGCTCGACGCGGACGACCCCGATCGGTACCTCACCTTCCTGGGGCCGACGGAGGAGTTGAGTCGGCAGGTGTTCGCGGCGCCGACGTATTACTACAAGACCGGGGTCGCGTTCCTGTCCTGGCTCAACGGGCATCAGCCCGCGTTCCAGATGGTCGGGGGGCTGCACTCCGCACGGAGCCTGCCGCACCTCAGCCGCATCGTCGAGCTGGCCAACGGGGCGCTCGCCCTGGAGCGGCCGGAGCTCGCGCGGGAGCGCTGGCACGGCCTGCTCCGGCTGAACGGGGTGGACGCATGACCGCTCCCCGGAGCCTGGCGGCGGAGCGCGAGTCCCGGACAGCCGACGTCGGGATCGTGCCGCACCCGCGTCTCTCGATCAACCAGGCCACCGTGAAGCACGCGGACCTCGCGACGGCCCTGCGCGTCACGGCGGCGGCGGGAGTCGAGGCCATCGGCCTGTGGCGGGAGCCCGTGCAGGCGGTGGGACTCGATGTCGCCGCCCGCATGCTGACCGATTCCGGGCTGCGTTTCACGACGCACTGCCGCGGGGGTTTCTTCACCCTTCCGGTCGGTCCGGAGCGCGAGGCCGCGCTCGACGACAACCGCCGCGCCATCGAGGAGACGGCCGCCCTCGCGGCAGCCGGTGCGGAGGGCTCGACCGCGGTGCTGGTCCTCGTCGCCGGGGGCCTGCCTGAGGGGTCGCGCGACCTCATCGGGGCACGGGAGCGCGTCCGCGACGCCATCGGCACCCTCGCGGACGACGCTCGAGCCGCCGGAGTCACCCTCGCGATCGAGCCGCTGCATCCGATGTACGCCTCCGACCGCGCCGTGGTCTCCACCCTCGGTCAGGCGCTCGACATCGCGGCGGACTTCGACCCCGCCGTGGTCGGCGCCGCGGTGGACACGTTCCACATCTGGTGGGATCCGCAGGTCCTCGACCAGATCGCCCGCGCGGGACGCGAGGGCCGCATCGCCACGTATCAGGTCTGCGACTGGAAGACGCCCCTCGCCGCCGACCCCCTCCTCTCCCGGCACTATCCGGGGGACGGCGTGATCGACTTCAGCGCTCTCACCCGGGCCGTCCAGAACACCGGTTACGACCGCGACATCGAGGTGGAGATCTTCCACGCCGACGTCTGGGCCGACGACCCGGCCCGTGTGGTCCGCCGCACGGCCGAGGCCTTCGCGACGGCGGTCGCCCCCCACCTGTGAGCCCCGTTCCCGTCCCGGTCACGCATGCACGACCCGGTTCCGCGCGTACGACCGATCCTGGGTTCGCATCGTGCAGACGTGTCCAGGCCGTGCATCCGTGGCGGGTCCCGGTCGTCCCGTGTGGGGGCCAGCGGGCGACACCTCCACGGCTCGGGTCCGTGTGCACGGCCGGAACCGGGTTCCGATCGTGCGGGCGGAACGAGGTCGTGCGGATGGGACTCGACGACGGGGGAAACCGGAGGACTGAGAGGATGACGGGATGACGGGGATCCGTGCGGGACTGTGTTCGGTGACGTTCCGCGCCCTGCCGCCGGAGCGGATCGTCGCGCTCGCAGCCGCCGCGGGTCTCGACGTGATCGAGTGGGGCGGAGATGTGCATGTGCCGCCCGGCGACGTCGCGCGGGCGGCGGAGATCGCGCGGATGACGACGGATGCCGGGCTCGCCGTCGCCTCCTACGGGTCGTACTTCCGTGCGGGGACGGAGGAGTCGCTGACCGCGGTCCTCGACAGCGCCGCGGCCCTCGGTGCCGACCGGGTACGGGTGTGGGCGGGTGCTCACGGCTCCGCGGAGGTGTCCGAGGAGGAGCGTGCCCGCGTCGTGGCGCGGCTCCGTGCCGCGGCGATCGAGGCGGCCGCTCGGGGTATCGGGCTCGCCCTGGAGTTCCACGGAGGCACGCTCGCCGACACCGCTCCGGCCACGCGACAGGTGCTGCGCGAGGTCGACCACCCGGCACTGTCGACATACTGGCAGCCCACGGTCGGTGCCGCCGTCCCTGCGGCGCTCGACGAGTTCCGACAGCTCGGGCCCCACGTCTCCGCCGCTCACGTCTTCTCCTGGTGGCCGCGCACCGAGCGTCACCCGCTCCGCTCCCGGTCCGCGCTCTGGACCCGGTTCCTCGCGGAAGCGGCCGCCGCGCCGCACCCGCTCCGCGACGCGCTGCTGGAGTTCGTGCCCGACGACGCCCCCGAACTCCTCGCTGGTGAGGCCGCCGCCCTGCTCGGTTTTCTCGGGCGGCGGCCGTGAGCGCCCCTCGAAGCGGTTCCGGCCCCGTCGGTAGGCTCGGAGCATGACCCCGTCAGCCACACCGGCAGAGCCGCCGGCCGCGCGTCGCCCCCGTCACGCTCGGGGACCGGCGCCCACGCTGCATGACGTCGCGCTCGAGGCCGGGGTCTCGCTGGCCACCGCCTCTCGGGTGCTCAACGGTTCCGAACGCAAGGTCGCGGCGCCCTTCCGGGAACGTGTGGAGGCGGCTGCCGAGGCCCTCGGCTACACCGCCAACGTCTCCGCGCAGGCGACCGCCCGCGGACGCTCGCCGGTGATCGCGCTGCTCGTCGCGGACATCGCCGACCCGTACTTCGGCCTCATCGCCTCGGGGGTCGCGCGCGGCGCCGACGAGCAGGGTCTCGTCGTGACGGTGGCCATCACCGAACGTGACCCGTCGCGGGAGGCGCGCATCGTCCGTGCCCTGCGCGGACAGCGTCCGCAGGGCCTCATCCTCGCCGCGTCCCGCACGCAGGAGGAAGGCCAGGCGGAGACCACCCGCGAGCTCGCCGAGTTCACGCGCCTCGGGGGCCGCGTCGTGGCCTTCGGTGCGGACGGCGCCGGCGATCGCCGCGTGGAGATCGACAACCGGGCCGGGGCTGCCGCGCTCGGCCGCCGCATGGCGGAGCTCGGCTATCGCTCGGCGGTGCTCGTCGGGGCCGCGGAGGGCGTGCGGACCTCGGACGACCGCCTGGCGGGCTTCCGCGCCGGATTCGCGGAGGGCGGTGGCCAGGTCGCGCAGACCGTCCGCGGAGACTTCCGCCGGGAATCGGGGGCGGCGGCGATGACCGAAGCCCTCGCCACCGGGGTCCCCGAAGGCACCGTGGTGTTCGGCATCAGCGACGTCGTCGCGATCGGTGCGATGGCGGCCATCCGCGCAGCGGGCCGTGAGGTCGGCGCGGACATCGCGGTCTGCGGCTTCGACGACGTGCCCTCGAGCCGCGACGTGACCCCGGCGCTCACCACGGTCTGCGTCCCGTTGAGCGATGCCGGCTACCAGGCCTTCCGCGCGATCGTCGACGAGGACTGGCAGCAACCCGCGCTCCCGCTCGAGGTGGTCGTGCGTGCGAGCACGCCGGGGCTCCGGGCATGACCCGCGTCGTCATCGCTCCGGACAGTTTCAAGGGCACGATCACGGCGGCGGACGCTGCCGCGGCGCTCGCTGCCGGGTGGACCGAGGTGGAGCCGGCGGCGGAGGTCGTGCTCCGCCCGATGGCCGACGGCGGGGAGGGAACTGTCGCCGCCTTCGCCACGGCGGTGCCCGACGCGCGACGGATGCCCATCACGGTCGACGGACCGGCGGGCGTTCCCGTCGAGACCTCATGGCTGCTGCTGTCGAGCACGACGGATGCTCCCGGTGGCACGGGTGTCGTCGACATCGCCTCGACCTCGGGTATCGAGCTCCTCGATGATCTGCGTCCCTGGGACGCCGACACCACCGGCTTCGGGCAGGCGATCGCGGCGGCCCTCGATCACGGGGTCTCACGCCTGATCCTCGGCATCGGCTCCAGTGCCTCCACAGACGGAGGCACCGGCCTGCTCACCGCCCTCGGGGCACGCTTCCTCGACGCGGACGGCGATCCGGTCGCGCGGGGCGCGCGCGGTCTGGCGGACATCGTCACGGCGGATCTCGGGGCGTTGCGGACGGCACCCGATGTCCGCGTGCTGACCGATGTCACGAACCCGCTCACCGGGCCGCGCGGCGCGGCGGCCGTGTTCGGTCCGCAGAAGGGTCTCACGGCGCCGGAGGACATCGCCCGCGTCGACGACGCGCTCGCACATCTCGCCGCCCTCTTGCCCGTCGACCCGGAGCAGCCCGGCGCGGGTGCCGCCGGCGGGACGGGAGCAGCGCTCGTCCGCTGGGGCGGGGGCCTCGCTCCGGGGGCGGCCGAGGTGGCCGCGCTCATCGACCTCGCGGGGGCCGTCCGGGGCGCCGACGTCGTGATCACAGGCGAGGGGTCCTACGACGGACAGTCGGGTGACGGGAAGGTGCCGTCGTTCCTTGCGGCGCTCGCCGTCGAGGCGGGGGTGCAGCCCCTGCTCGCGGCCGGCCGGATCACGGACGACGCCGACACCGGCCTGTTCGCCGAGGCCCTGTCGCTGACCGTGCTGGCAGGGTCGCCGACGGCCGCGCTGTCGGACCCCGCCCGATGGTTGCGGGTGGCTGGCGCGGAGCTGGCCCGGGCACGGTGATCGGTCCAGAAGCCGCGCGTCGGTCGCCGATCGCGGCGCGGGCACGCCCATGCGTTGACACGGCAGAACGGTCGGCATAGACTCGCAGCACCGCTCGGGAATGCGCTTTCCCGAATCCTTCACGAAGATGTCGAGGACCCCATGTCGTCTGCCCCCTCCGCGACCATGACCCTGGCGATCGCCGCCGACCGCCCCGAGCCTCCCGGCATCGTCCGCTGGTGGAGCCGCCACTGGCACCCGCTCGTCTTCGTGCTCGCGGTGCTCGCCCTCTGGTGGGTCTCGACGAGCCTCGGGTGGGTCCCGGCCTTCATCATCCCTTCGCCCGCCGACACGTGGGCCGCCTTCACCGACAACGCCGCCTACCTGGCGCAGAACACGTGGGTCACCACCTACGAGACCGTGATCGGGTTCGTCATCGCGGTCGTCGTCGGCGTCCTCGTCGCCGTGCTCATGGTGTACTCGCGGGGCCTCGAGCAGACGCTCTACCCCGTCATCCTCTTCGCCCAGGTCATCCCGAAGATCGCGATCGCGCCGCTGTTCGTCGTGTGGCTCGGGTTCGGCGCGGAGCCGAAGATCCTCGTGGCCGTGCTCATGGCGTTCTTCCCGGTCGTCATCTCGGGCCTCGCGGGCCTGCGCACCGTCGACCCGGAGATCCTCCAGCTCGCGTCGACGATGGGCGCGAGCCGCTTCAAGACGTTCCTCAAGGTGCGGCTGCCCGCGGCGCTGCCCGAGCTCCTCTCCGGCCTCAAGGTCGCCGCGACGCTCGCGGTCACCGGTGCCGTCGTCGGCGAGTTCGTCGGCGCGAACGAGGGCCTCGGTTACGTGATCCTCCAGGCCAACGGCAACCTCGATACCGCCATGCTCTTCGCCGCGCTCATCATCATGTCGCTGCTCGGCGTCATCCTCTTCGGGATCATCCAGATCGCCGAGCGCTTCCTCATCCCGTGGCACGCCTCGAAACGCGACGTCGCCGCCGCCACCGTCCGACTCTGAACCCCCTCGTCCCCCACGAAAGAAGGCACTGATGAAGAAGTCAGGCACCATCCTCAGCTCGATCGCCCTCGCGTCCGTCGCAGCGCTCGCCCTCTCCGGCTGCGGAGGGTCGACGGCCCCGGCGAGCTCCGGCGGAGGCGACGCCGACGGCGAGCTCACCCCGGTCACCCTCATGCTGAACTGGTACCCCTACGGCGAGCACGCGGCCTTCTACTACGGCGTCGACCAGGGCATCTTCGAGGAGCACGGCATCGACCTCACGATCAAGGCCGGCCAGGGCTCGACGAAGACCGCGCAGGCCGTCGGGCAGGGACAGGTCGACTTCGGCTGGGCGGACACCCCCGCCGTCCTCGCGAACATCGACAAGGGCGTCGGCATCAAGAGCGTCGGCGTCTTCCTGCAGACCACGCCGTCGGCCGTGCAGGTCTTCGCCGACTCCGGCATCTCCAGCCCCGAAGACCTCAAGGGCAAGACCATCGCGGTCTCCGCGGGCGACGCCCCGACCACGACCTTCCCGATGTACCTCGAGGCCGTGGGCCTGGAGGAGGGCGACGTGACCCAGCAGAACCTGGACGCTGCGGGGAAGATCGCCGCCATGCTGTCCGGGAAGGTCGACGGGCTCATCGGCTTCGCGCACGACCAGGGTCCGACCATCGCCGACAAGAGCGGCAAGGACGTCGAGTACCTGCGCTACTCCGACGCCGGCCTGAACTTCTTCAGCAACGGCCTCATCGCGCCGACCGACACGATCGAGGGCGACCCCGAGCTCGTCGAGGCGCTCGTCGCGGCGACCTCCGAGGCCTTCGCGGCGGCCCAGGAGGACCCCGAGGCCGCGGTGGCCGCGATGGAGGGCAAGGACCCGCAGATGCCATCGCAGGAGGTCCTGCTGCACCAGTGGGAGGAGACCATCGAGCTGCTCCACACCGACGCCACCGAGGGAGAGGCTCCCGGCGCGAACGCGACCGAGGACTGGGAGTCCACCCTGGAGGTGCTGTCCGAGGCCGGGCTCATCTCGGGCGACGGCGACGTGGACACCTACTTCGACGACTCCTTCACCCCCGGGAAGTGAGACCGATCGTCATGGACACTCACGTTCAGCAGGAGCGCGGACCCGCGACCACGAGCACCGCTCCGGCGCTCGAGGTCTCGGATCTCGCGATCACCTTCGCCTCCAAGCGGCGCCAGGTCACGGCTCTCGAGGGCGTCGACCTGCGCGTCGAGGAGGGGGAGTTCCTCTCCATCGCCGGGCCCTCCGGCTGCGGCAAGTCGACCCTCCTGAAGGCCGTCGCCGGACTCACCGCGCCGAGCCGCGGCAGCATCCGCCTCCGCGGGGACGAGGTCCGCGGTCCGCGGCAGGATATCGGCTACGTGTTCCAGCGAGCGGCGCTCCTGGAGTGGCGCAGCGTCCGCGGCAACATCCTTCTGCAGGCCGAGATGCGCGGGATGGACATGCGCAAGGCCCAGGCCCGTGCCGATGAGCTCATCGAGATGACCGGTCTCACCGGTTTCGAGAAGTCGCTGCCGCATGAGCTGTCGGGCGGCATGCAGCAGCGGGTGTCGCTGTGTCGTGCGCTGCTGCACGAGCCGCGGGTGCTGCTCATGGACGAGCCGTTCGGCGCCCTCGACGCCCTCACGCGTGAGCGCATGAACGTCGAGCTCAACCGCATCTGGAGCGCCACCGGGACGACCGTGCTGCTCGTGACCCACTCGGTCGCGGAGGCCGTCTATCTCGCCAGCCGCGTCATCGTGATGGGCCCGCGACCGGGGCGGATCCTGGAGGAGCACCGCGTCGACCTCCCGGCCCGCCGCGGTTACGCCGACGTCCTGGAGACGGAGGAGTTCCACCGCGTCTCCAGCCGCGTCCGCGAGCTCCTCGGCTCCTCCACCGACGCCGACTGACCCGTCCCGCTCCCGCCCCAGGTACTGTCCCCCGTCCCGTGCGGGATCGAAACCGCCCCTCCCCGACGTCCCTCAGGGACGTTCTCGATCCCGCGCGAGGTGGGCACCGGGGCGCGGGATCGAAAACTCCCCCCGGCGCTGGCCGAGGGGAGCGTTGTCGATCCCGCGACACCCGCGGGAGTGGGAATCAGTCGCCGAGGGCGGCGGACACCACGGCGCGGGCTTCGGCCTGCACCTCGGCGAGGTGCTCCGGACCGCGCAGGCTCTCGGCGTAGAGCTTGTAGACGTCTTCAGTGCCGGACGGCCGCGCGGCGAACCACGCGTGCGGGGTCTGCACCTTGAGGCCGCCGATCGCTGCACCGTTGCCGGGAGCATGCGAGAGCTTGGCGATGATGTCTTCGCCGGCGAGCGTGGTCGCCGTCACCGACTCCGGAGTCAGCTTGCCGAGCGTCGCCTTCTGCTCCGGGGTGGCCGGAGCGTCGACCCGCTGGTAGGCGGACGAACCGAAGGCGTCCTCCAGCTCCGCGTAGCGCTGCGACGGGGTCTTGCCGGTCACCGCGAGGATCTCCGCCGCGAGCAGGCAGAGGATGATGCCGTCCTTGTCGGTGGACCACACGGAGCCGTCGTGACGGAGGAAGGAGGCACCCGCCGACTCCTCGCCGCCGAATGCGACGGAGCCGTCGAGCAGTCCGGGCACGAACCACTTGAACCCGACCGGAACCTCCAGCAGCTGCCGACCGAGCGACTCCGCCACGCGGTCGATGATCATCGACGAGACGAGCGTCTTGCCGACCGCAGCCTCACGCGGCCAGTGCTCCCGGTGCGAGAAGAGGTAGTCGATAGCCACGGCGAGGAAGTGGTTCGGGTTCATGAGCCCCGCGTCGGGGGTGACGATCCCGTGTCGGTCGGCATCCGCGTCGTTCCCGGTGAGGATGTCGTAGTCGCCCTTCTTCGCCACGAGCGAGGCCATGGCTGACGGGGACGATGGATCCATCCGGATCTTCTCGTCCCAGTCGAGGGTCATGAAGCGCCACGTGGGATCGACCTCGGGGTTCACGACGGTGAGGTCGATGTCGTGCATCTCAGAGATCAGCGACCAGTACTCCACCGAGGCGCCGCCCAACGGGTCGGCGCCGATGCGCACACCGGCCCTGCGGATCGCCTCGAGGTCGATGATCGACGGAAGGTCGCGCACATAGGCGTCGCGGAAGTCGTATCCGGTGATCGCGTCCCAGTCGACGTCGGCGAAGCGCTCGCGCCGCACCTCGGTCAGGCCGTCGGCGATGAGCCGGTTGGCGCGGTCGGCGATCCAACCGGTGGCGTCGGTGTCGGCGGGGCCGCCGTGGGGAGGGTTGTACTTGAAGCCGCCGTCGCGGGGAGGGTTGTGCGAGGGGGTCACGACGATGCCGTCCGCCCGGCCCGGGTCGTCGGCGGCGCGGTCACGGTTGTAGGTGAGGATCGCGTGGCTCAGTGCCGGGGTCGGCACCCACGAGTCCCGGGCGTCGACGCGCACATCCACCCCGTTCGCGAGCAGGACCTCGATGGCGCTGCGCTCTGCAGGAAGAGAAAGGGCGTGGGTGTCGCGGCCCAGGAAGAGGGGACCGGTGATGCCCTGCGCCGCGCGGTAATCCACGATGGCCTGCGTCGTGGCGAGGATGTGGTTCTCGTTGAAGCTCTTGGTGAGCGACGAGCCGCGATGGCCGCTGGTGCCGAACACGACCCGCTCGCTGGCGACATCCGGGTTCGGCACGCGGTCGTAGTAGGCGGCGATCAGCTCGTCGACGTCGATCAGGTCACTTTCCTCCGCGGGGAGGCCGGCACGGCTGCTCATGCTCTCAGTCTGCCCCGTGCAGCCGATGCTCGCATCCGCCTTGACATGCGGGATGGCGATGAGTCACTGAGGGATAGGCTGAACGCCGTGAGTGAACGCCGCACCTACAGCTATCTCGGACCAGCCGGAACCTTCACGGAGGCGGCGCTCGACCAGGTGGCCGAGGCTCGCGGCCAGACCTGGCGACCGGTGCACAACGTGGGCGAGGCGCTCGCCGACGTGCTCGAAGGACGCAGCGACGCAGCCATGATCGCGATCGAGAACTCCATCGAGGGTGGTGTCTCCACCACGCAGGACGCGCTGGCGACGCTGCCGGGTCTTCGGATCATCGGCGAATACCTCGTGCGGGTGAACTTCGTCCTCGTCGCTCCACGCGGCACCACTCTCGATCAGGTCGAGGTCATCGCCGCGCATCCCGTTGCCTACGCGCAGTGCCACGGCTGGCTCGGCGAACACCTCCCGACCCATTCGCATGTGCCGGCGGCGAGCAACGTCGCCTCGGCCATCGGCGTTCTCGACGGCACCTCGCCCGCCCAGGCCGCGATCGCCGCGCCCGGGATCGTGCAGCATTACGACGTGGATGTGCTGGCTGAGGGCATCGGCGACAACGCGGCGGCCGTGACCCGATTCGTCCTCGTCACTCGCACCCGGCGTTCACCCGCGCCGACCGGTGCCGACAAGACCTCGTTGATCGTGGAGCTCCCGCACGACCACCCCGGTTCGCTGCTGGAGATGCTGGAACAGTTCTCGACGCGGGGCATCAACCTCTCACTCATCGAGTCCCGGCCCATCGGCGATGAGCTCGGCCGGTACCGGTTCGTGATCGACGCGGACGGTCACATCGAGCACGAGCGGATGGCGGATGCCCTGCTCGGCATCCGCCGCTTCAGCCCTCGCGTGGTGTTCCTCGGTTCGTACCCGCGAGCCGACCGGCAGATCGTGCAGTATCCCGACCGCTACTCCGACGAGATCTTCATCGAGGCCCGCGACTGGCTCCGCGGCATCCTCTCCGGCGAACCCGAGTCCTGACCCTCGCCGGCCTCGCGCGCCGCGCGCCGCGCGCCCTCCATCCCGCACGGCGCGGTGGGGTACTCAGTGCTCCTGGAACCGCGGCCAGGCACTGCCGGGCAACATGCGGGCATGCAGCGCGCCCTTCGCGGAGGCGAGGCTGGGATAGGTGCCGGCCGCCGCGTCCGCTCCCGCCATGGTCACCACATAGCCGTCCTCATCATGGCGGATGCTCCCCACCACTCCGTTCGTCCCGTAGGCGACCCACAGTGCGAGTGTCTTGGTGCTCATCGTCGAACCCCTCTCTCTGCGGCCGAGGCTACGCCTCAGAGCGGCCGGGGGCCAGCCCCTTCACGGGACCCTGGCGCGGAAGCGTCCGCTCGCGGAGACGACGTGCTGGACAACGGGCTCCGGCAGTCCGAAGCTCACGAGCAGCAGGCGGGCCTCCGTCTCCTTCGGAGATTCGACACCCGGGCGCGCGAGCGGCAGCCCCTCTCGGATGCGGCCGCACCCGGGAAAGCGTCCGTTATCGGCCCCGCGACGCGAGACGCGACTCACGCGCCTGCGACGAGCTCCAGCGTCTGGGTGCGGCCCGCGGCCGAGTCCTTCGGCTCCGCGTCGTAGGCGCCGGCGACGGGGGACAGCATGACCTCATCCACTCCGTAGGTCGTGGCGAAGGAGCGGACCTCCGCGGCGACAGACTCCCCGGTGCCGACGAACCACCGTGACCGGGCGGCCTCGACCACCTGCTCCGTCGCGACGTCGTGTACCGCGGCGAGGGCCTGCTCGACCGTCTCCAGCGCGACGAGCGGCTGGTTGAGTCGGAGCCGCGCCATCATCCGCAGCTGTGGGAGGGCACGGGCCTCCGCCTCCTCCGCGGTCGGAGCCGCGACGGCGTTCACGGTGAGGAAGGTCCGCGGTTCCGGGTGCTCCTCGCTCGGACGGTAGTTCGTGCGGTAGAGGTCGAGGGCGCGTTCCAGGCCCTGTCCGGAGAAGTGGTTCGCGAATACGTACGGCAGGCCGAGGGAGGCGGCGAGCTGGGCGGAGTAGTCGCTCGACCCCAGCAGCCACACCTCGGGTACCCCGGTCGCGGCAGGGGTGGCTCGCACGGTGTACTCGCCGCCGGAGGTGAAGCGCACGGTGGCGCCGTCGGCGGTGAAGAGCGCCGCGATGTCCTGCACGTGGCGGGGGAACTGCTCGACGTCGCTGGTCGTCCCCGACCCACGGAGCAGCTGGGTGATCACGGGGTCGCTGCCGGGGGCGCGACCGAGACCGAGGTCGATACGCCCGGGTGCGATGGCCTCGAGGGCGGCGAACTGCTCGGCCACGATGAGGGGCGCGTGGTTCGGCAGCATCACGCCGCCGGAGCCGAGGCGGATACGGGAGGTGCGCGTGGCGGCGGCCGCGATGAGGACCGGCGGCGTGGTCGAGGCGACCGCGGGCATGTTGTGGTGCTCGGCGAACCAGTACCGGCGATAGCCGAGCCGGTCGGCGGTCGCGGCGAGGGAGAGGGAGGCGGTGATGGCCTCGGCACTGGTCTGGCCGGAGCGGACCGGCACGAGGTCGAGGACGGAGAGGGCGACGTCGTTCATCTCCGGATGCAACCTCGGCGGCCGCTCCGGCATTCCCTAGGCGGCGAGACGCGAGGCGGGAGTGAGCGCGTCGGCGAGGGCGTTCTTGGCGAGGCGGTAGCGGATGAGCCACGCGGCGCTGTAGCTCTGCTCGGGCAAGTCGCGCAGCACCGCACGATCTTCCGCCGGCAGTCCGTCCCGCGCGGCTTCGCGCAGGAGGTCGTCGCGGGTCGCCGGGTACTCCATGTCGGCGAGGAACCGGTCGAGGGTCGAGGAGAGTGCCATGGTCCGTCCTTTCCGTGAGAAGAAGAGGAGAAGAACGGGGGCGGTGCGACGGCACCGCCCCCGGCTGATCAGGCGTCGATCGCCTGGCGCTGTTCGCCGGACTCGACGACGATCTTGCGCGGCTTCGCCCGCTCGCTGACGGGGATCACGACCGACAGGACACCGCTCTCGTACGAGGCGCTGATGTTGTCGAGGTCGACGCCCTCGCCGAGCGAGAACTGGCGCAGGAATGACCCGGCTCCGCGCTCGCGGGCGAGCCAGCGCACGCCTTCGCGGGTGTCGGCCGTGCGCTGGGCGCGGATCGTGAGCTGCCCACCGTCGAGGTCGACGTCGATGGAACCGGGATCGGCGCCGGGGAGGTCGGCGTGCAGGATGTAGCGGTCCCCGTCGCGGTACAGGTCCACCGGCATCGACCGGGGCGCGCGCACGGAGTCCAGCACACTCGCGGCGAAGCGGTCGAGCTGGCTGAAGGGATCGAAGGTCAGTGCCATGAGGGTTTCTCCTTTCGTGCGGCCCTGCAAGGGCTGAGGTGGTGTGCAGATTATCTGCACCTGAGGTATAGATTTGTTATAGAACACGAGCAGGAATCTTGCAACCCCGATCAGGAGACGAGGGCATCCATGACCGCACGCGACTCGCGCACCCCGCTCTACGGCATCGCGGTGGCCGCGCAGCTCGTCGACCTGCCCGAGGCGACGATCCGGCTCTTCGAGAGCAAGGGGCTGCTCGCGCCCGCCCGGAGCGACGGCGGCACCCGTCGGTACAGCGATGACGACATCACCCGTCTGCGTCGCGCCGCCGAGCTCCGCGGCGACGGCATCAACATTGCAGGAATCGCCCGGGTCCTCGACCTGCAGGACGAGAACGCGGGCCTCCGGGAAGCTCTCGATGCGGAGGGGCCGGGACGACAGCGTCCCGACCGCGACTGACACCCGGCGGGCAGCCGGCATGGAGGACGCCGCTACGCTTTCCGCATGGAAGCCGGGATCTTCTACGTCCTCGTCGGAGCTGTCGCCGTCGCTGCTGTGGCGCGCTGGCGCGGCTGGCCCGCCCCGCTGCTCGTCACCGTCGTGGCGCTCGCCGCCTCGTTCCTGCCGTTCGTGCCGGAGCTGGAGATCGACGGACATCTGCTGCTCGGGCTCGTGCTGCCGCCGCTGCTGTATTCCGCCGCCCTCGACGTCTCCTTCGTCGGGTTCAAGCGCAGCCTGCCGCAGATCCGCCGTCTCGGCATCTGGCTGGTGCTGCTCACCGCGTTCGCCGTGGGACTCGTGGCCTGGTGGATCCTGCCGTCGCTCACGCTGCCCGGCGCGCTGCTGCTCGGCGCCATCGTCGCCCCGCCGGACGCGGTGTCGGCGGCGGCGATCGGCCGTCGTCTCGGTCTGCCCCGCCGGATCATGACGGTGCTGTCGGGCGAGAGCCTCATCAACGACGCGACCTCGCTCACGCTCTACCGGGTGTTCGCCGCCATCCTCGCCGGGGCGACGCTGACCGTCTGGGATGGGGTCTGGCAGTTCCTCCTCGCGGTCGGTGTGGGCGTGGGGATCGGGCTCGTGTTCGGGATCGTGCTGCACCAGCTCCGCATGCGCATCGGCGACCCCGTCGTGATCGGCACGTTCGGCCTGCTCGCTCCGTTCGGCGCGTATAACATCGCGGAACATCTGCTCGGCTCCGGCGTCCTCGCGGTCGTGGCCATGGGCCTCTTCGTCGGCTTCAACGCCCCGCGCACCGACTACACGACCCGGCAGCAGGAGGCGCCGCTGTGGCTCTCAGCCGATCTGCTGCTGGAGAGCTTCGTGTTCGCCTACATCGGCCTGCAGTTCCCGCGGGTGCTCAGCGATCTCGGCAGCGAGTCGGTGGGGCACATCCTCCTGCTCTCCGGCGCCGTGCTGCTCGTGGTGCTCGTCGTGCGGCCGCTCTACATCTACCCGATCAGCGCGTGGTCGAACTTCCAGGACCGTCGCCGGCTCGCCCGCATGGATCGCGGCATCGCATCCGGGGAGTTCGACGAACGGCGACGGCGGTCCCGGCGGTGGCGTGACCAGAGCACGGATGAGCTGCGGACGCAGATCGTCCGGGAGCGCATGGCGGGCCTGCGGCTCACGTGGAAGGACAACGCGGTCATCTCGTGGGCGGGGATGCGCGGCGTGGTGACCCTTGCGATCGCGGTTGCTGCCGCGGATCTGGCAGGGCTCGACACCGAGGCCGCGCATGCCATCGTCGTCGTCGCGTTCATCGTCACGGTGGGCACGCTCCTGCTGCAGGGGCTCACGCTTCCGCTGCTCATCCGGCGTCTGGAGATCGCGGGGGATGAGGAGCACGAGGAGGATGTGGCGGCCCTGGAGATGGTGAAAGCCAAGAGCCGCGAGGCCGGCAAGGCGTACCTCGCGGAGAAGCGCCGGGAGTGGGAGCAGAAGCACGGCGAGGTCGACCTCGGGATGTTCGATGCCTTCACCCAGCGCATGACCCGGGTGGAGAAGGACACCGACGATGCGCAGCAGGTCGAGGACACCGTCGCCCGTCCGTCCTACGACGACCTCGTCGCCCTGACGAAGGGATGGTTGCAGGTGCGGAGGGAGATCCTCGTCGCGGAGCGGGATGCCGGAGAGCTCGACGAGGAGGTCATGCGGGAGCTGCTGGCCGCGATGGACGCCGAGGAGCTCGCACTCGACACCCGCGGCGCGACTCGCCCCCTGAGCCGCAACTGACTCCTCCTTCCCTTCGACCCACCCCCTTCCGGTCGACCCACCCCCTTCCGCCCGTCCGCAACGGGCCGGGGCGCACGCAAAGGGGTGGCTCGACAGGGGAGGGAGAGGGAGACGAAGAGCGCCCCACCTCCTGGATACAGGAGGTGGGGCGCTCGTGAAGGAGACGGGATCAGCGGGCGCCGGCGGGCTCCGGGGTGGAGGTGGCGTCCGTCTCGGGAGCATCGTCACCGGAGTCATCGGCGAAGGGCAGGCCCTCGCGAGGCGCGTTGTAGAGCTCCTCGTTCAAGATGCCCTCGCGCTTCGCGACGATCGCGGGGACGAGCGCCTGGCCGGCGACGTTCACGGCCGTGCGGCCCATGTCGAGGATCGGGTCGATCGCGAGCAGCAGGCCGACGCCCTCGAGCGGCAGGCCCAGGGTCGACAGCGTCAGCGTGAGCATGACGACCGCGCCCGTCGTGCCGGCGGTGGCGGCGGAGCCGACGACCGACACGATCACGATGAGCAGGTACTGCACGAAGTTCAGCTCGATGCCGAAGAACTGCGCGACGAAGATCGCGGCGATGGCCGGGTAGATCGCGGCGCAGCCGTCCATCTTCGTCGTCGCGCCCAGCGGCACGGCGAAGGAAGCGTACGAGCGGGGCACGCCGAGGTTGCGCTCGGTCACGCGCTCCGTGAGGGGCAGGGTGCCGATGGAGGAACGGCTCACGAAGGCGAGCTGCACCGCCGGCCACACACCCGAGAAGTACTGCTTGATGGAGAGACCGTGCGTGCGCACCAGGATCGGGTACACGACGAACAGCACGAGCGCGAGGCCGATGTAGACGGCCGCGGCGAACCAGCCGAGCGACGCCAGCTTCTCCCAGCCGTACTTGATGACGGCCGAGCCGATGAGGCCGAACGTGCCGAGCGGAGCGATACGGATGATCCACCACAGCACGCGCTGGATGACCTTGAGCAGCGACTCGGTGAAGACGAGGAACGGCTCGGCCTTCTTGCCGGCCTTGAGTGCCGCGATGCCGACGACGGCCGCGACCACGATCACCTGGAGGATGTTGAAGCCGACGCTCGAGGTAAACGTGCCCTCGGTGGCTCCGGGGGAGGTGCTGACGGTCAGGCCGAGGAAGTTCTGCGGGATGAGGCCGAGGAGGAAGTTCCACCACGTGCCGACCGTGTACGGCTCGCCCGGCTCCAGGCCCTCGCCGGCACGGCTGCCCGGCTGGATCACGAGGCCGAGGACGATGCCGATGATGACCGCGATGAAAGCGGTGATCGCGAACCACAGGATCGTCTGCCCGGCGAGGCGGGCGGCGTTCTGTACGCGACGGAGGTTCGAGATGCTCGCGACGATCGCGGTGAAGATCAGCGGGACGACGGCTGCGCGGAGCAGCGTGACGTAGGAGCTGCCGATCGTGTCGAGGGTGGCCGACAGTCCGGTCGGGTTCTCGGCCGTGGCGCCGAGCTGGCGGCCGATGAGACCGGCGGCGATGCCGAGAACGAGGGCGGCGATGATCTGGAAGCCGAACGAGGTCAGCAGCTTCCGGACCGGCCCGCGGGTGTCTGGCGCCTTCTGGGCGCGTGCGGTGGTGCTCATTGAGGTGGGGACTCCAGAATCGCGGCGCGCCGGGTGCACGCCATGAGGCTCAACGCTAGGAGAGCCTGAGAATTCCCTGGGCGGATATGACGAAGGATGACGGCCACCCTCCCACGGCCGTCATCCTTCGCTGCGATCCGCCGTCAGGGCGTGACGCAGTTCTGAAGGTTGTCCTGGATGATCTGGGTCGTGAGGGCCTTGTCGGCCTCGTCCCGCTGCTTGTCCTCGCCGTCGGCGATGTAGCCGAGGGTCTCGTCGCTGAGGTCGGAGTCGACGAGCGCTTCGGCCAGACAGGTGGCGGCGTCGTCGGTCATGGCCTCCTCCTGTGCGGTGCCCTCGAAGACCTTCTGGATGCCGTCGGCGACGTCGTCGACCGAGGGGCGGCTGTCTCCCGCGCAGGCGGCGAGGGAGAAGGCGAGGGCAGCGGCCGGGACGATCGCCAGAAGGCGGAGGCCGCGACGCGAAGGGATGCGGGTGCTGGTCATGCGGGTGACGCTATCCACTCACAGCCGACTCATAGAAGGGGCTTGCGGCGCGTCATGTTTTCATGCACGCCCGCCGCCGACCCACCCCTTTGCGCGCGCCCCGGCCCCTTACGTGCGTCCGTAGGGGGCCGGGGCGCACAGAAGGGGGTGGGTCGGCGGATCACCGGTCGGCGAGGACGAGCAGGTCGCCGACCTCGCAGTCGAGCGCGTCGCAGATGGCCCGCAGGGTGGAGTAGCGGATCGCGCGGGCGCGGTCGTTCTTCAGGACGGACAGGTTCACGATGCTGACGCCGACGGCGGCGCTCAGCTCCGTCAGCGTCATCCCGCGAGCCGCCAGCAGCTCGTCCAGACGGCAGTGGATGCCCGTGAACTCGTCGTCGCTCTCCGCCGGGCTCACACCAGCCCCTCCGTCTCCTTCTCCAGCACGACCTTCTCCTGTTGCAGCCGGATGCCGCGACGGAAGGCGACGGCGATCAACCCGACGGTGACCCCGGTGGCGAAGATCGGCGCGATCGCCCAGAACTCGATCGGGTGCACGGGTTCCCCGTCGCCGAGTCCGAGCGCCGCGGTCACGCCGTTGCGCCCCATGGTCTCGAGCATCACGATCGCGATCGGCGCGAGCACGAGCGTCCAGCCGATCACGTCGAAGGCGCGTGCGTTGCCCGGTACGAAGAACCGGCCGCGGAGGAAGTTCCAGGCGACGAGCGTCACCGCGCCGATGATGGCGACGGCGGCCAGGGCCCACAGTGCGATGGCCGCGACGATGGCGGCGATCGAGACGCCGTTCACCCCGGTCGCGAAGACCATCGCCTCCTGCGCGATGCCCTCGACGGAGATCTGCCCGGAGTCGGTGGTCGCCGAGATCGGCTGTTCGTCGATGGGGATCGACCGCGCGATCCCGGCGTCCCGGAAGGTGCTGCCGACGCGCAGTGTCGTCGCGAGGCCGACGGTCACGAGGGCCGCCGCCGCATAGAGGATGACGGTGATCGCATCGGCCCGCTCGGAGCGGGTGGCGGTGTCGGTGGCCATCAGACCAGTCCTTCCGTGTCGCGCTGCAGGCGGCGGCCGATCGTGAACACGCCCGCCACGAGGGCCAGGGCGAACGCCCACCCCACCGGCGCGAGGTCGAACTGCACGAGGAGCGTCCACAGCACGTCCTCCACGGCGCGGTCCGTCGCGGCCAGATCCTTCACGATCTCGGCCCGGCCGATGCCACCGGCGAGCTGCCCGAACAGCGTGCCCGCCATGAGCAGGCAGGCGGCGACGGCGAACATCCACCCGAGGGAGGCGCGGAATGGGCGGGAGCGGATGAGGGAGACGCCGAGCCACCAGACCACCGCGCAGAGGGCGATCGTGGCGAGCGCGGGGAGCGCCGTCTCGAGCAGCAGCAGCCAGCGGGCAGCCGCGGGCGGCGCAGTGAGCGTGACGAGGGCGGAGTCGACGGCGGCTCCCTCGATTCCGGCCACGCCGTCGAGCGCGGAGAGGTCGACGTCGTGCACCGGCATCACGACCGTCGGCGACGGGGCGAACAGAGCACCGGCGGCCTGCGCGACGGCGACGACGGCGCCGATCCCGACGCTGACGGCGCCGGTCGCGATGAGCCCGAGCGCGATGCCGTCGACGAGCGAAGGACGTCTTTCCGTGGCGAGCATGAGCTCCTCCTGAGAGTCTGAGTTTATCGACTTTCGTTAACATAACGACTGTCGATAAACCCGTCAAGGCCTCGCTATGCCCACGGCGAACACGGGCATACCCGCCATTCCTGGTCGTTACTCTCGATGTACAAGCGCTTCATGCGTCTTCGCCCCGTGCGAATAAGGAGTCAACATGTTCGAGAGATTCACGGACCGAGCCCGTCGAGTGGTCGTCCTCGCCCAAGAAGAGGCGAAGATGCTCAACCACAACTACATCGGCACCGAGCACATCCTGCTCGGCCTCATCCACGAGGGCGAGGGCGTCGCAGCCAAGGCGCTGGAGTCGCTCGGCATCTCCCTCGACGCCGTGCGCGAGCAGGTGCAGGACATCATCGGCCAGGGTCAGCAGCAGCCGACCGGCCACATCCCGTTCACGCCGCGCGCCAAGAAGGTGCTCGAGCTCAGCCTCCGCGAGGCCCTGCAGCTCGGTCACAACTACATCGGCACCGAGCACATCCTCCTCGGCCTCATCCGCGAGGGTGAGGGCGTGGCCGCTCAGGTGCTCGTCAAGCTGGGCGCCGACCTCAACAAGGTGCGGCAGCAGGTCATCCAGCTGCTCTCCGGCGCTCCGGGCCGCGAGCCCGCGTCCGTCGGTGCGCAGTCCAACGACACCCCCTCGGGTGCGCAGGGCGGCTCGCAGGTGCTCGACCAGTTCGGTCGCAACCTCACGCAGGCTGCACGCGACAACAAGCTCGACCCGGTCATCGGGCGCGAGAAGGAGGCGGAGCGGGTCATGCAGATCCTCTCCCGCCGCTCCAAGAACAACCCCGTCCTGATCGGCGAGCCCGGCGTCGGCAAGACCGCCGTCGTCGAGGGCCTCGCCCAGGCGATCGTCAAGGGCGATGTGCCCGAGACGCTGAAGGACAAGCAGCTCTACTCGCTCGACCTCGGCTCGCTCATCGCCGGTTCCCGCTACCGGGGTGACTTCGAGGAGCGCCTGAAGAAGGTCACCAAGGAGATCCGCACGCGCGGCGACATCATCGTCTTCATCGACGAGATCCACACCCTCGTGGGTGCGGGTGCCGCCGAGGGTGCGATCGACGCGGCCAGCATCCTCAAGCCGCTGCTCGCCCGCGGTGAGCTCCAGACGATCGGCGCCACCACGCTCGACGAGTACCGCAAGCACTTCGAGAAGGACGCCGCACTCGAGCGCCGCTTCCAGCCGGTGCAGGTGAACGAGCCGACGCTGCCGCACGCGATCAACATCCTCAAGGGGCTGCGCGACCGGTACGAGGCGCACCACAAGGTGCAGATCACCGACGGCGCGATCGTGGCCGCGGCGAACCTCGCCGACCGCTACGTCTCCGACCGCTTCCTCCCGGACAAGGCCATCGACCTGATCGACGAGGCGGGCGCCCGCCTGCGTCTGTCGATCCTGTCCAGCCCGCCCGAGCTGCGTGAGTTCGACGAGAAGATCGCCGCCGTGCGCGAGCAGAAGGAGATCGCCTCCGAGGAGCAGGACTTCGAGAAGGCCGCCTCCCTGCGCGACGAGGAGAAGAGCCTCCTCGCCGAGCGGCTGCGTCTGGAGAAGCAGTGGCGTGCGGGCGACGTCGCGACCCAGGCGGTCGTCGACGAGGGCCTGATCGCCGAGGTGCTCGCCCAGGCGACCGGTATCCCCGTGTTCAAGCTGACGGAGGAGGAGTCCAGCCGACTCGTCTTCATGGAGAAGGCGCTGCACCAGCGCGTCATCGGTCAGGAGGAGGCCATCGCGGCGCTCTCCAAGACCATCCGTCGCCAGCGTGCCGGCCTCAAGGACCCGAAGCGTCCCTCCGGCTCGTTCATCTTCGCCGGCCCCACGGGCGTCGGAAAGACCGAGCTGGCGAAGGCGCTCGCGGAGTTCCTCTTCGACGACGAGGCCGCGCTGATCTCGCTCGACATGAGCGAGTTCGGCGAGAAGCACACCGTCTCGCGGCTGTTCGGTGCCCCTCCCGGGTTCGTCGGCTTCGAAGAGGGCGGCCAGCTCACCGAGAAGGTGCGGCGCAAGCCGTTCAGCGTGGTCCTCTTCGACGAGATCGAGAAGGCGCACCCGGACATCTTCAACTCGCTGCTGCAGATCCTCGAGGAGGGTCGCCTCACCGACGGTCAGGGTCGGATCGTGGACTTCAAGAACACGGTCATCATCATGACCACGAACCTCGGTGCGCGCGACATCGCCGGCGGCCCCGTCGGCTTCCAGATCGAGGGCAACAACGCCACGAGCTACGAGCGGATGAAGGGCAAGGTCAACGAGGAGCTCAAGCGGCACTTCAAGCCCGAGTTCCTCAACCGTGTCGACGACATCATCGTCTTCCCGCAGCTGAGCAAGGACGAGCTGGTGCAGATCGTGGACCTGTTCACGAAGCGCCTCGGCGAGCGTCTGCTCGACCGCGACATGACGATCGAGCTGTCGCAGTCGGCCAAGGAGCGTCTGATCGAGATCGGCTTCGACCCGGCCCTGGGTGCTCGCCCGCTGCGTCGCGCGATGCAGCACGAGATCGAGGACCGTCTGTCGGAGAAGATCCTGCACGGCGAGCTCGACTCGGGCGACCACGTGAAGGTCGACGCGAAGGACGGGGAGTTCCTGTTCGAGCACGGCCCGCGCGGCGAGAAGGTCGCGGTCGGTGTCAACACCGGCGGTGGCGCCATCTCCGGCACGCCCGACCTGGCGATCACCGGCAACGACTGATCCTCGACACGGTCACCGAAGGGGCGGATGCGACAGCATCCGCCCCTTCGTCGTCTCCCCGGGATCTCCGAAGCTGTGCCGCGTCTGAGAGTCGTCGGGAGAGGCGGGTCCTAGGCTGGTCGGGTGAGCGCGTACATCGTCCGGCCGGCCCGCAGCGCCGACATCGTCAGCATCCGGAACCTGCTCCAGCCGATGGTGGAGCAGCGCATCCTGCTCGGCAAGGATCTCGCCGTGCTCTACGGCGCCGTGCAGGAGTTCGTCGTCGCCGAGGCGGACGGGGAGCTGATCGGCTGCGGCGCGCTGCACGTGATCTGGGAGGACCTCGGCGAGGTGCGTACCCTGCTCGTCCGCGACTACTGGCTCCATCACGGCGTCGGTCGGGCGATCGTCGAGCGGCTGGAGGAGAACGCGCGGGCGCTCGGGCTCACGCGCCTGTTCTGCCTCACGTTCGAGGTCGACTTCTTCGGACGTCGCGGGTTCACGCCCATCGGGGAGCAGGTCGTCGATCCCGACGTGTACTCGCAGCTCCTGCGCAGCGGTGACGCCGGCGTCGAGGAGTTCCTCGACCTCGCGCACGTGAAGCCGAACACCCTCGGCAACACCCGCATGCTCAAGGTGCTCTGAGCCCCGGGCCACGACCTCGCGCCTCCCAGGCTCGCAGAGGGGGATCGCTTAACCTGGAGGCATGCCCCGTCAGTCCCCCGCCGTATACCGTCGTCGGCGGCTGGCCGTGCTGCTGGGGCTGATCCTCGTCCTCGCGATCGTCGGAGCCACCGTGTGGCTCCTCGTCGCCCGGCCGTGGGCGGCCACCGGTGGGCCGGAGTCCGGCCCGGCGCCGACCTCTTCGGTTACCACCGCCCCCACACCTTCCGATTCCGCCTCCCCGGGTCCCTCGCCGTCGCCCTCCGTTGATGCCACTCCGGCCGTCGTCGCCTGTGAAGCGAAGGACGTCGAGGTGAAGGCCGTGACGGACGCCGAGTCGTACGCGGACGGCGCCTCGCCGCAGCTCTCGATCTCCCTCACCAACAAAGGCGCCACGGACTGCACGCTCGATGTCGGCTCCGCGACGCAGGTGTTCACCATCTCCAGCGGCTCCGACGTGTGGTGGCGCTCGACGGACTGCCAGGAGAACCCGAGCAGCATGATCGCCACGCTCACCGCGGGGTCCACCGTCGTGAGCAAGGAGCCGGTCGTCTGGGATCGGACGCGCTCCAGCGTCGAGACGTGCGCGCAGGAGAACCGGCAACGCGCGCCGGGCGGAGGAGCGTCGTACCACGTGGGCGTCTCGATCGGCGGCTTCCCGGCTGCGTCCACCACGCAGATCCTGCTGTACTGAGTCCCGACCGGGATCTGTGCTGACAGGGGTCATTCTTTGGGATACCATAGAGGTGACTCTCCGCCTATGCGGCAACATGCCATCCCCAGTGGCGTCGAATCACAGCGTCCCCAGCGCTTCGACACCGCCGCTCGAGAGTCCGAGGGCCCTCTCGAGTACCCCAGTCCCCAATGGAGGACTCGAGAGGGCCCCAATCTTTCTCCGGCGCCGTCGCGCCGCGCCGATGCCTAAGCTGGAAGCATGGCAGCGAAGAAGGCGAAGTCCGGGAAGAGCGCGAAGAAGAAGCCGGCCCCCGAGGACTTCCGGTCCGAGGCGCTGGCTCTCGCGCTCGAGAAGCAGGACGTCGCCGCCGTCGCCCTCGCGCTCCGGCACGGCACCATCGTCGTCCCGCTCATCAAGCCGGGGGCGCGCGACAATCCGCTCGACAGCGGTGAGGTGTGGACCTATCGGGACCCGAACTCGGGCGACCTCGCCCTGCTGCTGTTCAGCGATGCGAAGAACAAGCCGGCGAACCTCCCGCCGGGCGTCGGCATCTACGACGCGACCTGGCTGCGCACTTTCCTGTCGGCGCACCCGATCACGACCGTGTTCCTCGACATCGCCGGGCCGCACCCGATGCAGGCCGACCCCGTGGAGCTCCTCAAGGCGCTCGACGCCTGACCTGGCGTCCCTCCGGCTCAGAACGGCGGGATGTCGCGATCAGGGCGACGGGAGCTGTTGCGTGCCCTGACGTCTCCCAGTGCCGCACGCAGGGTCTTCGAGCGGTCGTCCACGACCTGCTCGTAGCCGAGGCGCGCCGCCTCCGAGCGCCGCTGCGCCGCCTGCGTCACCGGCCGCACCTCACCGGCGAGGCTGAGCTCGCCGACAGCGGCGACCGTGCGCGGAACCGAGATCATCTGGATGGACCCGGCGACGGCGATCGCGATCGCGAGGTCGGCCGCGGGCTCCGTGAACCGCACCCCGCCCACCGTGGACACGTAGACGTCGAGGCTGCCGGTGGGCACCCCCGCCCGGCGCTCGAGGATCGCCAGCACCATGGCCACCCGCGAGGAGTCGAGGCCGTGCACGATGCGTCGGGGGTTCGGGGCGTTGCTCGGCACGGTGAGCGCCTGCACCTCGACGGGGAGTGCCCGACGGCCCTCGAGGGAGATGGCCACGCAGGTCCCGGGTTCGGAGGCGCCCTGCGACAGGAACAGGCCGGAGGGGTCGGGGACCTCGGCGATGCCGTCTCCGGTCATCTCGAAGCAGCCGACCTCGTCGGTGGGGCCGAAGCGGTTCTTGAGCGCACGGATGAAGCGCAGCGAGGTCTGCCGGTCGCCCTCGAAGTGGCAGACGACGTCGACGAGATGCTCCAGCACCCGGGGACCCGCCACCTGACCGTCCTTGGTGACGTGCCCGACGATGATGATCGGCAGGTCGCGCTCCTTCGCCACTCTGATCAGGGTCGCAGCGACCTCCCGCACCTGGCTGGGCTGACCGGCCGCGCCGTCCGTGAGGGAGGAGGACACGGTCTGCACGGAGTCGACGATGACGAGCTGCGGCTGCACCTCGTCGATGTGCCCGAGGATGGTGGCGAGGTCGGTCTCGCTCGCGAGGTAGAGCTCGTCATGCAGGGCGCCCGTCCGCTCCGCCCGCAGGCGCACCTGGGCCGGCGACTCCTCGGCGCTCGCGTACAGCACTCGTCGCCCGCTCCGCGCCGCCTGCGCGGCGACTTCCAGAAGCAGGGTCGACTTGCCCACGCCGGGCTCGCCGCTGAGGAGGATCGCGGCCCCCGGCACGATGCCGCCGCCGAGCACGCGGTCGAACTCACCGACGCCGCTCGTGCGCCGCGGAGCGTCCTGCGTGGTGATCTGCGTGATCGGCCGGGCGGCGCGATCGGCGGTCGGGGCGAGGGCGTTCACACGGCGGAGGATGCCGGTCTGCGTGGTCTGCTCCTGGACCGTGCCCCACTGCTGGCACTCCCCGCAGCGGCCGACCCACTTGGCCGTCGTCCACCCGCACTCGGTGCAGACATAGGCGGGGGGAGCGGGTTTCCGGGTGGCCATGCCCCCAGGCTATCGGCGGGATCAGACATCCCTATCGACCGGGGGATTATTCACGGCCCGGAGCCCCCGGCAGCCACCGGTCCCGACCGATAATTGAGTCATGTCCAACGGCGGGTCCGTCTGCGGGCCGATCTCCAGCTACTCCCGGGTGCGCATCCTGCACCTCCTCTTCGAGGCCGGGCACTCACATGCCTCCGGGGAACTCGCGATCGGCGATCTGTGCGAGGCCACCGGTCTCCACCCGAACACCGTGCGGGAGCACCTCCAGCGGTTGATCGAGGGCGGCTACGTCATCCCGACCGTCGAGCACCGCACTACCCGGGGCCGTCCGCGCACGCTGTACCGCGCCGCCACCGGGGCTCCCGAAGCCTCCAGTCCGGTCGCGCGGAACAAGGCCAAGGCCGCGGCCCGTCGGGGAGACCTCCTGCGCAGCGTGCTCCCCGGCACCGGAACGGCCCTCGGGAAGGACGCCACCTACCAGCTCGACGCCCTCGTCGAGCACCTGGAGGAAAGCGGCTTCGAGCCGGTCGTGGACGACCGCGGCCTGACCGTCGACCTGAGTCCGTGCCCCCACGCGGCGGGCCGGCCGGAGGACCGCCCCATGCTGTGCCAGGTGCATCTCGGCCTGATGCAGGGCATCCTGGCGGAAGCGGGGGGTCCGCTCGAGGCCGAGTGCGTGCGCGAGGCCGCGCTGCCCTCCGAATGCACCGTGCAGCTGCGCGACATCACCGCGCCGGCGTCGAACAGAACGGGAGTCGCTCATGGAATGGCTTGATCCGCTCGCCCTGGCCCGATGGCAGTTCGGCCTGACGACCGTCTACCACTACCTCTTCGTCCCGCTGACGATCGGCATGGCGCTCGTCGCCGCGATCTTCCAGACCGCGTGGGTGAGGACGGCCAAGGTCCAGTACCTGCACCTCACGCGATTCTTCGGGAAGATCTTCCTCATCAACTTCGCGATGGGGGTGGTCACCGGCATCGTGCAGGAGTTCCAGTTCGGCATGAACTGGTCGGACTACTCCCGCTTCGTCGGCGACGTCTTCGGCGCCCCGCTCGCGTTCGAGGGCCTGCTGGCCTTCTTCTTCGAGGCGACCTTCATCGGCCTCTGGATCTTCGGCTGGGACAAGCTGCCGCAGAAGCTCCACCTCGCCACCATCTGGTGCGTCTCGATCGGCAGCATCCTGTCGGCGTACTTCATCATCGCCGCCAACGCGTTCATGCAGAACCCGGTCGGCTACACGTACAACGAGGTGACCAACCGCGCCGAGCTCACCGACTTCTGGGCGCTGCTGACCAACCCCGTCGCCCTCGCCGCGTTCCCGCACACCATCTTCGGCGCGCTCATGTTCGCCGCCGGTGTCGTCATCTCGGTGTCGGCGTGGCACCTCGCCCGTGGCCAGCACTTCGACACCATGCGCGTCTCGCTGAAGTTCGGCCTCTGGGCGATGATCTTCTCCACCGCGGGCGTCGTGCTCACCGGCGACCAGCTGGGTCTGGCGATGTACGCCGCGCAGCCGATGAAGATGGCCGCCGCCGAGGCCACGTTCAATACCGTCTGCGGTGCCGACGCCTCCTTCAGCATCTTCACGCTGGGGACGCCGGACGGCAGCTCGGAGCTGTTCTCGATCCGGGTGCCGTACCTGCTGTCGCTGCTGTCGACCCACACGCTCGACGCCTGTGTGCACGGCATCAACGACCTGAACGCCGAGTACGCCCAGACGTACGCGAGCACCGGCCTCACCGACTTCGCCCCGGTCCTGTGGATCACGTACTGGTCGTTCCGCTGGATGATCGGCCTCGGCATGGCCGCCGCCCTCGTCGCCGTCGCCGGCCTCTGGGTCACCCGCAAGAAGGCGACCAAGCCGGTCGCGCCGTGGATGTGGAAGGTCGCGATCTGGTCGTTCCCGCTCGCCCTCGCCGCCAACATCATGGGCTGGGTGTTCACCGAGATGGGTCGACAGCCCTGGATCGTGTTCGGCCTGATGTCCACCCGCGACGGCGTCTCGCCCGGCGTGAGCGGGCTCGAGGTCCTGATCTCGCTGATCGCCTTCACCGCGATCTACGCCGCGCTCGCCGTGGTCGAGGTCAAGCTGATCGTCAAGGCCGCCCAGAAGGGGCCCGACACCGACGAACAGCCCCATGAGGAGACGGCTCAGCTGCCGTCGGTCGTGTACTGAGAGGAACGAGCATCATGGATCTCGCAACGATCTGGTTCTGGGTGGTCGCCTTCCTGTTCGTCGGCTACTTCGTCCTCGACGGGTTCGACTTCGGCGTCGGCATGTCGCTGCCTTTCCTCGGCAAGGACGACGTGTCCCGCCGGCAGGTCATCAACACGATCGGCCCTGTGTGGGACCTCAACGAGACCTGGGTCATCGTGGCCGGGGCCTCGCTGTTCGCCTCGTTCCCGGAGTGGTACGCCACCCTGTTCAGCGGGTTCTACCTGCCGCTGCTGCTCATCCTGCTGGCGCTCATCCTCCGCGGCGTCTCGTTCGAGTACCGCCACCAGCGGGAGAGCCGCAAGTGGAAGCAGGGCTTCGATCGGATGATCGTGATCGGCTCGGTCGTGCCGGCGCTGCTCTGGGGCGTCGCCTTCGGCAACATCGTGCAGGGCGTCGCGATCGATGAGAACCACATCTACGTCGGCGGCTTCTTCTCGCTGCTCAACCCGTACGCGCTGCTGGTCGGCGTGACGACCCTGCTGCTCTTCTTCCTGCACGGCGTGCTGTTCGTCGCGCTGAAGACGGACGGCCAGGTGCACGAGGACGCGCAGAAGCTCGCCAAGAAGGCCGCCATCCCGACGATCCTCGTCGCCGCCGCGACCGTGATCTGGACGGTCGCGATCGCGATGGGCCGCGAGGCTCCGCTGCTCTGGCTGGTCATCGGTGCCGGTGCGCTCGCGGCGGTCAGCCTGATCGCGGCGGTCGGCTTCTCGCTCGTCCGCCGTGAAGGGTGGGCGTTCTTCGCCGGCATGCTCACGGTCATGTTCGCCGTGGTCATGCTCTTCTCGGCGCTGTTCCCGTTCGTCATGCCGTCGACGATCGACCCGGCGTACAGCCTCACGATCGCCAACGCGTCCAGTACTCCGTATACGCTGCAGATCATGAGCTGGACCGCGCTGATCGCCCTCCCGCTGGTCATCGCGTACCAGACATGGACCTACTGGGTGTTCCGCAAGCGTGTCACGCGCCGGTCGATCGAGGGGGCTCCGGCGCACGCGTGAAACCCGTCGATCCGAGGCTGCTCCGATACGCGGCCGCCGCCCGGGGGTTCCTCCTGGCGTCGGCCGCGATCGGCGTCTTCCAGACCGCGGTGACGATCGCCTTCGCGTGGCTGCTGACCGAAGCGATCGTCGGCGCCATCGCGGGGCGCGACGTCACGGTCACGCTGCTCTGGCTGCTCGGGACGGCACTGCTGCGCGGTCTGCTCATCGCCGCCTCCGACGCCGCGGGCACGCAGGCCGCGGCCCGCACCGGGATGCAGCTGCGTGCGGCCCTCGTCGCGGCCGTCGGGCGGCTCGGGCCGGGCTGGCTCGCGCAGCGGAATCAGACGCAGATCGCCGTCACCGCCGGTCACGGCCTGGAAGCCCTGGACGCGTACTTCGCGCGGTACATCCCGCAGCTCGTGCTCACCGTCATCGCGACGCCCGTGCTCGTCGCGGTCATGTGGTGGCAGGACTGGCCGAGCGGACTCACGGCCGTCATCACCCTGCCGCTCATCCCGCTGTTCCTCATCCTCATCGGCATCGCGACCCGGACGGTGCAGAAGAAGCAGTGGCAGACGCTGCAGCACCTCGCCGCCCGGTTCGCCGACACGGTGCAGGGGCTGTCGACGTTGCGGCTTTTCGGCCGGGATCGTCGGGCGGCCGACCGCATCGAGGTGACCGCCGACGAGTACCGCCGCGAGACCATGAAGGTGCTCCGGTTCTCGTTCCTCTCCGGCTTCGCGATGGAGCTGCTGTCGTCGCTCGCGGTCGCGCTCATCGCGGTCGCGGTCGGTTTCCGGCTGCTGTCGGGTGACCTGAGCCTGGAGGTCGGGCTCTTCGTGCTGCTGCTCGCGCCCGAGGCCTTCCTCCCCATCCGTCAGGTCGGCGTGCAGTTCCACGCCGCAGCCGAGGGGGTCGCGGCCACGGAGGACGTGTTCGACGTGCTGGATGCGGCGCGCGACCGCGACCGGGGCAGGGTGCGTCTGCACGACCCGGACCCGGATGCACGACCGAACCGCGGGGATTCGGCCGGCAGCCGTGCCGAGGTCGTGCGGACGGATCGGCGGGGACTCGTGGTCCAGGGGCTGCGGGTACGGGATCTGCCGCCGGTGTCGTTCGTCGCGGAGCCGGGGACGGTGACCCTGATCGAAGGGCCGAGCGGGTCAGGGAAGTCGAGTCTGCTCGCCGCCCTGCGGGGAGCGGTGGACTACACGGGCACGGCGACCTGGGGCGGACGGGACGTCGTCGAGCTCGCGCCGTCCGACTGGCTCGCCTGGGCAGGACAGACGCCAGGGCTGATGCGCGGCACGGTCGCGGAGAACGTCGCCCTCGGGGATGCGGCTCCCGACCTCGCCCGTGTGCGCCGAGCCCTCGACGCCGCGTGCGCCGAAGGGATCGACGCTGACCGCGCGCTGGGCGTGCAGGGCGCAGGGTTGTCGGGAGGGCAGGCGCAGCGCGTCGCGGTGGCCAGGGCCCTGTACCGCCACGACGGCGCGCCGGACCGGATGCTCGCGCTCGATGAGCCCTCCAGTGCCCTCGACGCCGACACCGAGGAGTGGCTGTGGCGGTCGCTGCGCGCACGGGCGGATGCCGGCGCCACCGTCCTCCTTATTTCGCACCGCCGCTCGGCGAGAGACATCGCCGACCGGATCGTGGCGATGGGGGTGAGCGCATGACCGAGACGACCCGCGGCGACCGGGTCCGGGAGGTGCTCCGGCTCGCGCAGCCGCCGTTCCGACGGTTCCTCCCCGGGCTGATCTGGGGCGTGCTGTCGGCGGCCGCCGCGGTGAGCCTCCTCGCGGTGAGCGGCTGGCTGATCGTGAGCGCGTCGATCGTCGACTCCCTCGTGCCGCTGTCCATCGCGGTCGTCGGAGTGCGGTTCTTCGCCGTGACCAGGGCCGTCACGCGGTATCTGGAGCGGCTGAGCGGTCACGACGCCGCGCTCCGGCAGCTCGCGACGACCCGGTCCGACATGGTGCGCCGCCTCATCCCGCTCTCGCCGGCGGGGCTCGGCGCGACGGACCGGGGCCAGGTGCTCGCGGCGCTCGTCGACGACGTGGAGAACCTGCAGAACCTCCCGCTCCGGGTCGTGCAGCCGCTCGCGGTCTCGGGCGTCGTCGCCCTGGGGGCCGTCGGCTTCCTCGCCTTCGTCTCGCCGCCTGCCGCCCTCACCCTCGCGGTCTGCCTCCTCGTCGCCGCGCTCGCCGCCGTCGGGCTCGGCTGGATCTTCGGCTCTCGCGCGGAGGCCGCCGTGTCGGCGCGGCGGGCCGAGGTCTCCGCCGCCCTCGTCGACTACTTCGGCAGCCTCGACGTGCTCCTCGCGTTCGGTGCGGAGGCGCAGGCGCGGGAGCGGATCCGCGTCGCGGACGCCGCCCTGCGTCGGGTCGTCGGCCGGGCGTCGCTCGCACAGGCCGTCGCCGCCGGAGTCGTCTCGCTGATGGCCGGGGTCGCGTCCGTCTGGGCGCTCGCGGTGGCAGCCCCCGGCCTCGCCACCGGAGCCATCGACGCCCCGTGGCTCGCGGTCGCGGTGCTCGTGCCGATGGTCGTGTTCGAGGTGTTCGGTGCCGTGCCCATCGCGGCGGCGTCGTGGCGCAGCGTCCGCGCGAGTGCGGAGCGCATCGTGGACGTGCTGCCCGAACGGATGCCGCCGGAGCTGCGGACCGACGCGGGGGCGGATGTCGAGGTGAAGGGTGTGCCCGCCCTCACCCTGCGCGGTGCCACGGCGCATTGGCCCGGCGGCGCGGCGGCGTTGACCGGCGTCGACCTCGACCTCGCGCCGGGGGAGCGGGTGCTGGTCTCCGGAGCGAGCGGGGCGGGCAAGAGCTCTCTCGCAGCCGCGCTCGTCGGCTTCCTACGCGTGGACGGCGAATACCGGATCGGCGACCACGACGCGGCGGCGCTGTCCGGACCGGCGCTGCGCCGCGTCGTCGGTCTGTGCGAGCAGCAGCCGCAGCTGTTCGACGAGGACGTACGGCAGAACCTGCTCTTCGCCAGGGACACCGCCACCGACGACGAACTCCTCGCCGTCCTCGACCGCGTAGGGCTTGCGGCATGGGTCCGGGAGCGCGGGGGCCTCGATGCCCGAGTGGGCGACCGCGGTGCGCTGGTGTCCGGCGGTCAGGCGCAGCGGATCGCTCTGGCTCGCGCGCTGCTGCGGGGATTCCCGGTGCTCGTGCTGGACGAGCCGACGGCGGGCGTGGATCCCGAGGCCTCGGACGCCCTGCTGCGCGACCTGCTGGAGGCGACGGGGGAGCAGTCGGTGCTGCTCATCTCGCACGTGGCGCCGCCCGCGGGGACGGTCGACCGGGTCGTGCGGATCGAGGGCGGCCGGACGGTCTGAGCCTCAGCCGACGAGGTTCATGTCGGCGGGCGGCTCCATCACGATGCCCTGCGCCTCGAACGCGCGACGACGCTCCTCGATCCGGCGGTGCATCTCGACCTGCGCCTCGTCGACCAGACGCGGGTCGAGGTCGACGGTCGGCGGGTGCGGATCGCCGTGGTTCGCGGCGATGTACGCGTCGAGCTCGGGGCCGCTCGTCCAGGAGGTGATGAGCGCGTACCGCGGGCCCGTGCCGCGGTGCCACACGGCGTGCCAGAAGCGCTGCGTGTCGACGATGATCCGCGAGCCGGCGCGCAGCGGCAGCCGGACCTCGGTGGCCGGGTCGAACCGGTCGGAGCGGAGGATGAGCATCGAGTCGGTGTCGTCGGTGAGGTTGTCATACCCGCGCACCACCCAGCCGGTGCCGGGCTCGTTCAGGCGGTTGTTGTCGTCCTGGTGGAGGTTGTAGATCGCGTCGGCGTAGTCGTTCGGCTGGAGCTCGATCACGCGGCAGCGGCCGACGCCGGCGCCGGGGGCCAGGGCGCGACGCTGCAGGGTCGGGGCGATCGCGACCTGTGAAGGGATCCAGACGCCGTCCTTGTCGGTGCGCGGGGGCGTGTGGTTCCAGAAGCCGTTGCAGTCGATGTCGCCCGCGTAGCTCGTCAGGGGTGCGAACCGGGTGATGCCGGAGGAGCGCCAGCCGACGTACTCGAGGTCCTGCCACTCGGACGGGTCCACCGGGGTGCTCTCGTCGTCGAGGACCACGTATCCGGTCTCGGCGAGTGCCGCGGAGGTGATGAATCCCATGCTGCGTGCATCCTTCCCGTCGTTCTGCCCCCGGAGGCGGCGGGTTCTTAGGCAATCCTAATCCCGACCGAGGGATATTCTGAGGGCATGACGCAGCCCCAGGGTGCCCTTCTCGTGGGCAGTGTGAACTTCGACGACGCCGAGACCACGATGCGCACCGCTGCGGAGCTGCTCGGCGACCGGTTGCGCCGCATCCCGGACGGCGAGGTGGGCAAACGGTTCCACTGGATCATGTTCCAGCCCGACGTCATCGGCCAGGCGGACGGTATCGAGCGGATCGGCGACGAGCCCATCCCGTTCCCCGCCGGCATCGACGCCCGCGGCCTCCGCATCGCCGACGGTGTGGACCCTTCGGTGATCGCGCTGCCTCCGCTGGGGTACGCCTCCGCCGCCATCGAGTCGTACCGGCTGTTCGCGCGCTTGCGCGCCGAGGGGGCCGTTCCGGCGGGCACCCGGTTCCAGGTGTCGCTGCCGACCCCGCTCGCCGTCATCTCCTCCTTCTTCCATGGCGACGACCGGGCCGCGATCGAGCCCGTATACACCGCCGCGATGCGCCGCGAGCTCGATGAGATCCTCGCCGCGATCCCGCACGATGACCTTGCCCTGCAGTGGGATGTCGCCAGCGAGATGGGCATCATCGAGGGGGCCTCCGGCTACGGCGCCGTCATGGAGGCGTGGTGGCCCGGTGACCCGTTCGACGGGCTTGTCTCGCGTCTGGCCGCGCTCGTCGACGCCGTCCCGGACGACGTCGAGGTGGGTGTGCACCTCTGCTACGGCGACGCGGGGGAGAAGCACTTCTTCGAACCGACGGACGCCGGCTCCCTCGTCCGCTACGCCAACGCCGTCATCGCGGCGGCCCACCGTCCGCTCACCTGGCTGCACCTGCCCGTGCCGATCGGCCACGACGACGAGGCCTACTTCGCCCCGCTCGCGGACCTCGCCCCTGTCGAGGAGCTCTACCTCGGTCTCGTGCACCGGGAGGACGGTGCGGAGGGCGCCCGCCGCCGGATCGCCGCGGCGGCCCGGTTCGCCCCGGACTTCGGCGTCGCGACGGAGTGCGGCATCGGCCGTGCCCCCGCCGGCTCCACGGAGGGCATCCTCCGCGCCCACGCCGAGGTCGCCACCGCCTGGTGACCCGTCGATTCGCGCGCTCGGCCCCGGTGTCGTAAACTGATCCGCGGTGACGTGTCCGAGCGGCCGAAGGTGCAACTCTCGAAAAGTTGTGTAGGGTAACCCCCTACCGTGGGTTCAAATCCCACCGTCACCGCCATGGAAACCCCCTCTTCGCGAGGGGGTTTTTCCGTATCTCCGCGAGCGGCGTCATCGCTCACCGGCCTCCTGGACACCGACCACCTTGTCGATGAGGGTCGGGTCCCCGCCGAGGCGAGGATCGGTAGGAGTTCCTCGCCTCGGTTGAGCTGCAGCGGAACGGGTTCATGTCGGCCGCTGAAGGAGGAGCGGCCCATCGGGATCGTCGTCTTTCAGCTGGCGTGCTGGAGTCCGGTGATTGCGGAGGTGCCCAGGTCGCTCTTGGGGAGAAGTTCGCCCATGGGCGCGGAGGCGATCCACGATGCAGTGGTGCCGACGGCGGCCCAGTTGGAGTTGAGCAGCGTGAGGAGCGCGGTGTGCAGGGTCTTCGCGTCGACGGCCCCCGCCTCGTTAGCGAGGTTGACGGCTCCGGTGGCGTCGGAGAGGACTTCAACGCTGAATCCCAGACCCTCGGCCTCGACAGCGGATGCGAGGACGCAGTTGTTGGTCATGTAGCCGATGAGCGTGATGGCGTCGATGTCGTTCTCGCGCAGCCACTCTGCCAGGTCGGTGCCGGCGAAGACCGACCCGTGCTGCTTGATGATGCGCTTCCAGCTGTCGCGATCGCGGCGTTCCACCTCGGGGTGCAGACGGAAGCCGGGAGATCCCGGATCGAAGACAGGGGCGCCCTCGCCCATCGAGTGCTGGATGACAGCGACGGGCAGGCCTGCTTCGGCGGCGGTGTCGATCGCCTCCGCGATACGGGGCAGAGACTCCTCGTGAGGGGGGTATTGGATTTCGAGCGGACCACCGAAGTAGTCCTGCTGAACGTCGATGACGATGAGTGCGCGATTGGCCATGATGTCTCCGGGTCGGGTCCTCGCGGGTTCGAGGATCGGCATCCAGTCTTCGCTTCGCGTCGGTCGCGTACCATTGGCCTGAAGGCGCAATATCGATGACTTTGGGCCAATCGAGAGGATTCCATGCGCATCGCGATCTACGCGTTCGACGGGGTGACGATGTTCCACCTCGCGGTGCCTCAGATGGTCTTCGATGAGGTGACGCGACAGGGTCTCGATCAGTGGGATCCGGTTCTCTTCTCTGCGACGGGAGATGCTGTGGTCACCGCCGAGGGGTACGGGGTCGCAGGACTCGCCGGCCCGTCGGTGGCCGAGACGGCGGACCTCGTGGTGGTGCCTTCGTGGCATTCGGATGGCCGACCCGCGGACGCTGAGATCGTCGGCCTCTTGCAGTCGTCCCACCGCCGCGGGGCCGCGGTGGCCGGACTGTGCCTCGGTGCGATTCCTGTTGCGGATGCCGGACTGCTCGCCGGTCGTGCGGCCGTGACGCATTGGCAGGGGTTCGATCTGTTGGCCTCGCGGCACTCGGATATCCGGGTCGATCAGACCGTTCTGTACATCGATCACGGCGATGTCCTCACGTCTGCCGGCACTGCATCGGCGCTCGACGCATGCCTCCACGTGGTTCGCTCGAGACTAGGCTCGGCGGCCGCCAATCAGGTCGCGCGTCACCTCGTCATCGCGCCGCACCGTGACGGCGGCCAGGCTCAGTACATCGAACGCCCTCTGTCCCGGCCCGACCATGAACCGATCGCCGCTGTCCTCGACTGGGCGCTGCGGAACCTGAACGAGGATCTCTCGGTCGAGCGCTTGGCCACGCAAGCTCACATGAGCCGGCGATCGTTCGTCCGTGCCTTCCGGGTCTCGACCGGAGCGACCCCCGCAGCATGGGTGCGCTTGCGACGCCTGGACGAGGCGCGCCGGCTCCTCGAAGTCACGGACTTCTCCGTGGACCAGATCGCCAGCGAATGCGGGTTCGGCAGCCCCACCACCTTCCGCCAGCGCTTCGTCGACGCATACCGCGTCTCTCCGTCGCAGTACCGCCGACGCTTCGGGGACCCGGCCGATTCGCCGGGTCGATGAGCGCGGCGGCTTGAGGCGACGAGGCACGCCGACTCCGCGCCGTTCCACCGTCAGTGGTCGCTGCCGAGGTTGCCGGTGAGCCGGCCGTGGAACGCGGCGGCGGTGTCGTTGAGGCCTTCGATCGTCACGGTCTTGCCGTGGTGCTCGTACTTCGTGACGATCGCGTCGAGCGCGGCGACGGTCGAGGCGTCCCACACGTGCGAGCGGCTCATGTCGATGACGATGGTGTCGGGATCGTCGGCGTACTCGAACTGGGTGGTCAGGTCGTTGCTCGAGGCGAAGAACAGTTCTCCGTCGACGGCGTAGTGCGCGGCGGCGTCGTCGACGGTGCGAGTGACGCTGACGAAGTGCGCGACCCGCCGGGTGAACATGACCATCGCGGCGATCACGCCGAGCACGACGCCGATCGCGAGGTTGTGGGTCCACACGGTCGCGACGACGGTGATGAGCATGACGGCGGTTTCGCTCTTCGGCATCCGGCGCAGGGTCGAGGGGTGGATGCTGTGCCAGTCGAACGTGGCGACCGACACGAGGATCATCACCGCGACCAGTGCGGCCATCGGGATGATCGCGACGACGTCGCCGAGCACCAGCACGAGGATCAGCAGGAAGACGCCGGCGAGGAAGGTCGAGATGCGCGTCCGAGCCCCCGATGCCTTCACGTTGATCATGGTCTGGCCGATCATGGCGCAGCCGCCCATGCCGCCGAAGGCGCCGGAGAGGATGTTCGCGGCGCCCTGACCCCACGCTTCGCGGGTCTTCCGCGAGTGCGTATCGGTGATGTCGTCGACGAGCTTGGCGGTCATGAGCGACTCGAGCAGGCCGACGACGGCCATAGCGAGGGCGTAGGGCGCGATGATCTGCAGCGTCTCGACGGTCAGGGGCACGTTCGGGATGAAGAGCTCGGGCAGGCTGCGGGGCAGTTCGCCCTGATCGCCCACATTCGGCACTTTCCAGCCGAACACGGCGACCGCGGCGGTCAGCAGGATGATGGCCACCAGCGGCGCCGGGATGACCTTCGTGAACCGGGGCATCACGAACACGATGACGAGACCGACGGCCACGAGCGGGTACACCAGCCACGGGATGCTGTCACCGAAGAGTTGCGGGAGCTGCGAGGTGAAGATGAGGATCGCCAGCGCGTTGACGAAGCCGACCATGACGGACCGGGGGATGAAGCGCATGAGCTTCGCGACGCCGAGGACGGCGAGGACGACCTGGATGAGCCCGCCCAGCAGCACGGTCGCGATGAAGTAGTCCATGCCGTACTCGCGCGCCACCGGGGCGATGACGAGGGCGATCGCACCGGTGGCGGCGGTGATCATTGCGGGCCGTCCGCCGAGGAACGCGATCGCGACCGCCATGATGAACGACGAGAACAGGCCTACGCGCGGGTCGACGCCGGCGATGATCGAGAACGCGATCGCCTCGGGGATCAGCGCGATCGCGACCACGAGGCCGGCAAGCACTTCGCGGGTGAGCAGGCGAGGATTGCGCAGCGCCTGCAGGACCGTGGGTTCGATGCGGTATCGCGATGCGGCATCGCGACGCGGGGTGACGGTGGTCATGGGCCCTCCGGAGTCGGGCTCTCTCGTGAGAGCGGGGAGATGTTCGTGAGCGCGACGCTGCGCAGGCGTCGGTCAGTCCGACGCGAGAAGATGAGGGGATGTCGGACGCGAGAGCCGCGCCCGATCTGACTCTAACGTAACGTGAGTGTTGCGACGAAATCCAGCGGGAGGCGGCTAGTGAACGACGAGAGAACCATGCGCATCGGTGAGGTGACCGACCGCACCTCGTTGTCGTTCCGCACGCTCCGCCACTGGGACGACGTCGGCTTGGTGCAGCCGTCGGCCCGTACTGACGGCGGCTTCCGCCTCTACACCGAGAAGGACGTCGAGCGAATCCTGCTCATCCGACGGATGAAGCCTCTGGGGTACACGCTCGACGAGATGCGCGAGCTTCTCGACGTCGTCGACGCGCTGACCGCCGCTCCCGGTGACCACGCGCTGCGCGCCCGCCTCGGTGACATCCGCGAAGGCGCGCAGCTGCGGCGCCAGAAGCTCACGGAACAGCTGAACATGGCCGACGACTTCATGCAGCAACTCGATCGGCTCTGACCCACCCCGGACGAGTTCAGATCCCCCGGTCGCCGCCATGGAAACCCCCTCTTCGCAAGGGGGTTTTCCCGTATCCGAGGATCACTAGGCTGTTCCGATGAGTGGAGTCTCTAGGAATGACGGGGCGGTCGTGGCCACCGTCGGGGGTGCGGACACGAACGGAATCGGGCAGCTTCGCCGGTCGGAGATCGCAGCGGCAGTTGCTCTGTGGGATGCGTGCGGGCTCACCCGCCCGTGGAATGATCCGATCCAGGATGCAGAGCGCGCGCTGGCGGGACCGACGTCGACGATCCTTGTCGCACGATCCGAGGCCGGCGCCGTCGTGGCGACGGTGATGGTCGGCGTCGATGGACATCGAGGCTGGGTGTACTACCTCGCCGTGTCCCCGGACTTCCAGCGCCAGGGGTGGGGGCGCAAGCTGATGAACGCCGCGGAAGCGTGGCTGCGGGAGCAGGGTGCTCCCAAGGTGCAGCTCATGGTCCGTTCGAGCAACGCAGCGGTCGTCGGCTTCTATGCCGCGTTGGGCTACTCGGATCAGGAAACCGTCGTCCTGGGCAGATTCCTCGACCCGGAACGGGAGCGGATGAAACAGGAACTCTCCGGTCCTTCCTGACGGCGGACCGTCCGGCCTCCCTGAGCGTATCTCGCTGGAACGCGTCGGCGGAAGCCGTCAGCGTGCGCTCAGTGCGAAGGCCAGGACCGTTCCGAGAACGGTGCCAGCGAGCATCGCGGCAGCCGCCCAGCCGACGACGCGACCTCGGTCGACCTCGCGCTTCGTCGCGTACACGCCCGCGCCGAGGCCACCCGCCACCGCTGCTGTCATCGCCACGCCGGCGACGAGCGCCTGGACGCCGTAGTCGGGCGCCGGCGGAGGAGGGTCGACGAGCGGGATCGCGAAGCGGTACGTCATGACGACGCCGAGGACGACGAGCGAGACCGCGATCATCGCCGCGATCAGAACCCACGCTGTCGACGTGCGCATCCGTTCATCGTGTCCGCTTCATCCGTGCGCTCTCGAACTCAGAGGCTCGCGGTTCGCGCGGCTTCCTTCTCCGCGACGATCCTCCGGAGGCCCGAGCTGGAGAACCGGTGGTCCCGACTGTTGAAGTACAGGTCGATCCCGCTCGTCTCGCAGTAGGCGCGGCCGGTGAAGTCCCGATCACGGTATTCGTCGCCGACGATACGCACGTCGAGCTTGAAGGACCGAAGGATGTCCTCGAGGTCCTGCTCCGTCGAATACGGCACGATCTCATCGACGTACTGACAGCCGCGAAGCTGGATGTAGCGCTCCACGACCGTCTGGGTCGGCGCGTTCTTCTCCGGGCGGTCGAGGGTCGGATCCATCTGCAGACCGACGATGAGGTAATCGCACTGCCGCTTCGCCTCCGCGAGCATCATGATGTGCCCGGCGTGCAGCAGGTCGAACGTGGAGAACGTGATCCCCACTCGTGGTCCCGGGTTGTAGTCGCGTCGTTGCACCGTGGACTCGTCAGACAATGTGCCCCCTCAGTTCTCCCGTACTCTACCGGCCCACGCTCGCGCGTCGATTCCGGTCACGAAGCTGGACGCGTCAGCCGCCGTCGCCGAGTACCGGAACACCCCAGATCCGCGCCGCGTCGGAGAGCAAACGGTCCACGCCGTCCGGCGACTCCCGGCGAAGCGGTGCGTCGTCCCTGGTCACCGGGACCGGGATCGTGGCCGATCCCGCTCCCTGCGAGACGACGATCACGAGGGTCGGGTAGAGGAACGCGCCCTCCTGGATGGCACCTTTCGTCACGCCCTGGATCCGCTCGCGCGGCACGCGGTACGCGGTGAGGAGACGGCGCCCGCCGCGGACCACCCGGAATCCCGAAGGGTCGATGACGCCCGTCGGGCTCGCGGTCAGCAGCCCGCGGGGTGCGGCGCCGAGCCCGAGGAGCGGGATCGTGCGTGACAGGTACGCCGCCACACCGTTGAGCGCGTAGGAGCCGAAGGCCAGCGCCTGCGGCTCGTTCTCCTGTATTGCGCGCCGCTGAGCGCGCTGCAGTCGTTGCATGCGTCCGAGCACGATCCAGATGATCAGACCGGCGAGCGCCACTCCCGTCGCGAACACCAGCGAGGTCGCCACGGGCGGCTCGCCCTTGACCAGGGGGCGCACGAGTGTCCCCCAGACGAAGAACGCCGCCAGTGCCGCAGCTATCGCGAGCATCAGGCGGTTGGCGGGCGGGTTCTGGCGCACGGGGGCTCACTTTCCGGAAGCAGGGGGGACTGGGGCTGGGTGCCCTCACTCGCGGCGGGTCAGCCGCCCATCAGGAACGCGGCGGTGGGGAGCACCGACACGGCCCCCAGCACGACGCCGATGACGGGCCACGCGTACCCGCTGCGGTCGGTGCGAGCGAAGACGAGCCCGATGATGCCGAGGATGAGGGCGATGCCACCGAAGAGGAGCGCGAGCGGCAGGGTGACGAACAGCAGCCATCCGTAGTTCGGGTCCGCCGTTCCCGCGAGGACGAAGACGATCACCGTCGGCAGGATGCCCACGAGTGCCACGGCGGTCGCCGCCACCCCGCATCCGAAGGCGCGGCGACGGGGCAACGGGGAGATCTGGGTCACGGGGCGATCCTAGCCACCGCCCGGGCCTCGACGTCGCAGCACCACTGTGGCGGCGCAATCCTCTGGATCGCGCCGCCACCGTGGTCGCTGTCGTCGTTATTTCTGGATGAAGGCGAGGATGTCCGGGTTGATGACCTGAGCGTGCGTCGTCAGCATGCCGTGCGGGAAGCCCTCGTAGATCTTGAGCTCGGAGTTCTGGAGAAGCTCGTGCTGCTTGATGGCGGCGTCCTGGTACGGGACGACCTGATCGTCGTCGCCCTGGAGGACGAGGACCGGGACCGTGATGGCCTTGAGGTCCTCGGTCTGATCCGTCTCGGAGAACGCCCTGATGCCCTCGTAGTGGGCGAGGGCACTCCCGGTCATGCCCTGTCGCCACCAGTTGGCGACGGTCGGCTCCGAGACGTCGGCCCCGGGCCGGTTGAACCCGTAGAACGGACCCGATGCGACGGCCTGGAAGAAGTCGGCGCGGTTGGCGGCGAGCGCGTCGCGGAAGCCGTCGAAGACGGAGATCGGGGTGCCCTCGGGGTTCGCCTCCGTCTGGACCATCAGGGGTGGAACCGCGGAGACGAGCACGGCTTTGGCGACGCGTCCCTGGGGTTCGCCGTACTGCGCGACATAGCGGGCGACCTGGCCGCCACCGGTCGAGTGGCCGATGTGGATCGCGTTACGCAGGTCGAGGTGTTCGACGACGGCGTTCGCGTCGCTCGCGTAGTGGTCCATATCGTGGCCGATGCCGGTCTGCGACGAGCGGCCGTGGCCGCGTCGGTCACTGGCGACGACCCGGAATCCCTTGCTGAGGAAGTAGAGCATCTGGGCGTCCCAGTCGTCGGACGACAGAGGCCAGCCGTGGTGGAACATGATGGGCTGGGCGTCGCGAGGACCCCAGTCCTTGAAGTAGATCTCGGTGCCGTCGTCGGTGGTCACAAAAGGCATGCGTTTCTCCAGGGTGTGTCGAGTGGGGGAGGGGGAGTCAGGCGACTTCGGCCGCTGCGTCGATGATGTTCCTTCCCAGGGCGGGGGTCGTTGTCCGTCACGTTATGGGAGCGGTGCCACGGCTGTCGTGTCCCTCCCAAGGTCCCTCTCCTGGCCGCGGTCATGAGGATAAAATCGGCCGTGGCATCCGGAGTGCGATCAGTCCGAGAGGCGAGCGTTTCCGTCGTGGGTTCGGAGGGTATGAGCGAGCATCGTCATGCGGTGGCGGAGTACCTGCGTGCGCGTCGCGCTCTGCTGCAGCCCGAAGACGTCGGTCTGCCGCGCCTGCCGGGCCGTCGGGTCGAAGGCCTCCGACGCGAAGAAGTCGCGGCGTTGGCGCGGATCAGTGCGGAGTACTACATCCGGCTGGAGCGCGGGCACGACCACCAGCCGTCCGATCAGGTGCTTCTCGCGCTGGCTCAGGCGCTCCGCCTCGATGCCGACGCGACCGCCTACCTCCTCCGACTGAACAGCGGCGGTCTCCGGAATTCGATCTCACACCCGCCGATGGAGCAGAAGGTGCCGGCGTCCGTGCATGCGCTCCTTCAGCACTTGTCGCATACACCCGCCATCGTCATCGACGGCAATCAGGATGTGCTCGCGGGCAATGCCATCGCGAAGGCGCTGCAACCGGCATCCCTGCAGCCAGGAAAGAATCTCTTGCTGGCGACGTTCGACGTCGCGGCGAGGGACCGCGTGGGGGAGACATGGTTCGACCTCGCCACACGGATCACGGCATCGTTCCGGCTGCGCAGCGACCCGAACGATCCCCGGTTCCGGGAACTGCTCGCGACGCTCCTGATCCAGGATCCGGACTTTCCGGCGATCTGGGCACGCCACGATGTGCGCGAGCTCGGAACCGACGTCACTCGCCACCGGATCGAGCCCTTCGGTCTGGTGGACATCTGCTGGCAGCACCTACGGATCCCGAGCACGGACCTCGTGGTGGTGATGTTCGCCAACCCGCCGGGGTCGCCTGCCGCTGCGGCGATCCGCTATCTCGCCGAGACTCTGCGGGTCTCCTCGAGCTGACGCGTCCGGACCCACAGCGCATGCAGCGCCGTGCGGCACGGCCCGTCGGCCGGCGACCAGCGCATCTCCACCCGCTCGTCGCCATCCGGCTCGAGCCGGCACACGTACGCTTGCGTGCCGGTCATCGGGTGGAAGAAGTGCACGATGTCCGTCGCGCGGGGCGCGACCTCTGTCCCGGCCCAGTGCTCGACGAACGGCGGGCTGAGCGCGCCGAGCTCTCCGACGAGGTCGTCGAATCGCGGGTCCTTTCCGAAGCGACGGATGTTGGAGCGGAGCATGGTGGCGAGGTGACTCGCGGACTGCTCCCACTCTTCGAGCACCGTCCGAAACTCCGGATTCAAGAACAGCGAGCGGGCGAGATTGTTGCCCACCGAGAAGGCGGCTGACAGTGCGGTCGCGAGGGGGCTGGCGAAGACGACGTCGAGATGGCGGTCGAAGACGACGCGGACGGGTCCCGGCGTCGGTGCTGACCGTGACCCTGTTGTCTCGTCGCCCATACCGTCCAGCGTATCGACGGTCCCCGGGAGGAGGGGCGCCCTCCCGGGGACCCCTTCGGCGGAGACGCAGCCACGGACAGCGGAGAGTCGGGGCGAGCACCGAGACGCCCTTCCGTTCCGCGGCTTCGTCCGCTGGACTGTTCGCACTGACATCGGTCGAATCGGGAGGGGAACAGATGAACCTCAGCACTGGGAATGACGCCCACCCAGGGGCCGTCGCGGTGTTTCCAGGCCGGCGCGGCGGGGCCTGAAACCATGCGTTCGACGACACCGATGCCCGGGAACCCGTGGCCGCACGACATGATCATCACCGTCGACGATCGCCCCCACACGGTCCTCGAACTGCTGTGGATGCGGGAAGCGCACGGGCTGCGCCCCGTCGGTGACGCGCTCCCGCCGCTGCTGGTCGACAGGCCCGCGCCTGCAGCACGGCCCGTGGACGAGGAGACCCGCGAGCGCTGGTCGGCGGCGTGGTCGCGGGTCTGGGACGAGGTCGTCGCGCATGCGGCGGTCGAGCCTGACCAAGCCGTGCTCGACCGCCTGCTCGATGAGACTCTGAGTCCCGATGAACGTGCGGCCCTTCTGCGTCGGCTCGTCGGCCCCACGGCGCGGGATGAGTACGGGGACGACGTCCTCGACGATGCGGCCTATCGCGTATGGGAGCGACGCGGCTCCGAGGCGCACCTTGCGACGCAGCTCACGACGCTTGCGGACAGCCCAGAGCACCGGGAGGTCACGACACTCGCACATGCCTGGCGCCGGGGTCTCGAGAAGGTGGTGACCGTGCCGTGCCGCGGGACGTACGTCCGACAGATCGGACCTCGCGCCCTCCTCGTCACGGACGAGGTGCGGAGGGACCCCGCCTCGTATCGTGCGGCGCTCGACTCGTTCGGTCCAGCGTCCTCGCCGTCCCCGTCGACGGTCTGAGGCCCCGCACGGAGTCAGAGCACGAGGGGGAGGAAGGATCCGATCAGGCCCAGGACGCCCACCGTCGCGAAGACGATCCCGACGGTCCGCAGGACCCGACGCAGATGCGGCGGCTCGCCGATCCGGGCGCGTGAGGGATCGTTCGAGCTGTAGAACCCCTCGACCCACCCGTCGTCGGCGGGCGCACGCTCCCCGCGGCGGAGTGACCTCTCGTGGAAGTCGCCGCCCGCGAACCAACGGGCGGACAGGCGTCCGTCCCGATCGATCACGGCGATCTCGACCGGGACCCACTGGCCCTCGACGAGTCGGATCAGCAGCGCCACGATGAGGAGGGGTGCACCGATGCCGAGCCCTATCCAGGCCAGCACCTCGCCGACCACGGAGAGGGTATCGACGAGCTGCACGACTCCATCGTAGAGAGACAACCATGCGGAGCGTCGCCGGGGAGCGCATCAGCGCGTCGAGACGGGGTAGCGGCGCGCGGGGATGAGCCGGCCGAGGACGATGCCGGTCGCCACGACCACGGCGGCAGCGACCAGCACGGGGCTGACCAGGAACAGTGGGTCGGGTGCGGTGAGGCCCACCAGGGCCACGGTGGCGGTCGCGGGCGGATGCGGCACTTTGAGCAGGAGCATCGGAGCGGTGCTGAGTCCCGCGGCGATCGCCGCTGTCCAGACGGAGGGTCCGAGGATCGTTGCCGCTCCCAGGGCGACCGCGGCGCCGACCACGTGCCCGAGCACGACGTTGCGCGGTTGTGCGAGCGGGGACGCGGGAGCCAGTGCCACGATCGCCGCGCTGGCCGCGAACGGGAGCGCGAACAGCGGCAGCCCGGTCAGCGTGGCGACCCCGGCGAGCACCAGCAGTGAGGCGGTGGTGGCCGCGGTCGTGAGGAGAGCTTCAGGAACTCCCCTCACGGCCGGGCGCTTGAGAGGCGCCATCCTCAGTCCGGGAGACCGCGCAGGAAGGGGCGCATCAGGTTCGTCGTCTCCTCGAGACGCGTGGTGAGCGGGAAGTGCCCGGCGTCCAGCAACGCGACCTGCGCGTCCGGCACGTCCTGTGCGAATGCGCGTGCGCCGTCCGGCCCGAAGATCTCGTCGTGACGACCCCACGCGGCCAGCACGAGAGGCTGGTGACGACGCAGGTACTCCTGCCACCCCGCGTAGCGCCCGGGGTTGACCCCGTAGTCGGCGAAGAGTGCGCGCTGGATGTCCGCGTTGCCCGGACGGTCGAGGAAAGCCTGGTCGAGGGCCTCCAGCGTCGGGTCCACCAGCTCCAGGTCGTCCACGGGGACACCGTGGGTGTACTGCCAGTGGGTGCCTTCCCTGGCGGTGAGGCCCGCGAGGGCCTCCTCGTCTGCCGCGGTCGTTGTGCCCGCCCACCAGCGGCGCAGCGGATCCCAGAACGGAGTGAGGCCCGCGTCGTAGGCGTTGCCGTTCTGCGACACGATTCCCGTGATGCGGTCCGGGTGGCGTTCGGCGAGACGGAAGCCGACAGGGGCGCCGTAGTCGTGCACGAAGAGGGCGTACCGGTCGAGGCCGAGGGAATCGAGGAGTGCGTCGACGATATCGGCGAGGTGGTCGAAGGTGTATCCCCACTCCTGGGGTGAGGGCGCGGAGCTGAGGCCGAATCCGGGGTAGTCGGGAGCGATCAGGTGGAACTCATCGGAGAGCTCGTCGATCAGTGTGCGGTACATGACGGACGAGGTGGGGAAGCCGTGCAACAGCACGAGCGTACGGGCCTGCGGGTCACCTGCCTCCCGATAGAAGACGTCGAGGCCGTCGATGCGGGCGCTGCGGTGCGACTGGGTCACGGTGTGATCCTAACTGTTCATATTGCGATAGCCGGTTATGCCCGGTTCGTCGACGTTAGCCTCCCGATTCGCAACCTGTCAACTGTCGAATAGCGGTTATAGTTGACGCATGGACAGACCGCTCCGCGGCGAACCTCTCGCGCTCGACCTCGTCAACACCGCCTGGGTCGAGGGCGATCACCGGGTCGATCTCTTCGACGACCCCGCTGGCGTGTCCGCCTGGCTCGCGGAGCACCGGCTGCCGGGAGGTCGGGGGGCGCGAGCGGCGCTGGTCCGTGCCCGGGATGCGATCCGCGCGGCGGTGACCGGCGACACCGACCCGCTCGGTGTCGTCCTCGCGCACGGCTCACGTCGCCCGGGTCTCCGCCAGGGCGTGCCCAGCGAGGAAGTCATCGTCGACGACCCCGATTGGCACGCGGCGTGGGTCGCGGCGGCCGACCTGGTCCGCCTCTACGGCGAGCGCCCGGAGCGCATCCGCCCCTGCGCGAATCCCGAATGCGTCCTGTGGTTCTACGACACGAGCAAGAGCGGCCAGCGCCGTTGGTGCTCCATGCAGGGGTGCGGCAATCGGATGAAAGCCGCGCGGTTCTACGACAAGCACGTCAGGCCGAAGGCGGCCCGCTGAACCTGGAGCGTCCCACGGATAGTCTGGCGCGCATGACGGATTCCGCAGACGTCCCGACATCCCGCCCGATGGATGCCTGGCTCGACGCTCTCAGTCAGCCCACGGGATCACCGGGCGGAGGGGCGGCGTCGGGCGTGATGCTCGGTCTGGCGGCAGCGCTGATGGGCATGGTCGCCGGATACACCCCCGATGTCCGCGCCGTCGCCGAGAGCGCGGACCGGCTCGTCCGCGTTCGTACGGAGCTCCTGGAGGCCGTCGAAGCGGATGGTGTGGTGTCGGCGAGCTTCGGGGCCGCGCTCGCGATGTCACCGGATGACCCCGCGCGGGAGGAGCGCGTCCGTGACGCCGCCGTCGAGGCCGCGCAGTCGGTCGCGCGGCTCGGCCGCATCGGCGTGACCCTGGTCCCCGAGGCTCGCACGCTCGCGTCGGACGGCAATCCTCACGTCGCCGTGGACCTCGCCGTCGCGACGGAGGCGCTGCACGCGGGCCTGTCGGGTGCGTCCCTAAACCTGCGGGCGAATCTGCAGCTCGCCAGGCGGCACGGAGCCTCCACGTCGATGCTGACGGCCCTGCAGGAAGAGATCGGTCGCGTGGCCGAGGCGCGCACTCAGGTCGCACGGATCACCGCGGAGCTGTCCGCGCGCCTGGACTGAGCGTCACCGCCTCACCCCTGCGTGAGGCGGTAGGAGGGACCGCGCAGCGCCCGCACCGAGGGATACGTGTCCGCCCCGGGGAGCGGGCGACGATCGATGTCGAAGCGCAGGGCCGCGTCGTCCTCGGCCCGGGCGGAGTCGAGCCGCACGTCGGCGAACGGATGCCACCGTCCGCCCGGCGAGGCGAAGTACAGCCGGAGCGTCCACGGCTCGCTGTCCACCGCCCGGCGGAGCTCGGCGAACCCGCCCGGAAGTCTCCGCGACGGGACGGTGCGCGCGCACAGCATGACCGGGCCGCGAGCAGTCCGGTACGGCACGACGCTGCTCAGCGTCGCCCGGGTCGGCGTGAGGCGGGGGAGGAGCAGAAAGCGTCCCGGGACGCCGATGCCCGTCGAGGCCAGCTGGAGGTCGATCTCCTCTCCGCCCTGCGCCCACCTCATGCCGAGACCGTAGACGTCCGGCATCCACGGCGGCAGGCCGACCGAGCGCGAGACGCGCACCACGACCGGCACGTCGGCTGCCGGCGGATCGTCGATCCCGCGGATGCCGGAGCCGGGGTCAGACCGCATCACCAGCCTCCCGTCGAAGATCGCACCGTGCGCGTGGATCGGCCGAGGTCGTCGGACGAGGAGGATCGCCGCCATGATCCCTCGAAGGGCGAGGCCCCCGGATCGGGACAGGAAGGTGCTCATGTCGCCAGGGTCGCCCGGTGTTCTGCGAGGAGCGACCCCTTGGCGCCGCTCCTCGGGGACAGGTTAAGATGCGGGGCGGCTCTGCAGGGCATCGTCGAGCACGGTCGCGGAGTAGGCGATGGCCTGCTCTCCGTCCTCGATGTCCCAGAGCGTGTTCTGGAGAAGTCGCGCCGCAGTCCACGCGGTCGCGCGGTCCCGGTCGAGCTGGAGCATGTCGGTGAGGATGTCGAATCGGCGGCGGACGATGCGCGCGGCGTCCGTCCTCCTGGGGTCGCTGCTCCACCCGCTGTCCAGCACGGGCCAGAGATCGAAGCCGGCGTCGCCGATGAGGGGCTCCGGGTCGATCGCCAACCAGGGCTCTCGGTCCGCATGCAGCACGTTTCCGAAGTGCATGTCCCAGTGCAGGAAGCGATCGCCCGCCTCCGCCGCGACCTCGCCGACCCGGCGCACCCAGCGGTCGAACCGCCGCCGGTCCTCAGCGGTGAGCGTCCTCCTCGCCTCCGGCGCTCGGTGAAGCATCTGCTGCACGACCGTTCCGAGGAGCGGGAGACCGTCGGGAGGGCGGATGCCGTGCAGGCGCGCGAGAAGGGCGCCGACGACGCGGGTCGCCTCGTCGTCATCCGTGACGCCCTCCAGACTCCGCTCGGGATCGAGACGCTCCAAGAGCAGTCCGCCGCGCTCGGCATCGCTCGCGAGCAGCCGCACGATCCCTTCACCGTCCCACTGACCCAGGCCGAGAACGGCCGCGTCGACCTCCGGACCGGGCGGCTGCACTTTGAGCGCAGCCGCCTCCCCGTCCGCGCCTCGAACGGGAAGGACGATGCCGGCTTCGCCGGAGCGGATCGGGCCGTCCTGTCGCAGATGCCATCTCTCTCTGAGATGGTCTGCGGTGGCGAGGAGCATCCGAAGCCGCGAGGCGCGATCGGGATCCGGCGCTCCGGACGCACCGGTCGCCGAGGGGGCCGTCCTGGGTGTCTGCTCCACGCCGACAGTCCACCACAGCCCGCGGCGCGCGCGGAGGGGCCGATGTCACGGCGCGCCGACAGCGCCCTCGAGGGTCTCGACGACGATCTCGCCCGCGGTGTGCCGGCGGCTGCTGCGGAGAAAGAGAGCGGCGAGGATCGCGACGGCCGCAGTGACGCCCGCGCCGACGAGCATCGCCGCGTGCAGGCCGGACAGGAAGGCGTCCTGCGCCACGCCCACCTCCTCGGCGCTGAGCCCGGCCGGCACGATTCCCTGGGCCAGGGCGTCGTTCTGGGCGGGCGACAGGCCGAGCAGCGCCCCGCCGCGGGTGCTGCCTGCTGCAACGACGGCGGCGAACACCGCGGTTCCGAGGGCCCCGCCGAGCTGGAGCATGGTGGCCTGGAAGCCGCCGGCCACGCCGGCGAGATGCACGGGCGCACTGCCGACCACGGCGTCCGCGCCCGCCGTCATGGTCAGCCCGACGCCGAGCGCCAGTGTCACGAAGGGGACGGCCATGGCGATGTACGGCGTCTCGACACCCGTGGGGGTGAGCGCCGCCAGCGAGAGCGCGACGAGGGCGAGCCCGATCGTCATCGTCACGCGGATGCCGAGGCGACTGACGAGCACCGCCCCGAGGGGGGAGGCGACGATGGACACGGCGGACAGCGGCAGGAGCATGACCCCGGCCATCACGCCCTCGACGCCGCGGAGGTTCAACAGGAACAGACTCAGGAAGAACGTCACCCCGAGCAGGGCGAAGAAGTTCGCGGCGACGGCGAGGCCGCCGATCGAGAAGCCGGGCTCGCGGAAGAGCGTCATCGGCAGCAGCGGGTGGGAGCTGCGGTGCTCGACGAGCACGAAGACGACGAGGACGGCCACGGCCCCCGCGAGAACGAGCACGGTCCGCAGATCCCCCCACCCCCACTCCTCGGACTGCACGATCGCGAGCACCAGTCCGGCGAGGCCGATGGCGAGCAGGATCAGTCCCGGCACGTCGAAGCGCACGCGCGCGCTTCCGGCGGTCGACTCCCTCACGACGAGCGCGGCGAAGACCACGGTCAGCAGGGCGATGGGTGCGTTGATGAAGAAGATCGACTCCCAGCCGAGGGTGGCCACGAGAGCCCCGCCGACGATGGGGCCCGCGGCGATCGCCACCGAGGACACGCCGCCCCAGATCCCCACGGCCATGCCGAACTTCTCCCGGGGGAACGTCGCCCGCAGGATCGACAGCGTCTGCGGCATGAGCAGCGCCGCACTCACGCCCTGCAGTGCACGGAACACGATGACGCCGACCGCACTGCCGATGAGGCCGATTGCGACCGACGTGAGCGCGAAGGCGACGACGGCGATGATGTAGACGCGCCGGCGGCCGAAACGGTCGCCGAGGGTGCCGCCGAGGATGAGGCAGACGGCGAGTCCGAGCAGATAGGCGTGGGTGACCCACTGCAGCTCGGTGAACGTCGTCCCCAGCGACGCCGCGATCGCGGGGTTCGCGATCGAGACGACGGTGGCGTCGAGACCCACCATGAAGAGGCCGAGCGAGACGGCGATGAGAGTGGCGATCGGGTGTCCGCGCAGGCCGCGCCGCGCGCCTGCGGTGGGAGAGGGGGTCGAGGTCATGGCAGTGCTTTCGTCGTGTCGGGATCGGGGGCGCGACGAGCACAGGGCTTCGCGAGGTGCGCCGTCGGATGCCCGGAGGACCTGGGTGGCAGCGACGACGGCTACACGAGCGTGGTCGGCCCTCGTGCCGGTCACGCTCCCTCAGAAGCGTATGAAACAATACACTTGTGACGACCGAAGCGCCAATCGACCAAGCGGAACTCCAGCGGTTCGCCGATGCGGTGATCTCCATCGCGCATCGGATCGAGCCCCGGACGCTCGCCCTGCCGGACTCCCCGCGTCTGACGCCGAGAGACATCGAGGTCTTGCACGAGATCGCCGTCCGTCCCGCCAGCACGGCCACGGAGATCGCCCGGGGCCTCGGTCTCCAGAGAAGCAACGTGAGCGCCACACTGCACGCGTTGAGGCGCGCCGGGCTCGTCACCCCGGGCGAGCGAACGGGTGGCGGGCGAGGAGTGGGGTTCGTCCTGACGACACGCGCTGAGAGCGATGTCGCTCGCGTCCGCGCTCATCGGGCAGACAGGCTGGGAACCGTCCCGGCCGAGGTGCTGAGGCGGGCGCTGTCGGCGACGCAGGCGCTGGTCGACGTGAGCGGCCAGGTCGACCTCCCGGAGTGAGGTTCGGGCGGCGCAGCGTGCTCAGCGGGGCCGGGCGTCCACGAGGACGGACGCGCCGAGCACCCCGGGCATCGGCCGCACGATCACGCGGGCGATCTCCTCGCCCCACACCGCGCGGAGCAGGGGGTCGTCGAGTCGGATGGTGTCCACCGTCGTGCGCGCCGACGGATCGACGGACAGCACGGCGCGCACGTCATCGCCGTCCGGGGCGCGGAGGCCGAACTCGCCCTCGCCGCGGAGCACCGGCACGCGCGCGAGCATCAGCACCAGTTCGATCTCGCGCGGTTTCAGAGCCTGGGGCCAGGCATCGGTGACGCGGATCGCCGAAGTCCCGATTCGTTCGAAGCGTCGGATCCAGGACGTCACTCCGGCGTCCGGCGGGTAGGCGGGTGCCAGGTCGATGGTGAACGCCCAGCCGTTCTCCTCACGTTCATCCGAGAGGACCGTCGCACCGAACTCCGCTCCCGGCGGCTGCTCGACGCCGTTGATCCTTGGGACGCTGTGGAACCCGGAGGTCGTGAACCACTGGTTGTAACGGGCGGCGGTGAAGCTCGAGGCGGTGTACACGCCGGAGCCGACGTCGATCAGCAGTGGGGCGCCGTCCGCAGCGACGACGAAGCTGCCGACGTCGTTGTGGTTGTGCGGCTCGCCGTTGTGCCCGCCTTTCGCGACCAGGCGAAGGGGGCCGGAGGCGGCGGCGAAGACCTGGGACTCCGGCAGCAGCACCGGGGCGGGCGCGGACGGCGGCGAAGCGGGCGCGTCGCGCCAGCTCTCGTCGAGGAGGGCGAGGAGTGCGCGGCCGAGGGGGAGCGGAAGCTCGACGGCCGGGCCGGCGCCCCGGGTCTCCCGCGCGAAGCGCGCCACAGCGGAGTCCCCCGTCCGCTGCCCGAAGCGCCACAGGAGCTCGCCGGGATGACGATCCTTCATCGAGCCCCCGCCCGCACGGGGGCGCCGTGCGGATCCGTCGCCGAACACGGCGCTCCAGCCGTCGGGGCCCAGGGCGACGACCATCGGATACCGCGCAAGCGCGCGCAGCAGCGGATGCCGGAAGACGGCGTCTGCGCCGGTCGGCGCGTACCAGCCGAGCATCTCGACGGCCTCGAAGAGGCGGGCCGCGGACTGCCACCAGTACATCACCCCCTCCGTGCATCCTCCGTCCTGAGGGACTCCGGCGAGGTACGGGTCCAGACTGCGGATCGCTGTGCGGAGGATCGCCGCCCTTCGTGCCGGGTCGACGTCGACGAGGGAGACGCAGGCCAGGACGTTGGACACGACCCACGGGTTCCAGTTGCTCGGCAGGGCGAACCAGTGGTAGCGGGGCGCGTCCTGCTCGAAGGGTGTCAGAACCCGGATGTCGATCTCGCTCGCGATCCGCCCGGTGAGCTCGACGGGGAGGGTGTGCCGGTGAAGCGTCAGGAGCCAGGCGAGCAGGGCGGCGGATTCTGCGGCGAAGAGGTCGAGCACGGGCCGCGCAGGATCGGGTTCCGGCTGCAGCGTGCCGCCGGGAGGGGCATTGTGCGCGGGAACGCACCAGGTCGGCTCGTCCAGCACGAGCCGGAGCCCGTCGATCATCGCCTCGGCACAGCGTTCTCCGAAAAGGGTCCCCGCCTCCGTGGCCGCGGCGAGGGCGAGCGTGGAGAGTCGCCGCCGCCGCTCGAAGTAGGGCGTCTCGAACGTGGTCCTGGTGCCGGAGCGGAAGAAGGCGTCCCACGCGTCGCGGGGCAGGTCCGGCCAGGCGGCTCGCAGCACCGCTTCGGCCTCCACGCGCACGCCGGAGCGGCTGGCAGCGTCGATCCGGTCCCACGCGACGGCGCCCACCGGCGGCACGGGCGGAACAGGTCGATCCACCGACCTCGTGGTCAAGAGCGTCTCGAACGCCGTCTCCAGGGTTCCGGTCGTCTTCGTCGTCGCTGCAGGCACGATCCCGACCGTAGCGGGGGCGCCCGGCGGAGGAGCTATCCCGTGATCAAACGATCGCGCTCGGTCGGATCTCCTCCTGTCGCGTCAGCTGGTCGGCGAGTTCCGGCACGAGCACGAGGACCACGTCGACGAGCTTCCAGTCCAGGTCCTGGCACTCCTGCCGTGCGCGGTCGAGTTCGGCCAGGGATGGCAGGGCATCATCGACGGGCACGATGAACGCTTCGACGTGGAAGAACTGTCCCTGGTCCCTCGTCCGCACGGCGACATCACGCACCCAGGGCAGGGTCCGGAGGTGGTCGAGCACGGCGTGGGAATCGGGGTGGGGCTGCTCGTCGTCGAACGTCGTCGCGCGGGTGTCCATGAGGTCGGTGATCGCGGCGCGGGTGTTGCGCCACCCGTCCCAGAGGATGCTGCCGGCGATGAAGGTCGCGGCTGCCGCGTCCGCCCACCACAGGCCCAGTCCGATGCCGCCGACGCCCACGATCGAGCCGGCCGCGGTCATCCAGTCCGCCTTGTTCATGTCCGCATCGGCATAGAGGACCTTGTTGTGCAGATCCTTCGCGAGGCGCATCTTCACGCGGCCGAAGTAGATCGGCAGCGGGATGGTCAGCGCCATCATGCCCATCATCAGCCACCCCGACCAGATCACGTGCCCGAACACCTGCACGGAGCCGATCGGAGGCCGATCCCCGCTCACCAGCCCGATGACGGAATCGACCAGGAGAAACGCGCCCATGGTGAACAGGGCGACGCCGGCCACGAGGTGGGCCACGCCGACCGAGCGGAAGAACCCGTACGGGTACTTCGCGGTCGCCGGCTTCGCGATGATGCGGACCGCCAGGAGGAAGGCGATCGGCGGCGCAAGGGAGAGCAGGTCCTCGATCCACGCGGCCTTCATCGCCTGGGAGTTGCCCATCACGAGGTACACGCCGGTGATCGCCACGGCGAGGAACGCGAGCGTGAACCACTCGAAGCGGATCGCCCGGCGCAGCGTGTCCTGCTGCGCGGAGGGGAGGGCGGGATGGCTTCTCATCGGGCGTCTCCTCGCTCGAGCAGGAAGGTCTCGAGGGTCGTGAGGAATCGGTTCTCCCCCAGGACCGTGAGCATCACGTGCTTCTTCGTCTCGCCGGCGGTCGACGCGTCGTCGAAGGGGACGGTCATCGCCGCTTTGTCGACCCAGGGGGTGTCGTCGGTGAACCCGCCGATCGCCAGGTCGAGCGCATGGTCGTGCAGCCGATCCGCCAGGTTCGCCTCACTGTCGACGGTCCAGACGACAGTGGCGTCAAGCGTCTCGGCGAACTCCTCGACGAGGCGCACTTCCTCGCCGGTGGGACCCGAGGGATCGGTGGTGTCCGTCCACGGGGGATTGTGCGTGATACCGACCCGGATCTCGCCGTCCTGGACGCGGTCGACCGTGCCGTCGACATCGGCGGGGATTGCTCCGCACCCGGCAAGCGCGGCGATGATCGCCACGCTTCCGGCGACGCTGGCCGATGCCCTCCGGCGGTGACGCTTCCACATGGCTTCGATTGCTCCTCGCAGAGAAAAGACGCGCCGCACAGGCGGCGCGTCGGGTCATGGTCTTCACCATAGCCCCGGCCTGGCGGAAAGCAATTCCCGGGCAGCGCGTCGCCGACTTCAGCGGGCGCGTGCTTCCTCGAGGTAGTTGTAGGCGGTCACGCGGGAGATGCCGAGCCTCTTCGCGATCGCCTCCACGGACTTCCGCATCTGCGTCGCGCCCCGCTGGTCCAGGCGCTCCAGGACGCTGATCTTGTCGTCGCGCGACATCGCCTCGACAGGCCGTCCGATATCGCGGATCGCCTCGGTGATCATCGCATCCATCACGGAGACGAGGTCGGTCCCGAAGTGCTCCCTCGGCGCCATCTCCGCTGCGGTGGCCGGCAGGAGGGCGTCCAAGATGTTGCGAGCCTGACGCAAAGGGCTGACGTCGACGTTGATGCAGAGCGAGGCGATGATGTCGCCTTCGCGGTTGTGGAAGTAGATCGACGAGCAGCGGAGCTCACGGCCGTCGCTCGTGTGGGCCGTGTAGCCGAAGGCGTCGTGGTTCTTCTGGCGGTCCCGGAGCACGTCGAGTCCGAGCGACGTGGAGGGGCCGCCGACCGCTCGACCGGTGACGTGGCCGTTCTCGATCGCGACGATCGTGTGACCGAGGTCCACATCGCTCCCGTCGAGGTTGTGGAGCACGACCTCGACGGAGGGTCCCGCCGCGGCGGCGAGCGCGGGAAGCAAAGGGCGGTACAGCTGCAGCACCTCCTCCGCGCTCTCGTAGGTCTCGCGCATGGACGACAGCGGAAGCGACGGGGCGGCTCCTTCGCCGACCGGCAGTGGGGACACGGGCATACACCTCAGATGAACAAAAAATACGAGTGATGGACAGATTGTCTCTGCCCCTGTTAGTTTATCGACGCCGAGGACGGCGGTCGAGGGGCGATCGCGGCTCGGCACCGACTCATCTGGCAAGGAGGCTGGGATGACTACGACGGCGCGGGGCAGGCTCACACCGAAGCAGCGCAAGACGGTCGCGGGCGGCGCGATCGGCACCATCATCGAGTACTACGACTACTACCTGTACGGTCTGGCCGCCGCAGCGGTCTTCCCGGCCGTCTTCTTCTCCTCGAACGACCCCCTCGTCGCGCAGCTGTCGTCATTCGCGACGTTCGCGGTCGGGTTCTTCCTCCGTCCGCTCGGCGGGATCATCTGGGGGATCGTGGGCGACCGGGTCGGCCGCAAGGTCGTGCTGATGAGCACCGTGGTCGGCATGGGCGTCGCCACGACCGGGATCGGACTCATCCCGTCGGATCAGGCGATCGGGATCGCGGCGCCGCTGCTCCTGCTCCTGTGCCGGCTCCTGCAGGGCTTCTTCGTCGGCGGGGAGATGGGGGGAGCGGCGACCATGGTGGTCGAGGCGGCTCCCACCGGCAAGCGCGGGCTCTACGGCGCCTTCCTCATCAGCGGTGCCGGGATCGCCAACGTCTTCTCCGGTGGTCTGATGGCGGCGCTGGGCGCCACGGACGACTCGTGGTTCCTGCAGTGGGGCTGGCGCATCCCGTTCGTGCTCTCGATCGTCCTGGCCATCGCCGCCGTGCTGCTGCGGCGCCAGCTCGAGGAATCGGACGCCTTCACCGAGACGCAGACGCTGCAGCTCGCCCTGGTCGGCAAGAAGGTCAACCCTCTCGTCGAGGCGTTCCGGCACCCGAAGAACGCGATCATGGGCGTCCTCATCGGCCTCCCCCAGTCGATCGCCGGGTACGTCGTGCTCACTTACGGTCTGGCGTTCATGGTCTCGAACGAGGAGCTGCCGGCCTGGATGGGTTTCGCCGGGACGATGATGGTCGGCCTCCTGCAGATCGTGGTGGCTCCGCTGTGGGGCGCGATCTCCGACCGGATCGGACGCCGCACGGTGTACATCATCGGCTGCCTCGGATTCGCGGCGATGGTCTATCCCGCGTTCATGATGTTCAGCACGGGCAACATGTGGTTGATCTGGCTGGGGCAGATCCTGGGCTTCGTCGTCTTCGGGGTCGCGATGCAGGCCACCCTGGCGACGATGCTCGCCGAGATGTTCGATCCCGAGGCGCGCACCACCGGCGTGAACATCGGCTATCAGATCTCCAACACCCTCGGCGGCGGTCTCGCGCCGCTGATCTGCACGGCTCTGGTGGCGGCGGCCGGCGGCGCCTTCTGGCCGGTCGTCGTCTACTCCGCGGTCATCGCCGTGATCGGTGTGATCGCCACTCTGGTGGCGTCGATCATTCCCGACGTCGAAGGGGCTGGTCGTCTGCACGCGCTGGCAGGGACGCCGTCCGCGGCGGAGGTCGCGCTGGACGGCGGTTCGGCGGCAACGGCCGAGAAGGCGTCGAGGGGATAGACCCCGGCACGCAGCGAGTCAGGGTCGTCGCTGCTCGTCCCGCGACGCCTCGTCGCCGTCGTCGTGATCGTTCTCGACGCGGATGCGGCGACCCTCCTCGATGTCCTTCGTCTCCTTCTCCGCGCGCTTGTCGCTCTGCCGGGTGTCGCGCGGCGGCAGCTGGATGTCGCGTTCGGCGGCGATACCCGCCTGAAGCTGACGACCGCGTTCCAGTTCGGCGTCGAATTCGGCGCCGAACAGCAGCGCGAGGTTCGCGATCCACAGCCACAGCAGGAACACGATGACACCCGCCATCGATCCGTAGGTGCGCTCGTAGTTCGAGAAGGTGGTGACGTAGAGCACGAACCCGAGGGTGGCGATCGCCAGCACCACGATGGCCACGAGGGCTCCCACGCTGATCCACCGGAACTTGGGCTGCTTGGCGTTCGGTGTCGCGTAGTAGAGGACCGCCACCAGGAAGACGACGACGAACAGCAGCAGCGGCCATTTCGCGATGCTCCACGCGAGCTGCACGCCTTCGCCGGCGCCGATCGCGTTGCCCAGCGCCGACACCACGTCGCCGGAGAGGACGAGCACGATGGCGACGATCGCCAGCGAGACGACGGTGATGAGCGTGACGAGGAGCTGCATTGGCCGCAGCTTCCAGAACGGCCGTCCCTCCTCGATCTCGTAGATGCGGTTCATCACCCGACTGAACGCGCCGACGTAGCCCGACGCCGACCAGAGCGCGAGGAGAATTCCGGTGACGAGGGCGATGCCGGCACCCGGCGCCTGGGAGATCTGCTCGATGGGTCCGCGCAGCGCCTCCGCCGTCTCCGGCGGTGCGACGTCGCCGATGATGCCGAGCACGGCGTCGGCGGCTGCTCCGCCCTGCCCGAAGACGCCGAGCAGCGAGAACACGGCGATCATGGCGGGGAAGATCGAGAGCACCGCGTAGTACGTGAGTGCCGCCGCGCCGTCCATGCATTGATCGGCGGAGAACTCCCGCACGCTCTTGACGAGCACGTACTTCCACGACCGCTTCTGCAGATCCGTGGGGTTGTCCGGCTTCTCGTCGTGCTCGGGAGAGGGTGCGGCTGTCGATCCGCTCCGCTCGGTGTCTGCCTTCGACATGGCTCCTCCTCGGCGTCGGCGCGAGCATTGCCCGCGGAGTCAGTCCTACGAGAAGAGGGCGCGTGAGGGCACGGGGGTTGCGCGAATCCGAAACGAGGGGGATGCTGTGCCGGCTTCCAGTCATCCGACCGGATAGGTGACCGTCCCGTCCCCGCCCACCACGGCGCCACCGCTGAGCTCTGCCGGGTCGACGTGACCAGGGCCGAGGATGTGGCGGACGACCTCGTCCCGCGCGAGGAGATGGTCGGCGATGATCCGTCGATGACACCGCCACCACACGCTCTCCGAGCACATGACCGTGACGCGCCGCGCGCGACCCTCGGCGCGGAGGTCGTCCAGAGCCTGCCCGAAATCCGCCGACAGCGCGTGATCCGCGTAGTTGTGGAAGCTGCGGTTCTGCCACCAGGCATTGGTCTCGAACGGCACATCCCGGCTGACCGGGCGGCGACCCGTCAGCCCCTCCGCACGGTGGTAGGCGATCCCGGCGGCGCGCAAGGAGGAGGCCAGGGCGTCCTGGTCGAACTGCGGATACCGCTTCGAGCCGGGCAGGCGCCGCACGTCGACGACACTCTCCACGCGGCTCTCCTGCACCAGCCCCAGGAACTCGTCGATCGTCCGGGTGGAGTGCCCGATGGTGAAGAAGGGCGCAGCCATGAGGCGACCGTAGCCCACCCCGCCCTGTTCACCGGCGACCCTTGCCCCGCCGCGGTCGCCGCCCCTACGGTGAGGTGACGGGTGGCGTCCGCACCCGAGGGCGGGGGCCGGCGGCTTACGCTCGTCAAGAACGTGATGGGCAGCGACCAGCCGCCCTCCGACTGGACCCTGACGGCGGCGGGGCCGGAGACCGTCACCGGCGCCTCCGGGTCGCCCTCCGTCACCCGCGTTCCGGTGCCCGCCGGCGACTATGCGCTCGCCGAAGCGGACGGCCCCGCGGGGTACGCCGCCGGTCCGTGGTCGTGCACCGGCGGTGCGGTGACGGCCGACACCGTGACCGTCGCGGCAGGAGCGGAGGTGACGTGCACCATCATCAACACGCTCGAGATCGGCCAGCTCACCCTCGTGAAGAACGTCGTGAACGCGGGCGGCGGGCCCCTCGACGCGCAGGATTGGGAGCTCACCGCCCGGTCCGCCGACACGGTCATCAGCGGTGTCTCCGGCTCGAGCAAGGTGAGCTTCGCGGCGGTGGCGCCCGGGACCTTCACCCTCTCGGAGTCGAGCACCGCTCCGCAGGCGGGGTCCTACGTCAGCGAGGGCTGGTCATGCGTCGACGACGAGGGTACGCCCGTGGGCACCGGCGACACCGTCGAGGTCGTCCCGCTGGAGAGCGTGATCTGCACCGTGACGAATCGCTGGACCGCATCGACGCTGACACTGCGCAAACAGGTCGCCTCCGCCTTCGGGACGCCGGCGCTGCCCTCGGCCTGGACACTGACGGCGACCGACGGCGCGGCCACGGTCTCGGGCCCAGCCAATTCACCGGCGGTCACCCAGGCGGCCGTCGCCCCCGGGGCGTGGACCCTCAGTGAGACGGACGGTCCGTCCGGCTACGACGCCCTCGGGTGGAACTGCTCGGGCGGGACCGTGTCGGGGGACGTCGTCCAGGTGCCCCCGTCGGCCGACGTGGTGTGCGTCCTCACCAACGCGTCGATCACTCCCACCCTCACTCTCGTCAAGCAGGTGGTGAACGGTGAGCGCGGGCGCGCGGTGCCCGCGGACTTCGAGTTGAAGGCGCGCGGCCCGGGCAACGCGGCCCTCTCCGGTCCCAGCGGGTCGGAGTTCGTCACCGACATGGTGCTGCCGCCGGGCGACTACGTCTTCTCCGAGGACGGCCCGAGCGGCTACGAGGGCGACTGGAGCTGCACGGGGACCACCTGGGACGGGACCACGGCGACGCTGGGCTTCGGGGAGGACGCGATCTGCACCGCGACGAACACGTTCGTCGGTGGCACCCTGACGCTCCGCAAGGCGGTCGTGGGAGACGGTCCGGGGGGCGCCGGCCGGACCCGCTGATGTCACGGACTGGACCCTTCGCGCCATCGGCGGCGGGGAGTTCCCGCGTCCTCGCATCGAAGGAGCGTCCGGCGAGGCCGCGGTGACGCTCGCTCCGCTCGGTGCCGGTGCCTTCCGGCTCTCGGAGGCGGCGGTGGAGGGCGTCCCCACGGCGGATTACCGCAGCGACGGCTGGCAGTGCACGGGCGGAGCGCTGGAGGGCAACGTCGTCGAGGTGACGGCCGGGATCGATACCGTCTGCACGGTGACGAATGTCTACGTGCCCCGGTCGGGACCAGGGCCCGACCCCGAACCCGAGCCCGAGCCCGAGCCCGAGCCGGAGAACCCGGATCCCGGTACGGACGTCGACCCGGGAGCCGAGGGCGGGTCGAGTGGGGCGACGGACACCGACCTCGCGACGACGGGACTCGCGCCGACAGCGGCTGCGGCGGCGGGGGCCGGCGGTCTGCTCGTGCTCCTCGGTGTCGCGCTGCTCGGGACGCACCGCCGCCGGCGCACGACTCAGACGTCGGCCGCCCGCACGTCCGCCCGCCCGTAGTCGCCGAGCTTCTCCACGGCGAAGTCGAGGAGAGCGTCGGCCCGCGAGGTCAGGGTCATGTCGGCCGGCCAGATGCCGACGACATGGGAGACGGTCACGGGAGGGTCCAAGGGACGGATCACGACGGCGCGTCCCTCGCTGCTGACGGGCAGGGTGTTGGGACGGGACATGAGCAGGCCATAGCCCAGACCCCGGCCCACGAGGGCTTCCACCAGGGCGAGCTGACTGACACGAGCCTCGATGCGCGGTTCGAGTCCGCGTGCGGTGAAGGCGTCGATGACGTTACGCGTTCCCGGGCTGGCGTCGTACTGGATGTAGGGCTCGTCGGCGAGATCCGGAAGATCCAGCGTTTCGGCGGTGGCCAGGGGGTGCTCGGGCGGCAGGTGGACCTCGAGCTCGGTGGCGTAGACCCGGCGCCGGCGGTACCCGGCGGGCAGCGACACGTTGTACACGAGAGCCACGTCGAGGTCCCCCGCATCCAGCGCCGAAAGGAGCTCCTCGTTCGTGCCGATCATGATCTCCAGCTGCACGCCCGGATGGCGCTTCGGGAACCCCTCGAGCAGCTCGGGCACGACGCTGGTGGCGAAGCTCGCGTAGCAGCCGAGGGTCACCGGCCCGCGCAGCTCGGTGCCGCGTCGGGCATCGAGGACGAGCTCTTGCGCGTCAGCGACGATGCGGCGGGCCTGTCTGGCGAACTGCTGACCGGTCGGCGTCAGGGTGAGGCCGCGGGCCTTCCGTCGGACGCAGAGTTGCGCACCCACGGTGCGCTCGAGGCTCGTCACCGCCTGCGACAGCGCCGACTCCGAGATGTGCAGGTGGGCCGCCGCGGCGCTGAGCGTGGGGAAGTTGGGCAGCGCGGCGAACAATTCGAGTTGCCTCATGCTCACATCGGACATCGCCGGTTCCGCCCGTCCTGATTCTTCGGTGTATCCGAACTATATCCGCGAAGAACCGTGATTTACGTACAGAGTGCGCAGCCTCACGATGAAAGGGACACATCCCGATTCCCTCTCTTCCGAGGGAGACAACGACGTTAGGGACGACCATGACCTCCTCTTCTGCTTCTGGCCGCGACACCTCGCAGCGCCGCATCGCCTTCGCGACGATCATCGGCACGACCATCGAGTGGTACGACTTCTTCATCTATGCGACGAGTGCCGGGCTCGTCTTCGCTCAGCTCTTCTTCCAGCCGGCAGGCAAGGAGATCGGTCTGCTGCTCTCCTTCGCCACCGTCGGCATCTCGTTCCTCTTCCGTCCGCTCGGTGCCTTCCTGGCGGGGCACTTCGGCGATGTCCTCGGACGGCGCACGATGCTCGTCCTCACCCTGGTCATGATGGGCGCGGCCACCACGCTCATCGGCTTGCTGCCGACGTACGCCCAGATCGGCATCGCCGCGCCGATCCTGCTCCTGCTGTTGCGGATCCTGCAGGGCCTCTCCGCCGGCGGCGAGTGGGGCGGTGCGGTCCTCATGGCAGTGGAGCACGCCCCGGCCGATCGGCGCGGTCGTGCGGGGTCGTGGCCCCAGCTCGGGGTACCCCTCGGGTTCCTGCTCGCCTCCGGTGTGACGGCGCTCATGACCGGAGTCGTCTCCCCGGGCGCGGCGTACCTGGAGTGGGGTTGGCGTGTGCCGTTCCTGGTGAGCGTCGTGCTCATCGTCGTGGGATTCATCATCCGGCGCTCCGTCTCGGAGAGTCCCGTCTTCGCTGAGATCGCGCGGCGCGGACGGCAGTCCCAGGCGCCGATCGTGACCCTGTTCCAGCGCCACTGGTACCTCGTGCTCCTGGCGGCGCTCGTGTTCGCGGGCAACGGCACGCTCGGCTACATGACGACGGGCGGCTTCCTCAACAGCTACGCGATCAACGTGCAGAGCCTCGACACGACGGCCGTGCTCGTCGCCGCGTCCGTGGCCGCGGTCGTCTGGTTCTTGTCGACCCTCGCCGCCGGATACCTCTCGGACACGATCGGGCGGCGGAGCACCTTCCTGATCGGTTTCGCGCTGCAGGCGCTCGTCGTCTTCCCGATCTTCTGGCTCGTTGATCACGGCGGACTCCCGGGGCTGTACACCGCGCTCGTCCTCATCTCGACCGGTCTCGGCCTCACCTACGGCCCCTTGGCCGCGTGGTACTCCGAGATCTTCCCCGCATCGATCCGGTTCTCCGGTGTCTCGATCACCTACGCGATCGGGGCGGTGCTGGGTGGCGCTTTCGCGCCGATGATCGCCCAGTTGCTGCTCGACAAGACCGGTACGACCATGGCCGTCTCGGCTTATCTCCTCCTCGCATCGCTGCTCGGCGGCGCGGCGACGCTGTGCCTCCGGGATCGATCGGGGATCCCGCTGGGTCCGGACCACGAATCGGAGCAGGCCACGGGCGCCACGATGTTCCGGTCGCCCCCGACCGCGCCTGTATTGGTGACGAAGTGAGAGGGCGCGCGATCGCGCGTCGTTCGATGAAGGAGAGGCAATGGTAGACAGCAGCACGAGGATCGCCGTGATCGGTGGGGGGATGGGCGGGCTCACGGCCGCGATCGCCCTCAACCGGATCGCGGGCGTCCAGGTCACGGTGTTCGAACAGGCGACGGCGCTCGGCGAGGTCGGGGCCGGGGTGACCGTGGCTCCGAATGCCCAGCGCGTTCTCGAGGCGCTCGGCGTCCTGGAACAGGTGCGACGGGCCGGGGCGACCCCGGACGGCCACGGCGTCTATCTGGATGCGAGCGGCGCCCTCGTCACCGATGCAGCGTGGGAGGACTCCGCGAAGCAGTACCGGAACATCGGGATGTACCGTCCGGACCTCATCGACGTCCTGGCGCGCGAGGTCGACGCCGACAGCATCCGCCTCGGGCATCGACTGGCCTCCCTCCGTACGGAGGATTCCGGCGTCCGAGTCACTTTCGACAACGGCGTCAGCGACCTCTTCGACGCGGTGATCGGGGCGGACGGCATCCACTCGGTCGTGCGCCGCGGCATCGTGCCTGATCCGGAGCCTGTGTACTCCGGGTACATCGTCTACCGCGGGGTCGTCGACGCCTGTCTTCTGCCCGCGGACTGGCCGAAGATCAGCCAGGTGTGGATGGGGGATCAGCGGCACTTCATGTGCTACCCGCTGCAGCAACGCACCCTCTTCAATTTCGTCGCCGGGGTTCCCAGCGACCGGCCGCTCCGCGGGCCCTGGTCCGGTCCGGCCGACGTGAGCGAACTCCGCGCCGAGTTCGCCGGCGGTGCCTGGGACACCCGTCTGCAGCGCTTCCTCCAGGTGATCGAGAAGACGTTCTGGTGGGGACTCTTCGACCACGAACCGCTCCGCAACTGGTCGCGAGGACCGGTGACCCTGCTCGGCGACGCCGCGCACACGATGCTCCCGCATCAGGGACAGGGCGTGAACCAGGCGATCGAGGACAGCATGGCGCTCGCCGTGTTCCTGAAGGCCGCGGACACCGTCGCTGACATCCCGGAGGCGTTCCGGCGCTACACCGCGGTCCGCATGCAGCGGACCGCCATCCTGCAGCACGGGTCGCGACGGGCGGGATGGATGTTCGACGCGCAGCACGAGTTCGCTGACCGGCGGAAGCGCGACACCGACCTGCGCGTCGGCCGCGACTTCCGCCGCAGCGCGGTGTTCGACTACGACGCGAGGAAGGTCGCCGAGAGGGCGCTCACCCGCTTCCGGAAGGAGCAGTACGCATGACCTCGATCAGCATCATCGGCAGCGGGAGGATGAGCGCCGCGATCGCGGATGTCGCCACCCGTGCCGGAGCGCGCATCCAGATCGTGCGCCGGAGCACCTCCAGCTCGTCCGGCGACCGCGCCGGTGTCGCCTACGCCGCCCTCGGCGATGACCTTACCGGCGACCTCGTCGTGCTCGCCGTCCCGTACGTGGCCTACCCGAGCATTCTCGAGCACTATCGCGATCGCCTGCGCGACAGGGTCGTGATCGACATCAGCAACCCCATCGACTTCACCACCTATGACGAGCTGACCGTTCCCACCGATTCGTCCAGCGCCGCGCAACTGGCCCGGATGCTCCCCGAGGGCGCCGCGGTCGTCAAGGCGTTCAACGTCAACCTCGGCGACACGCTGGCCACCGGCACCAACGGCACGACGCCGACGACCGTCCTCTATGCCGGCGACTATGCCGAGGCCAAGATCGCGGTCGCAGTGCTCGTCGAGGCGGCGGGGCTCCGCGCCGTCGACGTCGGTCCGTTGTCCCGCGCTCGGGAGCTCGAGGCGATGGGATTCCTCCAGATCGTGCTCGCCGCGCTCGGCACGACGAGCTACGAGTCGGGATTCACTCTGCTCCCCTGAGGGACATGCGCCTCGACGCGCCGGGAAGGCGGACGGGACGGGACATGACGCTGCGGGTCCGTCCGGAACAGGACGGACCCGCAGTATCGAGGCTCAGCCGGCGGCCGGAGCGATCTCGTTCGGGGTGACGTCGAGTTCGGTGCTCGCAAGCACTTCGCCGGTGGTGAGGTCGACGGCGTGCACGCTGTTCGCGGCCGGCTCGGTCACGTATGCGATGTCGCCGGCGACGACGATCGCGGGGTGCGGGTCCTGCCACTCGGCCGGTCCCTCCCACGCCTCGATGACCGGGTAGGTGTCGGTGATCTCACCGGACGTCGGGTCGAGCACGTGGATGGAACCGTCGGCGCCGAGGATGTAGGCCAGGTCGTCCGGGCCGCGCACGACGTCTCGGAACGTGTACTCCGCTCCCGCGGGCAGGGACACGACCTCGGAGGTCATTGCCGCGGTGTCGATGAGTGTGACGGCGCCGAGCAGGTAGCCCTCGGCGTCGGGGTCGTTCTTGTAGTCGCCGACGACGATCGGGCTGGTCTCACTCACGTAGGCGTTGCCCATGCGGCCGTACGGCTGGTCGGGGGCGGCGAGCTTGGTGATCTCGCCGTCCTTGTAGACGAGCGCGCCGTCCTCGCAGCCGAAGACGACGACCTCGTCGGCAGCGGTCCCTTCACCGTGGACGCCGGGGCACTGGTCGGACGAGGCGATCTCCGCACCCCCCGCATCGCGCACCACGATGCCGCTGCGACCATCCGCATCGCCCACGGTGGTCAGGAACGTGCCGTCCGCGAGGAGCACGGAGACACCGTGATGCGCCTCGACACCGTCGATGGTCTCCAGCTCGGGGAGGCCGTCGCCGAGATCGGCGGTGTCGAAGATCGTGGTGTCGCTCGTGCCGTCGGCGTAGAGGATGGTCTTGCCCCCGTGGCGGACGACGTGGCCGGGGGTGTCGGCGTCGAACACCGTATCGGTCAGCTCGGCCTCGTCGGACGATCCGGCCCCGGTGTCGAGCACCTGGAAACCCTCGCTCATCGTCACCATGACGTGGCGACCGTCGCCGGCGGGGTTGAGCCGTGTGAACGGCTCGGAGTCGAAGTCGGCGACGGTGTCGAGCGTCTCGCCGTCGAGGACGAGGATGCCGCCCTCATACGAGATGGCCACCCGGGGACCGGTGTCCGATTCCGGGGCGCCGCTCGGGGCGGAGCCGGCTCCGGCCGTCGTCGAGCAGGAGGCGAGCGTCACGGCGGCGCCGAGGGCGACGGCCCCGACCAGCGCGCGGCGCAGGGGGAGTGTCTTCATGCGGTGCTTCTTTCTTGTGAGGGATGGTCTCAAGGGGTGAGACCGGAGGTGATGCGCTCGGTGTTGACGCGCATCATGGTCAGGTAGTCCGGGGCGCCGCCGTCTTCGGCGGTGAGCGACTCGGTGAACAGTTCGATCACCTCGATGTGGACGTCGGCCTCCTCGGCGAGCGCCTGGACGAGGCGGTCCGGGGAGGAGGACTCGGCGAAGACGGCGGGCACGCCCGTCGCCTCGACGGCGTCGACGAGATCGGCCAGGTCGGAGGCCGACGGAGCCGCGAGCGTGGTTCCGCCAGGGATGACGGCGCCGACGACCTCGAAGTCGAAGCGGTCGGCGAGGTAGCCGAAGACGTGATGGTTGGTCACGAGCGCCCGGCGATTCTCCGGGATCGTGGCGAACGCGGTCGTCATCTCGGCGTCCAGCGCCGTCAGTTCGTCGCGGTAGTCCGCGACCTCCGCCGAGAGGGCATCGGCGTCGATGCCGTCGAGCGCGGCCAGGGCGGGCTCCAGGGCGTCGACGACGTCGATCATCCGTGCCGGATCGGTCCAGAAGTGCGAGTCCGGCATTCCCGCGGCATCGCCGTCGCGGTAGTCCAGGACCTCGATCGCGTCGCCCGCGATGAAGGACGGCACGTCGGCGTCGACGGCCGCGTCGAGGTGCTGCTGCAGGCCCTCTTCGAGTCCGAGTCCGTTGGAGACGAGCAGGTCGGCGTCCCGCAGCGTGGCGGCCTCCTGCGCCGAGATCTCGAACGAGTGCGGGTCGGCGTTCGGCTTCATGAGGGTGACCACGCGGGCCTCGTCGCCGACGAGCTCGCCGACCACGTCGCCCAGGATGTTCGTCGAGACGACGACCACCGGTCGAGCGTCGGCGGGGGCGGTGCAGGCGGTCAGGGCGGCGGCGGTGAAGACGGTGAGCGCTGCGGCGGCGAAGGGGCGGGGGAGGCGCATGTCAGCGTCCCGTCTCGGCGACGAACGCCGGCTCGGTGGCGGCGTCGAAGGTGCGCGCCACGCGGGCGCCGTCGGCGTAGTCGATCTCGAACAGTCGGTGCTCCGCCGGGCCGCTCAGGTAGGCGCGATGCTGATCCGCGATGAGTACCGGCGCCGCCTCCGCGGCCAGCGATTCCACCACGAGGGGCGCCGTCGCCGCGCGCACCGCTCCGTCGGCCGCGCTGAGCACGAGCACGCGCCCGTCCTGCGTCAGCGCGAGGAGGGTGTCGTCCTCATCGCTGACCGCAGTGACCTGCGCGAGGGGAGTGGGGGCGGTGAGCACCGTCCAGGTCTGGGCACGGGTGTCGAGGACGCGGATGTCGGTCGGGCCAGCGAGGCCGGCGACCGTGGGGCGCCCCTCGCGGTTGTCGAACGCGGACACGGCTCCGGCCGGTGCTCCGTCCGGGTACGGGATGCGATCGACGGTGAGAGCCCCGTCCTCGACCCGGGCGAGCAGGGCGCCGTCCGCGCACCCGATCACCGCTCCGACCCTGGTCGTGATCGTGCCGGTCGGCGCGGCGCAGTCCTCCCGGAGCCCGGTGCGCTCGCCGTCCGCCGTGTAGCCGACGACGGCTCCGCCCGTCTCCCCGTCGGCCTCGGTCACCAGCGCGAACGACCCGACCGGCACCACCAGCCCCTGGTGGGGAGCGCGCTCGATGCGGAAGAGCTCACGGATCTCTCCCTTCGACAGCGCTTCCGTATCGAGGAGGACGGCGTCCCCTGAGCCGGCGAAGGAGACGCCGGTGCCGCCGGTGGTCGAGCTGTTCGTCGTCGCGACCGTCGCCGTGCCGTCGCCCTCCACCGTGCCGAGCAGCGCGGGATCGGCGCGGTAGTAGTGGAAGTGATCGACGTGGTCCCATGTCCAGACGCCGCTGTCGACCACCTCCACGCCGTCGCCGGTGTCCGCGAAGAGGTACCGCCCGTCCGTCGTCATGCCGTCGGGGGCGGCGACCGTACCGATGACGGTGACGCCCTCGTCCAGGAGGTCGAGGTGGGTCACCCGGCCCTGCGCGTCGATGGTCGTGAGTCCGAGCTGCGGTTCGGCGACCTCCTCCGCTCCGGCGATCGCGCCGTGACCGTCCCCGGCGGAGGAAGAGGTGGCCGGACTCTGCGCCGCGGTGCCGGCGCAGGACGCGAGGGTGAGGGACAGGGCGGTGAGGGTGAAGAGGGGCAGCAGGCGGGAGTGCACGAGAGCCTTTCGGGAAGAGTCAGGAGGCGGGAGCAGGGACGGGAGGGGTGGCATGGGCGGCGATCGGACGCCGCGTGGACACGGTGGCCCGCACCGCCCAGGACAGTCCGGCGAAGCCGATGGCTGCGGCGGCGACGGACGCTCCCGCCGCGGTGGCCGCATACCAGGACGCGAGGAGACCGACGAGGACGGCGGCCACGCCGAACGCGGCCGCGAGGGCCATCCGGGTGGGGAGCCGCGAGGTCCACTGTCCGGCGGCGACGGCCGGGGCGAGGAGCAGGCCGACCACGAGAAGGGAGCCCACCGCCTGATACGACGCCACGACGGCGAGGGTCACCAGCCCGACGAGGGCCCCCTGGGCCCATCGTGGCCGGAGACCGAGCACCGTCGCGATCCGGGCGTCGAGCGCGAGCGCGACGAAGGGTCGATGGCAGAGGACGGCGGTGGTGACTCCGACGGCGGCCGCCGCCGCGAGCAGGAGGAGGTCGGCGCGGGTGATCGCGAGGATGTCGCCGAACAGGATCGCGGTCGCGTCCGTGGCGAAACTCCCCGAGTGGGAGATGATGATGACGCCCAGCGCGAGCATCGAGACGAAGAGCAGTCCGATGCTCGTGTCGTAGGAGAGCCGGGCGCGTCGTTGCAGGGTGCCGATCCCGATGCTCATGGCGACGGCACTGAGCGCTCCGCCCACGAGGACCGGCGCGCCGAGCACCGTGGCCAGAGCGACGCCGGGCAGCATCCCGTGGGCCAGGGCCTCGCCGAGGAACGCCATCCCGCGGACGACGACCCAGGTGCCCACGACCCCGCAGAGGACGGCGACGAGAGCGCCGCCGATCACTCCGCGCTGGAAGAACTCCAGCGTGAACGGCGTCAGCAGGGCGGGAATGGGGGTGGTCACGGAACGCGAGCCTATTCGTTTTTGAGAATGATTATCAAATTCATAAACTGAAGACATGGCGACATTCCCCCCGACCCCCGATCCCTCCGTGCGCTTGCGCGATGTCTCCGTGCGGTTCGGGGAGCGTGACGCGGTGCGCGACGTCACCCTCTCGGTCGGAGCGGGAGAGTCCGTCGCCATCTCCGGCCCGAATGGGGCCGGGAAGTCGACCCTGCTGGAGGTGGTCGCCGGCGTGCGCTCACCGACGCGAGGGCAGCGGAGCGTGACGGGGCGGATCGCCTTCGTGCCGCAGCGTGCTGTGGTGCCTCCCGGCCTTCCGCTCACGGCGCGAGATGTCGTGGAGGTCGGTACCTGGGGGCGGCTCGGCGCCTTCCGCCGACGGGATCATCGGGCACGCCGCGACGTCGAGGCGGCGATGGACCGCACCGCCGTGCGCGCACTCGCCCGCCGTCCGTTCGCCGAGCTGTCCGGCGGTCAGCAGCAGCGGGTGCTCCTCGCTCAGGGGCTGGCGGCCGGGGCGGCGATCCTCCTCGTGGACGAGCCGACGACCGCTCTGGATGCGGAATCGGTCCAGCGGATCCAGGCCGTGCTGCGCGAGGAGGCCGACCGCGGAGCGGCGGTGATCTGCGTCACGCATGACGCCAGCCTGATCGCGGAGGCCGACGACGAGGTCGCCCTTCTCGAGGGGGCTCGGCAGGTTGATCCGCCGGGGGACGACCCGCTCACGGGGAGGCGGTCAGAGGCCGTGCCCCATGTCGAAGTCGGAGAGCGCGGGGATGTCGATGTCTCCCCGCGCTGACGAATCGTCCGAGGTCTTGGGGAAATGGCGATGCGCGCGCAGCTCGTCGACCTCTGTGGAGAAGTCGGGCTCCGGGTCCCCGCTGTGGTGGGGGCTGACGAGCACATCGTTGCCGACGCCCACGAGCAGATCGGCCCAGTCCTTCTCCCCGTCCAGGACGATCGGGATCTCCACCGCTTCGGACTCGCCCTCGCTGGCGATGGCGGCCGCGAGGGTGAGCAGCGTCTCCGCGACGTCGTCAGAGGTGAGGAGCTGCTGGCCGGCGTAGGAGACGAGTTTCATGGGGGCATCCTCTCGTCGTCGGCGCTCTCCGGCACGGGGGTTGCGTCGGTCCTCGAGCAGAGGATAAGCGGTTCAGCGCAGATAGGCGTCGACCATCAGGGCTCCGCGGATGTCGCGGAGCCGATCGATGAGCCGGGTGATCCCGGCCGTGCTCAGGGAGGAGAGCGGTAGGTCGAACGGCCCGAGGGGTTCCAGCTTCCCCATGCGCAGCCGGACGACTTCCCACCCGGCACCGCGGACGGCACGGTCTTTCCGGCGGTCCGTCTCCTCCCGCTTGCCGACGTGCTCCAGCCCGTGGCGGCCGACCGTGTCGTACTCGATCGCGATGCGCAGCTCGGGAAGCAGGATGTCGGGCCACACCTCCGTATGCCGGAAGAACGGCCGGGCGACCTTGATCGCGTTGATGTCGCCGGGGAACAGCAGCCGTTCCGCGAGCGCCTGCCGGAGCTTCCCCTCGGCGGCCGAGGCCGGCTTCGGAGCGCACGCGCTGAGGAACGCCGTCCCCGTCGGCAGCGCCGGCGTCTTCGTGCAGAGTCCCGATGCCGGCTTCCTCGGGCGGGCCGGGAGCGCCCGTGCTTCCCCGAGGACGACCGCCTGCGGGCGGGCCAGCGACGCGCATTCCGGGCACCAGGACGATCGTCGCCGCACCCGCCCTGGACGTTCTCGCTGCTCGGTCGGCGTCGCCGCGAACCGATGACCGATGGCGCACTCCCAGCAGAGCAGCACATCAGCGGCCAGGGGCACCTGCGATAGAGCGATGCCGTGGTTGAGCTCGGGGTGATACTGCCGGATCAGCTCGGGGTAGGCCGCCCACGCCGCCCGGTAGGTGCCGACGGGGTAGGGCACGTCGAGGTCTCGCGAGAACTGCCGTCTCGCCCACCACTGCTGCACGGGCTCGGGCACGACAGTGAGAGTAGGCGAGGCCACGGACATCAGGGGCGAGGAGTCACCAGGGTGAACATCGCCATCACGTCTGTCGTGTCCGCGGGGCCGCGCCTAGTGTCGGTGGCGAAGACCGGTGCCTCTGCGCGCGTGGAGGGCATCTCCGACCGCAACCGAAAGCAGGAAAACATGGCTGAACTGATCGTCATCTCCTATGACACCGAGAGCGACGCCGAGGGCGCCTACAACCGCATCCAGGCGCTGCAGGACGACCTCGTGGTCGAGCTCGCCGGTCTCGCGCTGGTGAAGGTCGACGGAGAGGGCAAGACCAAGGTCGAGTACCCCGGCACCGCGGGCAAGGTCGGCTTCGGGGCGGCATCGGGTGCTCTCTTCGGATCCCTCATCGGCATCCTGTTCTTCATCCCGATCGCCGGGCTGGTCTTCGGCGGTCTGCTCGGGGCGCTTTTCGCGGGCCTGGACAAGACGGGCATCAACGCGGAGTTCCGCGACCGCGTGAAGTCGACGGTCACGGCCGGCAAGTCGGCGGTCGTCATCTACGCGCTCAAGCTCACCGAGGACAAGTTCGCCGAAGCCCTCGCTCCGTACAACGGCACCGTCGTGCAGACGTCGCTGTCGAAGGAGGACGAGGCCGAGCTCGTCAAGGACCTCGGCGGTCACTGACACCGCCCGAGGCGCCCGTCGCGGATGCGTCCGCGGCGGGCGCATCGCCGGCTGGGGCGGTCGCGTCAGCGCCGCACGCGCGCCCTCGTCTTCGCGACGCCGGCGAGTGTCGCCCGCACCGGGGTGCCGAGGTAGAGCCCGAGGGAGGCGCCGGATGCGAGCGCGATGCCGATCACCGCGGCGTCGATGAGCGACCCGCCGACCGTCAGCATGCCGGAGGAGGTCCCCGCTGCGTGCACGACCTCCAGCAGCCCCTGGAACACGGCGACACCGGGGACCAGGGGGACGATGGCGGCGGTCGTCACGGCGACCGACGGCACGTGCAGATTGTGGGCGATGAGCATGCCGATGAAGCTCGCCAGCAGCGCTCCGACCGCGCTCGCCGCGGCCGGGTGCAGCCCGAGCGCGACAGTGCCGGCGTAGCCGGCCAGGGTCACGGCGCTGAGCAGCGCGCTGACGAGGATGATACGGATGCCCGCGCCGTTGAACACGGCGACGGCGACCGCGATGATGATCGCTCCCGCCAACTGATTGAGCAACGGACCGAACGGCGCCGGGTCGTCCGGCAGGTCCATCGTGAAGCCCAGCACGCCGCCGAGCTCCAGCCCGACGAGGATGCCGATCACCACCCCGAGCGTCTGCATCGTCAGATCGAGGATGCGACCGCCTGCCGTGAGCGCGAATCCGTCGATGGCGTCCTGCGCGGCCCCCACCACCGTGAGCCCCGCGAGCATGAGCACGATGCCCGAGGCGACGATGATCGACGGCCGGATGCCGACGAACGGTTCGATGCCCGCGTTCCCGAGGGCGGAGACCGCCACCGCGACCCCGGTCGTGACGAAGCCTCCCGCGATCTGACTGAAGAACAGCGGCACGCGGAGCCGGGCGAGCCCGGCCTGGGTCAGCGCTGCGCACAGGGCGGCGACAAATGTGAGACCCACGATGAGCGGTGAGGCGCCGAGCATGATGCTCACACCGACCGCGAGGAGGGCCCGGGCGACGATCACCACGGGCTGCTGGTAGCGGAACGGCACGCGGCGGATGACCCGGAACGCCGTGCGTGCGGACTCCAGGTCCAGCCCGCCGTCGATGTCGGCGACCAGGGCCTGCACGCGCTGCAGTTTGGCATGATCCGGGGCGGCGACGCGGACGACGCGGACGAGGGTCTCCGGCCAGACCTCGCCGCTGAGGTGGAAGGAGACCGTGATCGAGTTGTACGTCACGTCGACCTGCACGCCCTTCAGACCGTAGGCCTCGCACACCCGCGTGATCGCGAGGGTGACTTCGTGCGCCGACGCACCCACGGCGAACATCGATTCCCCGATGCGCGTCGCGAGGTCGAGCACGCGGGGGACGGTGTGCTCGTCGATCACGGGCATCGCCTCGGTGTGGGCGACGGCGGAGGGATCGGTGTGCAGCAGCCGGCGGACGGACAGGAGCAGTCGCTGGGAGGAACGCGCGGGCATGTCTCCATTCTCCCGCCGCGAGAACCCGCCCCTGTCCGCAGCCCGGTTGTCAAGGCCCGGAGACGCTCGCAGCGGGGACTCTAGAGTGGGCCTCGCCGCGCAGCACCCGGTGACGCGGCAGGAGGATTCGACGATGACGGATGACTCGCTTCCCACGGAGGCGCTGCTCGACGGTCGCTACCACCTCCGAGAGTGCGTCGGGCAGGGCGGGATGGCCCGTGTGTACCGCGCGGAGGACTCCCTGCTCGGGCGCACGGTCGCCATCAAGATGCTCCGCGCGGAGACGGAGGAGGGGGCGGCCTCGGACCGTGCCAGGGGTGAGATGACCCTGCTCGCCTCGCTCAACCATCCCGCGCTCGTCACGCTCTACGACGCGCAGCTCCAGCCCGGCCGTGCGGAATACCTCGTGATGGAGTTCGTCGAGGGTCCGACCCTCGCCGCACGGATCGCGGAGGGACCGCTGCCCCCGATCGAGGTGGCGGCGCTCGCCGCCGACCTGGCCGAAGCGCTGCACGTCGTGCACAGCGCCGGCATCGTGCATCGCGACATCAAGCCGTCGAACGTCCTGCTCACCGGGAGCGCGCTCGCCGGCAGCCGCTCGGGTGCGAAGCTCGCGGACTTCGGGATCTCCGTGCTGGTGGATGCCGCCCGGTTGACGTCCCCCGGCACGGTCATCGGCACCGCGGCGTATCTCGCGCCGGAGCAGTTGAACGGGGCGCCTCCCGCACCGCCTGCCGACATCTACGCCCTGGGCCTGGTGCTGCGGGAAGCACTCACAGGGGAGCGTGCATTCCCCGAGGCGGAGGGCATCGGCGCCACGCTGGTCCGCCTGATCGAGGAGCCCGACATCCCCGCGTCGGTGGGCCCGGAGTGGGGCGCCCTGCTGCGCCGCATGACCGCCACCGATCCCGCCGATCGGCCGAGCGCGGCTGGAGTCTTCGCCGCGGTCGCGGAACTCGCGCACCAGCCCCCGATGCCTCCGTTGCCCCGCATGCCGGCTTCCGTCGCCGCGGCCGCGTTCGCGACGCCCACACCGACGCCCCCGGCCCCCGAGCAAGCCCGAACACTCGTGCTTCCCGTCGGGACGCCGGCAGGTGTCGGCGCGGCAGGAACACACACGGGCACGGGCGCACTCCGCGCGGACAGGCCGCGAGTGCGGAGGCGCCGCCGGGGGCTGGTGACCGGCCTCGTCGCAGCGGCGGTCGCCGTCGTCGTCGCCGGAGCGATCTGGGCGGCCGGTGCCCTCAACCCGAACCCTGTCGTGACGCCGGTCGACACCGAGCCGAGCCCCGCCTCGACCCCGACGCCGGCCGTCGTCATCCCCGCGACCGTGCCGGAGGAAGCAGAGGAGCCGGTGACCCCGGTCGACGCACCTGCCCCGGCGCCGGCTCCGGGGGAGGAGAAGGCGGAAGACAAGGCGAACGAGGAGGCGGAGAAAACCGCCGAGAAGGCCGCGGAAGAACAGCGGAAGGCCGAGGAAGACGCGCAGAAGCGGGCCGAGAAGGAGCAGGAGCGCGCGGAGAAGGAAGCCGAGAAGGCCCAGGAGAAAGCGGAGGACGCCGACCGGGAGGAGTGAATCCTCGAGGGTGCGTCCTCCGCCCCGTGGCGCCGGTGTCAGACGGTCAGATCAGCGAGTCGCTGGGACGCGCTGCTCGTGTCGGTCGGTTCCGGCACCAGGTACAGGCCGTTCGGTGTGTTCGCGGTGTACGCCAGCGCGTCCACCCACCGCCGGTTGATGGCCGGAGGCCGACTGCCGAAGAACTTGAAAACGATGTTGGAGTGCGCATGCACCCACACCGTCGTCCGGCCGCCCCCGACGGAGGCGTCTTCCTTCCAGGAGAACGGCATCGGCTCGCCGCGCCGGAGCTTCGTCGTCATGACGAGTTGGATATGTGTGAGAGCGCGGTCCTCGATCTCGATCTTCGGACCGCCCTCGTAGATGAACTTGCCCATTCGATGGATCCTTCGTTCCATCTCCACAGGAACCCGTTGCCAAGAGGCGCAATCACGCTGATCGCTGGTGGGGATACCTCCACGGTCTCACCGATCCGGACTTCGCAACACCCCACCTTCGTCCAGCACTTCCTCCGCTCGCCTGCGTGACCGTGGTCGGCCACGTCCGCGCCCGCTGAGGAGACGGTCCGCTTCCGACGCGGCGGTGGCGAGCGCGACGACTCCGACGGCCCCGAAAAGGAGTGCCGCGGGCGCCGTGGGAGCGAGGAGGCCGGCGAGGGCGACGCCGCCAGAGGAACACGCCACCTTGACGCCCGCCATCGTCATGAACACCTGGGCCCGGGCGGCGGACGGCGCATACTCGACCCTGGCGGCGAGACTCGCGGTGAACTGGACGGCGCTCGCTGCGCCGGTCCCGGCGAACGCGACCACGGCGAGTCCCACCGACGGTGCCACGGCGCAGACCGCGAGGGTCGCCGCCACGACCGCGGTCGCCGCGACGACGGCGTGCTCCGGCGAGCCCCGCAGGGGAATCGCGATGAGCAGGAGCGAGCCGCCGAGAGTGCCGACGCCGAACGCCGTGGCCAGCAGGGCGACGGTGGCCGGGCCTCCGAGTCCGTGCAGCGCGGTCGCCGCCACCGCCAGGATCGGTATCGCCCCGAGAGCGATCGCCGTGAGCGCGGTGCTGGTGAGGACCCGGCGGAGCGGACCGACGGTGAGCAGCAGGGCCGCGTTCCGCCAGGGGCTCGCGGCGGCCGCGTCGCCCGGTGCGTGCCGGGTCGACCGGGTCACCGGGAGGGCGAGAAGGGCGGCGGCGCCGGCGAGCGCGATCGCGGCCATGGCGAGGACGCCGACGAGCGGCGAGAGGGCCGTGGTCGCCGAGACGACGAGAGGGCCGCCGGCGGCTCCGAGGCCGTACGTGAGGGCATCCAGGCCTTGGGCGCGCCGCTGTCGGTGGTCGCCGTCTCCGACGAGTTCGGGGAGACGGCTGCTGAGTCCGCCGGTGTGGAGCGGACCGCACAGTCCGGCGAGGGCCAAGAGGCCGATCGCGGCGAGGAACCACCCTGCCGTCACCGCCAACGCCGCTGCGCCGAGGCTCACCCCGAACAGCAGGAAGGTCGCGAAGAGCACCCGGCGGGGCCGGCGGGAACGGTCCAGCAGCGGTGCCACGAAGGGCCCGGCGAGGTGCGGGGCCGTGAGTGCCGCCACGAGCACTCCCGCGGCTTCCGGACGGACGGGCGCTGTCGACGCCAGCAGGACGAATCCGACAGCAGCACCGGCATCGGCGCTCCGGACGAGGGTGGCCGTCAGGACGTAGAGCGCCACCGTCCGTCGCTGCACGAGCGCCTCCTCATGTCGTCACCGGCTTGACAGGTGATGGGAGCATAGTCTTGCGTCTCGCCGTGTCACCCGTCAAGGTGGTGATGTGGAGTTCGCGTTCGTGGCAGGAAACCTGGCACTCGATTTCGTGGCGACGGTCGCTTCGCGAGACACGGTCGCCGCAGAGCGGGTGCCGACCCCCGATGCCCTCGCAGAATGGTTCGCCCTCAGCGGAGCCGTGTCGGAGCCTCCGGAGGTCTCGGCGGTGGACTATGGCCGCGCCATCGCGCTGCGTGAGGTGTTGTATCCCGCGTTGCGGGCCCGGGCATCCGGCGCTCCCGTCGATAAGGACGCGATCGCCCTGGTCAATGCTCTGGCAGCCGGCCCGACGCCCGTCCCCGCGCTCGTCGACGGCGGAGTGCGGACCCTCGGGTCGGCCGACGAGGTCCTCGCACTCGTCGCCCGCGCCGCGCAGCACGCGCTCACCGATCCGCGGTTGCGCTTCTGCGACGGACAGGACTGCACCCGGCCGTTCGTCGATGCCTCCCGAGGGCACACTCGGCGCTGGTGCGGAATGGCCGGATGCGGAGATCGCGCGAAAGCTGCCGCCTATCGCCGCCGAGCCGCGCGTCAGACGAGGGGTGCGGACGTCGAAGGCTGAACGCCGGAGGACGGTCAGATGCGGCGGGGGCCGGGACCGCTCTCCCCGAGCGCGTCCTCGGGATTCAGTAGTCGGCACGCCTTGAGGGAGAGGCAGCCACAGCCGATGCAGCCCGCGAGTTCGCGCTGCAAATGCTCGAGCTGGGTCCGTCGCTCCTCGAGCTCGGCGCGCCAGCGCTTGGCCACGCGGCGCCAATCGCCGTGCGAGGGCGGCGCGTCGACGGGCAGGGTCTGGAAGAGCTCCTGGACCTCGCTGAGCGGGATGCCGATCCGCTTCGCCACGACGATGATGGAGATCCGTCGCAGCATGTGCCGGCGATACCGTCGCTGGTTGCCCGGCGTGCGCGTGGAGGAGATGAGGCCGAGCTGCTCGTAGAAATGCAGCGCGGAGGGCGCGACGCCCGTGCGTCGGGTGACCTCCCCGATCGGGAGGAGATCGTCCGGTTCCATCCGCCGCCCTTCGTAGACCTCAACGATAGTTGAGGAACGGGCGGAGCGGGTCAGCGCGACGTGGGGGGCAGCTTGTCGACGCCGTGACGGTTCGGCTTGTCCGGCTCTGCCGCCGTCTCCGGCGTCACGTCCGGCTTTTCAGTGGGTGTGCCGGACGTCGGATAGTGCGGCTCGTCGATCTCGACCGCCTTGTCCCGTTCGTCTGCCGGCGGGAGATGGTCCAGGGGCTGTTTGATGTCATCGGGGTGGTGGCTCATGGCCCCAGGGTCCGCGCTCTCCGCGGTCGTGCCCAGGGGGTTGTCATCCGGCGCGGGCTGTGGTCCATGGTGGGCGCTACGGTGAACGGATACGACCACGGAGGGTTCCCCATGGCAGCTGTCCTCACCGGACTCGATCACATCCAGCTTCCCGTTTCCGATCTCGCGGCGTCCACCGCGTGGTACGAGCGCCTGCTCGGCTTCCGGGTGCTCACCGGCTACGGCACGAGCGCCATGCTGCGCGCCGAGGGCGGTCCCGACCTCATGCTCTGGGAGGCGCCGGGGCACGCGCCGATGAAGCTGACGGTGTCGGGGGAGGAACGGCCGCTCTTCTTCCTGCGGACGACCGAGGTCCACGCTCTCGCGGAACGGTTCGCGGCCGAGGGCGTCGATGTCGTGAGCTTCGACGACGGCGGCTTCGCCCTGTTCCTGAAGTTCTTCGACCCGGACGGGAACCTCCTCGGGCTCATCCAGCACGCCTCCTGACGAGGTGGCGGTCCGGTCGCCGGGCCCTGCGTCCCTGTCGGTGTCCGCCCGGGCTGGGTTATCGTCGGGACACGGCTCGGCGCGGCGGGGCTGCGAGGAGGAGCGCATGGAGCAGGTCGACACGATCGTGGTCGGGGCCGGAGTCGCGGGGCTGACGGCCGCGCGGCTGCTGCAGGGCGCGGGGCGGACGGTGGCGGTGCTCGAGGCGCGCGACCGGGTCGGCGGACGGGTGCACACGGACCGCTCGGACGGTGTCCTCGATCTGGGCGCCTCCTGGATCCACGGGATCGACGGCAGCCCCGTGGCCGCCGCCGCGGAGGCGTTCGGCATGCGGACCATGGAGTTCACCGTCGGCGGCTTCCAGGTCGACAGCCGGCCGATCGCGTACCACGGCCCCGATGGTCGCCCCCTCTCCGTCGAGGAAGCGCGTGCTTTCGCGGCGGATGTCCACGCGCTGGATGCAGCGCTGCCCGAGGTCATCTCCGCCTCCGCTCCTGACGCCTCCTACCGAGACGTCACGGAGGAAGCCCTCGCGCGCCAGGGGTGGGAGGGCGACCGCACGCAGCGGGTGCGCGAGTACCTGGAGCATCGTGCCGAGGAGCAGTATGGCGCGTGGATCGAAGACCTCGCCGCGCACGGCCTCGATGACGATGCGATCGACGGTGACGAGGTCGTGTTCCCGGACGGGTACGGCGTGCTCGCGGATCGTCTTGCCGAAGGTCTCGACATCCGGCTGGCGCACGTCGTCACCCGCATCGACTGGAGCGAGGACGGCGTCTGGGCCCGGACCTCGCGGGGAGAGCTCTTCGGCGACACGGTCGTGGTGACCGTCCCGGTCGGCGTGCTGCAGGCCGGGACCCTGGAGATCGTCCCGCCGCTGCCGGCCGTCAACGCCGAGGCGTTGGGGCGGCTGCGCATGAACGCCTTCGAGAAGGTCTTCCTCCGGTTCCCCACGCGGTTCTGGGCAGACGGCGTCTACGCCTTCCGCCAGCAGGGCCCCGAGGCCCGGTGGTGGCACTCCTGGTACGACCTCACCGGGCTGCACGACGAGCCGCATCTGCTCACCTTCGCCGCCGGTCCCGCGGCGCTGGCGACGCGCGACTGGACGGACGAGCAGGTGCAGGACTCGATCATGACCCAGCTCCGCCGGTTGTACGGCGAGCAGATCCCCGAGCCGATCGGGCTCCACCGCACGGCCTGGCAGGATGATCCGTTCTCCCACGGCTCGTATGCCTACATGACCGTGGGGTCGACCACCGCGGATCACGACGACCTCGCCACCCCGGTCGGCGGCGTGCTGCATCTTGCGGGCGAAGCGACCTGGACCGACGATCCCGCGACCGTGTCTGCGGCCCTGTTCTCCGGGCACCGGGCGGCGGAGCGCATCCTCGGACGCGCGGTGTCGATCGAGCGGATCTGGGCGGCGGAGTGACATCGCGGCGCCGTCGGCAGTGTGGTCGTCGCCGGACGCCCGGTCAACCCCCTGCGCCCGGCGCGACCGGCGCGCGTACGGTCGTCTGATCGAACAGAGGAGGAGAGCAATGAGCGACCCCCAGAACACGCAGGGCACCCCCGGCGCCGACGAGGAAGCCGACACGGCGTCCGGCGGCGCCCCGGACGACAGCGGCGAGAGCACCGACGACGTGCTCGAGCGCGAGACGACGGACGACGAGGGCAAGCCCCTCGAGAACCCGTCCGGCGGCTGACCGCCGCACCGCCCGAGGGTCAGCCGCGCCCCAGGTGGCGCGGCTACTCTCGGGTCATGCGCCGCATCGCCCTCATCCCCCTGCTGCTCACCGCCGGTCTCCTCGCCGGGTGTGCCCAGGTCACCCAGGCCGCGGGAGACGCGTTCGGCGTTCCGGTCGCAGAGACCTGCACCACCATCGACGATGCCTATGCGCAGTATCAAGAGCTGCTGAGCCAGGGCGACGCGTCCGCGGAGCAGCTCGATGCCGCGCGCGACGACCTCGTCGCCACCCTCGACGGCGTCGCCGACGGGATGGAAGGCCAGCTCGGCGACCTCATCCGCTCCGGAGCCGATCAGCTGGGCGGCATGACCGACCTTCAGGCGCCGGAGACCGTCGAGGCGATCGAGCGCCTCCACGACGGGCTCTCTTCGTTCTGCGGCTGAGTGGTGGGGCGCGGTCGCGTCCCGACATACCACTGCCGGAGCAGCAGCACGATGAGCAGCACGTCCACCGCGTCGCCCGTGTAGAACATCAGTTCCGCGCCGATCCGGGCGTCACCGACGTCGATGCCGACGGGAGGGTGCGCCCACAACCACTTGGCGAGGATCGAGTGGGCGGCGATGAAGACGATGAGGACGGTCGCCCGAACGGGGACGGAAGCTCGGTGCGGATCGGGATCGAGTCCCACGATGCTCGCGGTGAACAGATACCCCGTCAGCAGCACGTGCAGGTGGACGGCGGCATGCAGCCACGGCGAGCTGTGCATGAGGGGGAACAGGGGAGTGGCGTAGAGGAGCCACAGCCCGCCGATGTTGAGGGTGCCCGCGACCACCGGATGCGTGAGGACGCGGACCGGCCGGCTGCGCAGAACGCGCGAGAGCGCACGGGCCCTGGCGACGGGAAGCGCGCGGAGCGCCAGGGTGACCGGACGCCCGAGCACGAGGAGGAGCGGCGCCAGCATCCCCACGAGCACGTGGCCGGCCATGTGCACCGGAAAGCTGCTGTGGGCCAGGGCGGCGAACGGGCCGACCATGCCGACCCCGGCGCAGAGCAGGCTGGCCATCCAGGCGGCCGTCCGTGGCCGCGGCCAGGAGCTGCGATCCCGCGTTCGCCACAGCCCGCCGAGATACAGCACGGCGGCGCCGCCGAGGAGGACGAGTGCGAGGAGGGGGAGGACATCGATGCCGCCGCTCGTCGCGTCGGCGTCGAGGCCCGGCAGTCGGGGCGGGTCGTGGTGCCCGTCGTGACCTTCGCGCATGGCCGTCACCCCCTCCGGACGGCCCGGGTCCGCCACACCATGAGGATTCCTATGGCGAGGAGCACGCCGGCGGACACGATCCACACGGTGTCGTAGAGCAGGAGATCGACGCCGTAGCGGATCTGATGGATCCGGAGGAGCTTGTGATCGACGAGGCCGTCGAAGAGCTGGAAGAAGCCGACCCCGGCGATCACGGCGCCCGTCCACCGCATCCACCGCACCGGCTCCCGGCGACGGACGTCGGCGAGGAGGAAGGCGCCGAGGATCGTGATGAACCAGCCGAACGCGTGGAAGAACCCGTCGGAGACGAGGGCCACGTCGGAGGTCGACAGGTCGTAGAAGTGATGCCAGTGCAGCACGAGGTGGAAGACGAAGAGATCGATCATCGAGGCGGCGATCCCGCATCCGAACAGGAAGCCGGACACCAGCAGGCGCCGGTCGAGGCGGGAGGGGGCGTCGGTGGTCATGGGGTCAGGGTCGTCCGGTCGCTCCGCTGCGGCGATGTCCTTGACCGCATCCAGCGGGTGCGGTACAGCCGATAGTTGCGAAACAGCAACTATCGGCGTATGGTTGATCTCGATCAACTTTCTATGCAGGAGCATTCCCCCGTGACACACACCTCATCCTCTTCCGAGACCGCGCGCTCGGCCCGCGAGGTCTTCACCGCGATCTCCGGCCTCATCGTCGGCATGTTCGTCGCCGTGCTCTCCGGCACGGTCGTCTCGACCTCGATGCCCGTCATCATCGCCGACCTCGGCGGCACCCAGTCGCAGTACACCTGGGTCATCACCGCGAGCCTCCTCGCGACGGCCGTCTCGACCCCGATCTGGGGCAAGCTGGCCGACCTCGTCGACCGCAAGGTCCTCATCCAGATCTCGCTCATCCTCTTCACGGTCGGCACCGTCATCGCCGGCTTCTCGACCGACACGAACATGCTCATCGCCGTCCGCGTCGTGCAGGGCATCGGCGTCGGCGGGCTCATGTCGCTCGTCATGATCGCCGTGGCCCTCATCATCTCCCCGCGCGAGCGCGGCAAGTACATGGGCGTCGTCGGCGGCATCATGGCCCTCGGCACGATCGGCGGCCCGCTGCTCGGCGGCGTCATCACCGACGCCTGGGGCTGGCGCGCCAACTTCTTCGTCGGCGTCCCGTTCGCGATCGTCGCGCTCGTGCTGCTGCAGTTCACCCTGCACCTGCCGAAGCCGCAGCGCGACACCAAGGTGTCCATCGACTACTTCGGCATCGTCCTGCTCGCCGTCGGCGTCTCGACCCTGCTGATCTGGGTCTCCCTGGGCGGCAACCAGTTCGACTGGGACTCCGGCACGAGCATCGCGCTCGCCGTGATGGCGGGGGTGGCGATCGCCGCCTTCGTCGCGGTGGAATTCTTCGTCAAGGAACCGATCGTCCCGATGTCGCTGTTCCGCAACCGCACCTTCACCCTGTCGGTCGTCGCATCGATCGCGATCGGCGTCTCGATGTTCGCGACCTCGGTCTTCCTCGCGCAGTACTTCCAGCTGGCCCGGGGCGCCACGCCCACCGAGTCGGGCCTGATGACCATCCCGATGATCATCGGCCAGATGGGCGCGTCGATCATCATCGGCCAGCTCGTCAGCCGCTTCGGCAAGTGGAAGGGCTGGATGGTCACCGGCTCGATCCTCGCCACCATCGGCGTGAGCCTGATGGCGACCCTGCGCTACGACACTCCGTTCACCCTGGTGGCCGTGTACATGTTCGTGCTCGGCGCGGGGCTCGGCATGGTCATGCAGAACCTGACTCTCATCGTGCAGAACGACACCGCCCCGCAGCAGTTGGGCGCGGCCTCGTCGAACGTGAACTTCTTCCGCACGATCGCCGGCACCATCGGTGTGACCGTCATGGGGTCGCTGCTCTCCACGAGCGTCGCCGACTTCATGAAGGACGGCCTGAAGGGCTTCGTCCCGACAACGCCCGATGAGATCAGCGCCCTGGAGCGCCTGGGCTCCGGCGACGTGCCGAAGGTGGGCGAGCTGCCCGACACGATCCGCACGATCGTCGAGAGCGCCTACGGGCACGGCATCGCGGACGCGTTCATCCTCGCCATCCCGCTGGCCGTGATCGCGATCATCGCGATCGCGTTCATCAAGAACAAGCCGCTGTCCACCAAGAACGCCGCGGAGCAGCTGCGCGAGCAGGCGGAGGAGTCCGTCATCGAGGTCTCCGAGGCCGAGGTCGGCGCGAACCTCTCGACCGGGACGATCCGCACCGGGCAGGCCGAGCCGGCCGCCACCACGGGTTCGGTGAGCGTGCTCGAGCGCGAGGATCGGAAGCAGGAGCGCTGACATGATCGCGTCCGAGGCGGTCGGCACCCCCGACGTCGACACCGCCCTCAGCGACCTCCAGGCGCATCTCAACCTCATCTTCGCGCGGACCCGGTCGCTGTGGAAGGAATCGGCGTCCCGGGTCCACCCGGAGTTGCAGGTGGCGGGGTACAAGCTGCTCACGTTCATCGACCGGGCGGGTTCGGCCAGCGCGCACGAGCTCGCCGAGCGCTTCGAGATGGACAAGTCGGTCGTCAGCCGCCAGGTGCGGATGTTGGAAGACCTCGGCCTCATCGCGTCCGTGCCGGACGAGCGCGACGGCCGGCTCCGGGTGCTCACCGCGACACCGGCCGCGTGCACGGCCCTCACCGACGTCCGTCGGGAGTACGGCACCCGGCTCCGCGCTGTCATCGACGAGCTCACGCCCGCCGAGATCGAGGCCGCATCCAAGGTGTTCCGCCTCCTCGCCGAGGTCTGACCGAAGCCCCGTGACCGCATCCGGTCGCGGGGCTTCGCCGTACACTGGCGACATGAGTGCCCCGTCCGTCGACCCCGCCGGCGCCGAGGCATCCGACCACACCGACGCCGCGATCGACGATCTCGACCAGGCCGTCGCCCGCGTCGAGCACGAGCTCGGACGACTGTTCGCCCGCATCCGCGTCGGGTGGCGCGAGGCCGCCGCCACGGTGCACCCGGACCTCCAGCCGCTCGGGTACCAGGTGCTGACCTCGATCCTCGCGGGGCGGGCGACGACGGCCGGAGCGCTCATCGAGCGGCTGCAGACCGACAAGTCCGCGGTGAGCCGACAGGTGCGTCAGCTGGAGCAGCTCGGGCTCGTCGAGAGCATCCCCGATCCCGAGGATCGTCGCGCTCGCATGCTGGTGGCCACGCCGCTGGCGGAGGAGCGCGTCGCTCTCGCGCGTTCCCGATACGAGGGGCGGATCGGTGAGCGGCTGCGCGGCTGGACGGCTGCCGATCTCGACCACTTCGCGAACCTCGTCGCCGACCTCGGCGGTTGATACACCGGAATACGATCGATTCACGGGAATACAGTCCCGGGCGGGCGCCTTGGTCCCACTATGGCTCTCTACGACTCCGTCGACTTCGGCTCCCTGCATCTGTCCAACCGCGTCGTCATGGCGCCCCTCACCCGGACGCGTGCGGACGCCGAGGGCGTGCCGACCGCGATCATCGAGGAGTACTACCGCCAGCGTGCGGGGCAGGGGCTGATCATCTCCGAGGGCGTCTGGCCGGTCCTCGAGGGCAAGTCGTACCCCGGGCAGCCGGGCGTCGTCACCCCCGCTCAGATCGAGGGGTGGCGACGCGTGGCGGACGCCGTGCACGCAGAGGGCGGCACCATCGTCATGCAGCTCATGCACGGCGGCCGGGTGGGCCACCCGGACATCTCGGGGGAGCCCCGCGTCGTCGCACCGAGCGCTCTCGCGGCCCCCGGGCAGACGCGGACCCTCAAGGGCAAGGCCGATCTGCCCATCGCGCACGCCCTCACCCTCGACGAGATCCCCGTGGTCGTCGAGCAGTTCGTGCAGGCCGCGCGGAACGCGATCGCGGCGGGCTTCGACGGCGTCGAGGTGCACGGTGCCAACGGCTACCTCGTCCACGAGTTCCTGTCCCCGGTCTCCAACGTCCGCGACGACCGGTACGGCGGATCGCCGGAGAACCGCGCTCGCTTCGCGATCGAAGTGACCACGGCCGTCGCCGCCGCGGTGGGCGCGGACCGCACCGGCATCCGGCTGTCGCCCGCGCACGGCATCCAGGGGGTGATCGAGGACGACGCGGCCGATGTGCTCGCGACGTACACCGCGCTCGCGGAGGGGCTCGCGCCATGGGGGCTGGCCTTCGTCGATGTGCTGCACGCCGAACCGGCGGGAGAGCTCGTCCAGGCCATCCGTCGAGCGGCAGGCGCGCCGCTGATCGTCAACACCGGCTTCGGCGTCGAGACCACCCGGGCCGCGGCCGAGGAGCTGGTGGCCGAGGGCTGGGCCGACGCGGTCGCGGCCGGCCGTCCCGTCATCGCCAACCCGGACCTCGTGGAGCGCTGGCGGACCGGCGCCGAGCTGAACGAGCCGCGCCCTGAGCTGTTCTACGGCTCGACCGCCGAAGGGTACGTCGACTACCCGTCGCTGGAGGTCGCACGCGCCGCCGAGTGACACCCGGGTGCCCGCTGCCTCACAGCACGATGTCGTCGGCGGTGTGCAGCGGGCGCCATGCGGGTTCGCGGAACCCGCGTCGGTCGAGGATATCGGCGTCGGACAGCGGTCCGAGGGCGATGCCGGTGAGGGCCGTGATCTCGCCGACCGGCACTTGGAATGTGCGGAACGCGCCGAGCGGAGCGATGGCGAGGCCGCCGTCTCTCGCGTCCACGAGCTCGGACTGGTCGAGGACGAAAGCGGCGGCCGCGAGTCCGTCCTCCGTGCGCCAGGCCGCGATCTTCCAGTACCGCAACGGCACGCGGATGCCGCGGTACGGCGGATCGTCGTCGGCGAGGACGGGGGCGGTGAAGACCGAGAGACGCTGCGCCGTGGTCTCGGCATACGCCAGCACGTGGTCCTCCAGGCCGAGCCAGAGGTCTTTCGACTGATTGAAGCCCGCGGCCTGGGGTGCGGCGTTCGGGTAGGTGAAGGTCGCCTCCGCAGCGGCGCGGGCCTCATCGAGCTCTCCCCAGCCGGGGTCGCGCCGGCGGACGAGATGGCCGCGGTCGAGGTCGTTCCGAGCGTAGACCGCTGGTCCCGTCTGTTCGTCTGCCGGCACCCGGCGATCGAGGTGCCATTCGCCGGTGCGCGGGAGATCCCGCAGGCGGGAACCGTCGATGTTCACGGCGGTCACCGCGGCGAGGCGCCGCTCCGGGTCCAGCAGGACCGTGAACCGTGGGGCCGGAAGGGAGCGGACCGGCATCGGCGGCGCAGGCATCGGCACGGGGATGCCGAGGAAATCGGGGTCATAGCCGTCCGTCATGCCCCCATCGTGCCCTGCCCCGCCGACATCAACTCATTGGGGTGCCGACGTGACACGGGTTTGTTGGGAATACCATACCCCCCTAGGGTATTAACACGAGAGGCGCCGATCGGCGCCCCTTCCCGACGGAAATGGAGCACGACGTGTCATCGTCAACGAGAAGTCCCGCGCGATGGTGGGGGCTGACCCTCATCGCCCTGGCGCAGTTCATGGTCATCATGGACGCGTCCATCATCGGCGTGGCGCTGCCGCGGATGCAGGAGGATCTCGGGTTCACCCCGAATACCCTCTCCTGGGTCTTCAACGCCTATGTCATCGCCCTCGGGGGTCTGCTGCTCCTCGGCGGGCGCCTGTCCGACCTCTTCGGACCGCGGCGCATGTTCGCCACGGGGTGGGTCGTCCTCGGAGCCGGTTCCCTGGTGGCGGGATTCGCGGGTGACGTCGCCGCCGAACTCGTCGGTCGCGTGCTGCAGGGTGCGGGTTCCGCTCTCATCGCTCCGGCCGCGCTCACGCTGCTGATGATGCTCTTCGGGCACAGCCCACGCGAGCTCACGAAGGCGATGGCGTTCTATGGCGCGGCCGCTCCGGCCGGCGGAACGGCCGGCGTGTTCCTCGGCGGCGTCATCACCGAGTTCGCCTCCTGGCCGTGGGTCTTCTTCGTCAACGTCCCGATCGCGGTGCTCGTCCTCGCGGTGATGTGGCCGGCCCTCCCCGGAGGCAAGCTCGGAGCGAAGGGGTCCGTCGACGTCGTCGGCGCCCTGACCGTGACGCTCGGCCTCGCCGCGCTGGTCTACGGCATCGTCCGCGCCGAGGTCGTCGGGTGGGCGGCCGGCGAGACCTGGATCGCCATCGGCGCGGGCGTCGTGCTGCTCGCGCTGTTCCTGCTCATCCAGCGTGTGAGGCGCGAGCCGCTCATGCGCCTTTCGATCTTCCGGTCTCCGAATCTCGGTGCGGCGAACCTCGCGCAGATCCTGCTCGGCGCCGCATGGATCCCCATGTGGTTCTTCCTCAACCTGTACCTCCAGCAGGTGCTCGGTTTCAGTGCCTTCCCCGCCGGGGCTGCGCTGCTGCCGATGACCGCTCTCATCATGATCGGGATGATCGTGCTGGCCCCACGGGTGATCGCTGCTTTCGGGCCGAAGGTGCCGATCGTGCTCGGTCTGGTCGTCCTCGCCGCCGGACTCGGGTGGATGGCCTTCATCCGCCCGGACGGGAATTACTGGGTCGATGCGTTCGGGCCGTCTCTGGTCGTCGCATTCGGGCAGGCCCTCGCGTTCATCCCGTCCCTGCAGGTCGCCATCTCGGCTGCGCCGCCGGAGGAAGGTGGGCTCGCTTCCGGCATCGTCAACACGAGCTATCAGGTCGGCTCGGCGATAGGCCTCGCCGCAGTGTCGGCGGTCGCGGCCGGCTTCGGCGCGAGCCATCTGGGCGACCCCGAGGCGCTCACCTCCGGATACTCGGCCGCGTTCATCGCGGCAGGCGGTATCGCCCTGGTCGGCGCCCTGCTCGTCGCCGCACTGTTCCGCACCCGGCGACCCGACCGGACGGTGGACACGATCTCCACCCGCACGCTGTGAACCCCGGGACGTCGGAAACGCCCCACCGAACGAAGGAGACGAACATGTCCACTCCCAGACTCCTCATCGCCTACGACGGGTCGCCTAACGCCCGAACCGCTGTGCAGGTCGCCGCGGCCCTGTTCCCGGGCGCGGAAGCCGTCGTCTTCTTCGCGCGGCAGCCGATGGAAGGCTTCGCAGCCCACCTGCAGGGTCACCCCGTGCTCGAAAGGCTGGAGGGCGTAGATGCGGCGCTCCTCGACGCGTCGGAGCAGATCGCCGCTGCGGGGGCGGAGCTCGCCGCCACGCTCGGCCTCCGCGCGGAACCGGTGGTGTCCTCCTCCGTCGTCTCGGCGTCGGAGGCGATCATCGCGGCCGCGGAGGACCGTGACAGCAGTTTGATCGTGCTGGGGTCGCGAGGGAGGCGCGGGCTGGCCGCGACGGTTCTCGGCAGCACCTCGGCGAACGTCCTCCACCATGCCACCAGACCGACGTTGGTCATCCCCTCCGACGCGGTGGCCGCGGCGCGCTCGGCGGCGAACCAGGGCTGATCCGCGGGGTGCTCTCCGCTCGGCGGCCGCTGCCGTCGAGCGGAGAGCGCTCAGGCCCGCCCGTTGTCCTCCGCACGGCGCGCCGCCGCCTCCCGCATCCGGCGGCGGATGCGCAGAACGATGAAGAGGAGCAGCAGAAGGATCAGCAGGCCGACGACCACGTCCGAGATCACTCCACTCCACTGCTCGAGGATCGGCCGGATGGCGGGCCCGAAGGCGAACCCGAGGCCGATCCAGATGCCGTTCCAGACCGCCGAGCCGAGCAGCGTGTACAGCGTGAACTTCCACAGGGCCATGCGCTCGATGCCGGCGGGGATCGAGATGAACGAGCGGACGAGGGGGACGCAGCGGCCGAACAGCACGGCGCCGCCTCCCCAGCGCGCGAAGAACGCCTCAGCCTTGTCGAAATCGTCGTGGTCGAGGAGGGGGATGTGTCCGACGATGCGCCGGGTGCGGTCCCGGCCGACGGCGGCGCCGAGGGCGTACCAGATCCAGGCGCCGACGAGTCCGCCGATCGTGGCCGCGGCCCAGGCGCCCCAGGCGTTCATCCGGCCGTCGTAGGCGAGGAAACCCGCCGCGGGAAGGATGGCTTCCGAGGGGATCGGCGGGACGAACGTCTCGATGAGCACGGCGAGACCGACGCCGACCTCACCGAGGGTCTCGATCAGGCTGAGCACCCAGCCGATGAAGCCGTCGTAACCAGGAGCGGAAGCGGCGAGGGGCAGGGAGCCGGGGGTCATCGTGTCCTCTGTCGGGGGATCGCGGTGATCGTGCGGGATGCGGCGAGACGACCCGTGGGGAGCGCCCGCTCCTGCACGGTATCGCTCTTCCCTGGACTCCGCCTGCGTGCCTGGCGGGTAGCGCGGACCTTGTCAAGGCGCTCGCTGGGGAAGCGCGGGCAGGGCGATCATGGAGTCCCACCGACCGAGGAGGCAGCATGACCGATCCGCGACAGGACGAGACGACCGGATTCCACGGGGAGCCCCCGACGGCCAATAACGGAGAGGGGGACACCCCCGAGGTCGACGTGACCGACCTGGAGCCCGAGGAGCTCGAGGACGGCGTGGAGGTCGACGACCGTCCCTGACCGGTAGGGGAGATTTTGACATAGGTCAAAATCTCCCCTACCGTCGAGTCATGGGTAGGGCGGAGAGCAGGGGCGACGAGACGGACGCCATCAGCGGTGTCACCGCCGCGGAGATCTCGGAGAGCGTCCGCGATCTCGTGGAGCGCGGGACCCTCGTCGCCGGCGACCGGCTCCCTCCGGTCCGCACCCTTGCGGAGCGCCTCGGCGTCAACCGCAACACCGTGCTCGCCGCCTATCGGTCGCTCGTCAGCGCCCGCATCGCGGCCACCGGTGGACGTACGGGGACGACTGTGCTCGGCCCCGCCGCGACCCCCGACGAGGGCTTCACCTCCGGGACGGCCCTGCGCGACGTCGGGAGCGGCAACCCGCAGGCGGCGCTCCTGCCCGACCTCGCGGCGGCGCTCACCTCCGTGCATCCCACCCCCGTGCTCTACGGCGAGTCCGTGATCGATGCCGGGTTGGCCGAGTGGGCGACCAGATGGATCGCGGAGGACAACCCGCGTCCGTTCCGGCTGTCGGTCACCGCGGGAGCGGTCGACGCGGTGGAGCGGCTGCTCGCCCAGACTCTGGTGCACGGCGACCGGGTGGGCCTGGAGGATCCGTGCTTCCTCTCCAGCATCCAGACGGCACGGCTGGCCGGATACTCTCCTGTCGCGATCCCGGTCGACGACGAGGGGATGACGGTGGAGGGTGTGCGCGACGCCCTGGAGAGCGGCGTCCGTGCGATCGTGTGCACGCCGCGCGCCCACAACCCCACCGGAGTCAGCATCAGCCCGGCTCGCGCCGCAGAGCTGCGCGAGGTCCTCGCCCCGCACCCGCACGTCCTGGTGATCGAGGACGACCACTTCTCGCTGCTCGCGCCGACGCCGTACGCGAGCATCATCGGGCCGGCGCAGGAGCGCTGGGCTCTGGTGCGCTCGGTGTCCAAGTTCCTCGGCCCGGACATGCGCCTGGCGCTGACCGCGTCCGACCCGGTCACCGCTGAACGCCTCGCCCTCCGGCTGAGTCCCGGCACGATGTGGGTGAGCCATGTCATGCAGCAGCTCGCCGCGACCATGCTCCGCGATGCCGGGGTGCACCGGCTGATCGCCGAGGCCGGGAGCCGGTACGCCGCGCGCAACCGGTCGTTCGCCGCCCTCCTCTCCGCTCGCGGGCTGGGTGTCCGTGCGGAGAGCGGCCTGAACGTCTGGGTGGACGTCCGAGAAGACGCGGCCGTGGTCGCGGAGCGTCTCGCGCGCCGCGGATGGCTCGTGCGTCCGGGGTCCGAGTTCGCGCTGGAGGAGGGGTCGGCCGGTTCCCATCATCTGCGGTTGACGGTGCACGACCTCGACGACGCCGACCTGCGACGGCTGGCGGATGACGTGGCGGCCACCGCCGGTCCGGCGGAGGGGGACGGATGACGGACCGGCATGCCCCGGCCGCTGTCCGCATCGGGCGTTCCTCGCGTCTCGACGGCGTGCTCTACGACCTGCGGGGACCGGTGGCGGAACGTGCCGCCGAGTTGGAGTCTCGCGGGGAGCGGATCCTCCGCCTCAACATCGGGAACCCCGCGCCGTTCGGCTTCGAGGCGCCGCCCGTGATCGTCGAGGCGCTGCGAGCTGCCCTTCCGCAGGCTCACGGGTACTCGGAGTCGCCCGGCCTGCCGGAGACGCGGGAGGCGATCCGCGCGCATTACGCACAGCGGCCCGGATTCCCGGGCATCGGCATCGACGCCGTGACCGTCGGCAACGGCGTCTCCGAGCTGGTGGGGCTCACCCTGCAAGCGCTGCTGGAGCCGGGGGACGAAGTCCTCATCCCGAGTCCCGACTATCCGCTGTGGACGGCGTCGACCGTGCTCGCCGGCGGCCAGCCCGTGCACTATCCCTGCGTCGAGGACGCCGGGTGGCTCCCCGACCTCGAGGCCATGGCGGCGGCGATCGGACCGCGGACCGTGGCCATCGTCGTCATCAATCCGAACAACCCGACCGGAGCCGTGTACCCCAGGGAGACGCTGGAGGGCATCGCGGAGCTGGCCCGTCGCCACGGTCTGCTGCTGCTCTCGGACGAGATCTACGACCGTGTCGTGTATCCGGGCTTCGTGCACGTCTCGACGGCGCAGATCGCCACCGGCGTGCCCTGTGTCACCTTCGCCGGGCTGTCCAAGACCCACCGCGTCGCCGGCTACCGGGCGGCCTGGGCGCTCACGACAGGATTCGCCGCCGACGATCCCTTCCTCTCCGGCCTGCGGCTGCTCGCCTCGATGCGGATGTGCGCGTCCGTGCCGGCGCAGCATGCGATCACGGCGGCGCTGGGCCACGATCGATCGCTCGATGCGCTCGTCTCGGCAGAGGGGCGGCTGACCGTGCAGCGAGACGCGGCCACGGCCGCGCTCCGCGCGATTCCCGGTGTGGAGGTGCAGGAGGCGGGCGGCGGTCTCTACCTCTTCCCCCGCCTCGACCCGGAGGTGTTCGGCATCCTCGACGACGAGCGGCTCGTGCTCGACTTCCTGGACGCCGAGCGCATCCTCCTCGTCCACGGCCGCGCCTTCAACGGCGCGGATACCGACCATCTGCGTATCGCCTTCCTGCCTGAGACCGGCGTCCTCGTCGACGCGGTGCAGCGTTTCGGGCGGTTCCTGCAGGGGTACTCCCCGCCGGGACGCTGAGGACCCCAGACCCGGTGGAGTGACCGAGTGGCCAGGTCACGGTCCGCAAGACCGCGCACGCAGGTTCGATTCCTGCCTCCACCTCTGATCGCCGACCTTCGGGCCGCGCCGAGTTCAGGCCGCGAGGCCGAGCCAGGCCCGCGGGGAGCGGCCCAGTCGCTGGGTGAATGCGCGGGAGAAGGCGGAGGCGCTCGCATAGCCGAGATCGGCGGCGACAGCGCTCACCGACATCCCTGCCCGCAGTTGCTCTTGGGCGATCGTGAGCCGCCACTCCGTCAGGTAGTCGCCCGGCGCGCGGCCGACGACCTCCTTGAATCGCGCTGCGAACGCGCTGCGCGACATGGTCGCCGTGCGCGCGAGCGCGTCGAGGCTCCAAGGTTCTCCGGGGGCCTCGTGCATCGCCACGAGGGCGGGTGCGAGTCGCTCGTCGGCCAGTCCGGGCAGCAGCCCCGGCGGCAGCGCCAGCTCGCCCGAGTGGTCGAGCATCCAGCGCAGGAGCTGGATGAGCACGACCTCGAACATCCGATCGGCGACCAGAGGACGGCCGCAGCGCACGTTGTCGACCTCGGCGAAGAGGAGGTCCAGCGCGGGAGCGAGGGTCGACACCTCGTCAAGGGGCAGGACGATCACGGAGGGGAGGGTGCGGACGAGCGGATGCGTCGTCCCGCCGTCGAAGTCGATCGTGGCGCAGGCGAAGTCCGACTCCTCGGTCGGCGCGTTGAGGAAGGTGTGATCGATCGGGCGGGGGAAGAACAGCAGGCTCGGCCG